>CAXUIG010000010.1:0-48698 GCA_964250845.1 uncultured bacterium | reverse complement strand
TACTCATCATCAAGTTTTTGACTTCCCAAAGATATTTATGTATACTTAATTTTTTACAACTCATTTAGGACTGCTATATCACATATGACGTTAGATAACTATAAGGATTCGCTGCGCTCAACCAAGAATGTTGGTCACAATTCCTCCCACACTGCCCTACGGGACAGTCTGGGCATCCTTGCGACATTTAGGGTGAGCTTATCAATGAAATTAGCCAATTGCTGTTCAAGGCAATCTCTGATCGCTCTTCAGACTTGGTGGTGATATTGTCTGATCAAGTCATATTGTCGATTAGCGCAAGTCAACTTTTGTAGTTTGTCTCAGCTGCTCACAAAACTTTTCCCAGTGCTTTTCAAAAGATGCATGAGACTTACAAAAACTTAAACATCTATTCTTGTAACCAACTCTATCTTGCATAATCTGCTTAATTGCATTAGGAATTTCTACTGGGTGGTTTACTAAAACTCCAATGTTGTGTTCTGTGACAAAAGATAGTGATGACATCTTAGAAGCAATTACAGGACGGCCATATGCCAGACTACGCATTAATTTCCCAGATGAGAACCCCATATATTCAAAATTTGGCCCGGTGTTGCGGTAAAGTGCGAAGTTCGCTGTACAGTATGAAACAAGTGAGTTAAGATAGTTTACTGTAAGAGGGTCAGGACTCCAAAAAACTTTATTTGGAATATCAAGATGTGAAAGGGACTTGCGTGATTTTTCGATTTCCTTCTCCGACCGTCCGTGCAGCACTAAAACTGCTTTTTCAGGCCAATAAGGCACGCTAGATAATATCTCCGGGATTTGGGCCCAATCATTGATAGAACCAGCGTGCAAAAAGGGAATTGAGTCTTCAGGTAAGTTGAGTTTCTGGTGCCAATCAATTTCTTCAACAGGTGTTTTAATAACTGGAATATTTGGTAAAACAGCATATACTTTTGAGGCAAGAATAGGGAGTTCTTGGGACAAAGGTTGAAAGCGGTGTTTGTCAGGAACCACTACCATCGCAGCATTTTTAACAGCCTGCTTTTCGAGTTTTTTCCAGAGATTGTTATGCTGCCACTCGCTAGGAAACTCATCGTTGATATAGATGAAAGGGCATTGGCTAGATTTGGCGATGATATCAGCTATATAAGCACCTTTTGGACCAAGCCCAAACGCACAGTAGTAACCATTTTTCTTAAAGTAAACTTGCAGCCAGAGCACCGTTAGCAGCTTGTTAAGTGGATTAGTTTGTGACTCGACGGAATACACTATATTAACATTTTTTGGCAATAAGTCGTCGTAATTTGAAGAAGGTGTTTCCCACAGGTAAACGTCAACTTCCCAACCAGCATTTGCTAAGGCAGCCACAGAATTTAAGGCAAACGGCATGGTTTCCAACCGAGTCAAATTGTGCAAATGTGAATAATGTACAAAGGCAATCTTTTTTGTTTTCATCGTTTCACAATTAAAAAAATTGGATAAACCTCGTTTTTTCAAGCAATGTTAGATGTGGTGGAGCCTTGATTGGTATTTCACACTTTTCGTCTAACATCAGTCTTCTCTTGGGGGTAATTACCATATTACTCAGAGCTTTTTTCAACATAATTTTACTTAAGATCACACATTATATTGCATTTGGTGAGATTTGAAAAGCCAGAGATTAAGAAAAGATTAAAGTTTGATTAAATAAAATTTAATCAAATAGCCATTAGGGCAAACGTATTTAAATTTTATGGTTGGCATGACGTGCGCTTCTGGAAATAGATTTTTTCAGTAAAGAAAAATAAGTTTGAATACCACAGGCAACTCCAACCTAAAAGTATGTGTTAGTACTTTTGTGAGATGGATAACCGATTGCCACGTCATAATCAAAGTTTTCCATAGTCCTACCCAGGGTCGTTTAGCTAAAAGCTTTAAATGCCTAACTGAGTTGGATTTGTACCGGATGATTAAAGCTATGCATCGTCACACTCAAACCGCCCTGGATCAAAACTGAGCCAAGGCGGTATAGTCTAGGGGTGGAATTACACTCAGTCGGGAGGTGGAATCAAGAGTCCTCGTTACTACCTGTCTTGGTGCAGACGAGCGGCTATCCTTGCTGCCCCTTCCGTAAGGGCTGGATCTCGGCATCCCGTAACTCCAAGTCTTTACGTAACTTTTCGTTTTCGTTTGCTAACTGACTGATTATCGCTTGATCAATCAGGTCGGTGTCAGTGGTAGTGTAGCTGTTGGCGCCGCGCTGTTGGGGTGGTTTCTGTTTGTATCGGTTGAAATACAACTGCTCTAGGTTGCGTCCTACTTCCAACAGCTTAGGCCGAGTACAGTTTAGATGTAACTGCTGACATCGATCGCTGATGGTGATGCGAGGAGCTATTGCCGCGCCTGCATCGGGTCGTTGGGCTGCAACAGGTGTGCTGGTGATGAGCAAAGTCGCTAAGATCGCAATGATGGTTTTCATAACTCAGTCTCCTGGTCGATGGTTTTCCAGGGCTAGGCGGATAGCTACCTTAATTACCTTACGATTCTTCATATCATGAAACACTTGCTCTAAATGTTTCAACGGTCGGTGTTCACTGATTAGCAATTCAAATGGAATCGCTCGACTTGCCAGTAGTGACAGCGCGGCACGTACATACGTCGGCGTATTGTGAAATACTCCTTTGAGACTTAGTTCGCTGTAGTGCAGTTGTTCTGTATTTACAGTAATCGTGGTATCTCGTGGACAACCTCCGAATAAGTTGACGGTTGCACCTGGACGGGCACAAGCGATCGCACTCTCCCAAACAGCGGGCACACCAGTGGCTTCAATCACTACATCTGCCCCCCAGCCCTCTGTCTGTTCTCTCACCACAGCTGGTATATCCGTCACCTGATGATAGTTAAACGTCTGTGCTGCACCCAGTTGTTTACCAATTTGCAGCCGCTCGTCGTTGCCGCCGACTAATAACACACAAGCTAACCCGTCGTCTGCCAACAAAGCCACAAACATCAGCCCGATCGCGCCATCTCCCACTACCACTACGCGATCGCCCCGTTTCACATTCGACCGTGCTACCCCATGCAGCACACAAGCCAATGGTTCCGTCATTGCTGCCAATTCGTCCGGCAAGTCCTCTGGGATCGGCAACAGATTCTGTTGGACAATCGCCGCCGGAATTTTGAGGTATTCCGCAAACGTCCCGTTATTCCACGTCAAGTTCGAGCAGAGGGAATATTCCTGACGTTGACAAAAAAAACATTTCATGCATGGGGCGGAATTATTAGCCACTACGCGATCGCCCACATGCCAGTTGGTCACACCTGACCCCACTGCAACAATCTGCCCAGCTGCCTCATGGCCAAACAAAGTAGGGAGTCGTAGCATTCGCGCATGACCCCCCCGACGCCACACTTTGAGGTCGGTGCCACAGGTAGTCGCCGCCCCCACTTGCATCACCACCTCACCGGCAGCTGGGGTGGGGTCAGCAACAATTTCTAGACGTAAGTCCTCTTGACCATAAAGTAATGCTGCTAACAAATCACGCCTCCGGAGGGGTTTCAACCCCAGGCTAGCCTGACTCGTCTGCTATCGGCAACATCTAGGAATTCACAGGTTGGGTGGAGCGCGATAGCGCTGCTATGGGGTCTGGGCAGGTAAGCGTACCGGCAATCAAGAGTGACATATCCTGGCGGCAGGAGGTACAAAACCAATAAACACCGCCTTGCTTAGCATGGCGGAGCAGGGAACTACCGCAACAAGGACAAGTATTAAGTTGCATATTCTTTATACCCTTTTTGTAAAACACGGTTGATTAAAACGATGGTTTGATGCCATGAATCCGCCCCATGTGGCGTCCGCTTCCGCGTCAATCCACTCAGTACCGGCAATCAATTGCATCTATCTTTCTAAGATAGAGCCTGCGGCTGGGTGATCTCATCTATCTCGGGGATCATCTGCCAGCAAAGAGCCTGACTCCTTCAGGCAAAGACACCTCTGTACTTAAATGCACAATATGAGTTAAACTAAATTTATTCGCGGATAGGGTCTTAGTACCATTTTTCCAGACTCAACCCAAACAGCGGTGTTGCTCTGGCTGCTATCCTTTCACAGGAGAGGCCAGATGGACGAACATTCCACAGCTCTTGCTTTACGGTGTGGGCGACAGATATTTCAGGTAATCGGCAACAATAGTAACTATTTTAGTCAGGCTGAACTCAATCAGTAGAGCGCCGACAAAACAAGAGCGCGATTCGGCTCAAAGTCAAAAATTTATTCTTCTGACGGCAGAGGAGTGGGTTTTACCAACTCCTGAGAATTTAACATATGTTTGAAGATCTCTCTAATAAAAAAGGCATTTTACTAGTGGAAAATGATGGGGAAAAAATTTTCTTGATGCAACAGGGATTTCAAGCAGTGAATCGAAGCAATTTACTCTGGTTGAATCTAGTAGAAAGTGGGTCTGAAGCCATGCTCTACTTAGGTGGTCAAGGTTCTTACAAAGAGCGCTCACTCTACCCCCTGCCCGCACTAATCTTAGCAAACCTGGAATTACCTGATAGCTCTGGGCGTGAAGTGCTGAAATGGGTACGACAGCAACCAAACTTGAAGCACATACCGTTCATTCTGTTGAACCCCATTAGAGAGCCCACTGCTATTGAACAGATCCTAGAAATTCGTGCCGATGGTTTGCTAATTAAACCATCCACTATAGAGGCGGCAGTGCAACTATTTCAAAATCTCAATCTAGCCTGGTTTGAACTTGCATCCTAGCAGGGTTTGGCAATGTTTGGTAGCAGAAACTTTTGAAATGAACAGCTCAACTGGATAGTAAAGGTAGTCCATCCCTCGCTACTTTTAACGTAAATCGTCCCCTGGAGCTGCTCAACTAGTTTTTGTACTAAGGCAAGCCCTAACCCCGTTCCGCCTTGCTTCCAGGGGTCAGCATTGGGAACCCGATAAAACTTTTTAAAAACGTGCGGTAACTCGTTGGATGGAATTTCTGCTTGATTGCTAACGGTAAACACAATTTCTGCGGTGACGCCTGAAGCCCAGCTTAATGCCTCAGATTCACAGCGAACGCCCAAATCAATCCTGCCGTTAGCCGGGGTATATTTACAGGCATTGTTCAATAGCTCCATCAGGATGCGTGACATAATGTCGATGTTTAGGCGCAGTGGAGGGAGATCATTCGGAACACTAACCTGTAAGCTTTGCTGGCGCTCATTAGTACGTAGCTGAAATGGCTCAAGAATGAGGAGCAACCAGTCTTGTAGGACTACAGTCTCGTCGAGAGAGTCTTTATTCATCGAAACTTCCAGGCGCTGCAAATCTAAAAGATTATTAATCAATTCAACCTCTCGATTGCACTCGAATTGCAAAATATCCAGATAGCGCTGTTTTTTTTCAGCATGCAGGTCATTTTTGAGCATTTGGAGCGCTAGTTTTATGTTAGTTATAGGCGTGCGCAATTCGTGTGAAACTGTACTTAAAAAATCATCTTTGAGCTGATTTAGCTTTTCCAGTGCCTTGACTTGCAATTGAGCTGCCTGGTAAAGTCGAGCTTGGCGAAGGGCAAACACGCATTGATTCGCCACCTGCTGCACCAGCTTAACTTCTAGTTGGCTGAAGGCCTTGGATCGGTGCTTGAACAACCTGATGTCGCCCAAAACACCTTGCTCGTCAATAATGGGACAACAGAGGATGGCGCTGTGTCCGCCTTTAGGGTCAGGGGTAATTAGACAAAATTGAAAATATAGTCCTCGCAACAGCTGACGGTAGTCCTCTCGGAAGTCTGTCATCTGTTCCACACGTCCCTCAAAGGAGAGTGGCTGATCTGTGTACTCGTAGCCAATGTGGGAAGAAGCCGTGTTAAGGTCATACAAAGCCGTATAACAACGGTCAATCTTCAGCCCCAAACCCAGTTCCTGCACAGCAGCATGCATTATCTGCCCTTCGTCAAAGCTGTCGCGGACTCGATCTGTGAGCCGTTTCAGGCTAGCTTCAAAATCGTAGGACTGTTGCAGTTGCTCATTTGTTTCCTGCACCTGGCGCTTTAAAATACCGACCATCGTAGCGATCGCCAGGGTAGTTACTGCTAGGACGATGAGGCACTGGAGGTTTTCGTCGCTATAGTGAAACAGTTGTCCGGGGGTGGAGAAGAAATAAACACCGCCGAGCAGAGTGATTGCGGCACTGATTAACCCTAAGCGCAATCCACCCCAAAAAGCAGCATGTACGACGGCTGTGAGGTAGATAGGAGAAGCGAATTGAGAAATTTGGTGTCCGGTTTGAGACAGCAGTTCAATGGCAATTACCACACCGATTGTAAGGAGTGGACTGAATGGCTTTCGCCTCAGCTTGAACGAATATGCCAAAGATGTTCTATTACTGGAGTGATTCATGTACAGTTACCCTACCCCTCGGCTTAGTACTGCTCAAGGATAACTTCATCCCAACCGCTGGCTTGAATTCGTAACTCATAGGGGTGACCGAAGCTCCAAAATTGTCTTGGCTGGCATTGGGTGCCTCTACGTCGCCGCCGCCCAGCCCTTCATGGCAATCAGCATAGTGCTAGGGCAGGCGCTACGCGGCGCTGGGGATAGCCGAACTGCGTTCTTTGTTTCGCTTGTCGGTTGGTTCGCAGTCCGCCTTGTTGCTACATATTTATTCACGTTCGGGCTTGATCTTGGGCTTGTCGGCGTCTGGCTGGGGTCAACCTGCGACTGGATTGTCCGTGCGATCGCCCTAGTGGTCGGATTTTTCCAATGTCGGTGGCGCAAGGTAACACTTTAGCATAAAAGCTCTAGGATAAACCACTACACTTAAAATTGAGAGAGAGAAACCAAGGTAAATCCAATGACGACCTTTTCTCAAGCAGACTCCGGTCTCTTATTTCCTGACAGTGACGGCAAGCCAATGGCAGAAAACACAGAGCAGTACCGTTGGATTGTCATTATTAAAGAGAATCTGGAGATTCTGTTTAATAACGTTGCGGATGTCTTTATTGCCGGTGATTTGCTTTGGTATCCTGTCCGCTCCAGGCTTATTTCCCCAATGGCACCCGATGTGATGGTAGTCTTCGGTAGACCCAAGGGTAAACGTGGCTCTTATCGCCAGTGGCAAGAAGAAAATATCTCACCCCAGGTCGTCTTTGAGATTCTTTCCCCCAGCAACAATGCTCTTGAGATGGAGCGCAAGCTGGAGTTTTACGACACCTATGGGGTTGAAGAGTATTACCTATACGATCCAGAGAGCTTTCAACTGGATGGATGGTTGCGGCAGGGTCAGCATTTGACCAAACTGTGGCAACTGGATAAATGGGTCAGTCCGAGATTGGGAATTCGGTTTGAGACTGGGCAGGGAGAGATGGTTATTTATCGTCCAGATGGGCAGCGGTTTTTAACCTCGGTGGAGATGCAAGAACGGACAGAGCAGGCCCAGTGGCTGCTAGAACAGGAACGTCAACGGGCAGAACAGGAACGTCAACGGGCAGAACAGGAACGTCAACGGGCAGAACAGGAACGTCAACGGGCTCTTCAATTAGCAGCTTATCTGCGATCGCTCGGCGTTGATCCCGACAATATCACTTAGATTATTAGGTTATAGCCAACTTGCCTAAAATCATTATATTGACTTGAATCAGAGCGAGCTACACTTTCTTGACCCGACAAGCAAAGCATTTATAAGCTTGCTGACCTGAAAGGTTGTCGTAATACTTGTCGTCTAACAGGATATTGGCCGCTTCATAGTAGGGAGTTCCGAGTTCAGAGGCCATTTTCTGCCTTGGTCCGAAAGTGTTGGGAACGAAAATCGTGTCCTCGCGAATACCATCCCAAATTAGGGCCGTTCCGGTGATAGCTCCTCTGGGACTCTCCACCACGATCGCATCTCCGTTCTTGATACCAGCCTTCTGGGCGACCTTCGGGTGAATCTGAACTAGACGAATGCCGTTCATTTGCTTGCCAGCGTATGTCCACTGCGTTACCTCAGCGAAATGAACAACGCTAGGTCTGCCAATCATCCCCATCAGCGGGTATTGTTTGTGAACAACCCCGGAGGACATTCCACCTAGCTTGACTTTTTGGGTCAGGGCTTGGGGATTGACTGGGTTTTGAACGAATTCCTGCGTGTACTCGATGCTGGGATTCTTGCCCGTGACTTCAGGATGGGTGTAGAAGATGGGCAAAGCTGAGTGTCCAGCAGTAGCTAACTTCTTTTCCAGGTCTGGGGTATAGATTTCCACTTTGCCGCTAGGAGTCAGGAAGCGCTTGCCCTTATTTTTGGGATCGAGTGCCAGCGCCGCCTGATACCAGGAGGGATGATCCAGGTAGAGGGTGCTAACACCAGGATGCGAAAGAGTTGGACAAGGCCAACGCAGCGGTTGGGAGCGCTTTTCCAGGCGCTCTGCGGTCATGCCGCCCATACCGGGAGTATTCTTAACGAAGACTGCCCAGAGACTTCGGTAGTCTTTCCATTCGAGCGGAAAATTCTCTGTCCAATATTCCGGTGGATTCTTTTTGTCCAACCGCGCCATGGTGTGAGCCAGCTCGAGCCAAATTTCCCAGTCTGGCTTGGACTCTCCCACACGGGCAACGACCTGCTTCTGCCAACGAATCGCGCGGTCGTCCCGGCGCATGTAGATAGTTTCCATCTCAAAACCGCTACATACAGGGAGGATGATATCAGCGTAATAAGCCGCCTCCTCCATAAATAGGCCCGTGTAAACGTAGAATTGCAGCTGGCGGAATGCCTCTTTGACCTTATTAGTGTTAGCGCTGGCGACGAGGGGATTACCCTCAGTCACGATCGCCTTCAAGCGGTAGGGCTTGCCAGTTAGAATCGATGTCGCAAAGTAATCAGGCCCAACCGGCAAAGAAACATTTTTTTGTGGCGGATTTCCCTTAATTGGAGGGAGATTTAACCCGCCGGGCCAGGTGTTGTGCATGAAATTGCAGCCACCGCCGTTGATGCCAATGTTGCCTGTAACTGCTGCCAGGAACGCCAGTGTCCTGTAGGTATCAAAGGCACTCAGTTGATGGGAAATTCCGGCGTTGCAGAAAATCGCCGCCCTTTTAGCTCTGGCATAATCCTCAGCGATTTGCTTAATTTTGACCGCTGGCACTCCAGTGACACTTTCTGCCCATTCCGGCGTGTAACCTTGCTTTAGCAGGTGAGTTTTCAACTCGTCGAAGCCCAGCACCCATTTTTGCACGAAGGCTCTATCGTGCAGGTTATTGACCAGAATGTGATGCAGCATGGCTAGAACCAAAGCCATGTCTGTATGGGGTTTGGGAGCAATCCACTCATCTGCTTGGGCTCCTGTGGGTGTCATCCGGGGGTCAACGACTACTAACTTCGCCTTGGTCTGGGCGCGGCCTCGAAGCAGATAGGCAAACGTCACTGGCTGGGTTTCGGCTTGATTGGTGCCCAAAAACAGGAAGAATTTCGCTGCTCCTAGGTCTTCTTTCCCGGTAGCGCCATCCTTGCCGTAGCCGTTTGTGAAATTCCCTAGACCAAATGTCCACGCCAAAGCGTCTCCCCCAGAGTCGTTACAGACTGGACCGACATCGGTGTCGTTCGGACTGCCAAGGAGGGTGAAAAAGTGATTAACTAGAGAACCTGTACCGCGTGGCAATCTGCCAGAGGTTTTGTTGGCGATCGCTCGCGCTTCCCCAGCATCCCGCAGCGTCAGGAATTGCGTTGCGATTATCTCTAGAGCTTCTTCCCAGGTAATTGGCTCAAACTTGGCATCAGGCGAGCCCTTCTCTCCTGTCACCCGCTTCATTGGGGTCTTCAAGCGGAAGCGATTGTAGACCAGTTGGGTCATCATCGGCCCTTTGACGCAAAGTCCGCCTGCCTGAACTGGATCGTCCGGCTCGCCCACAACATCAATGATGCGCCCATCTTTGACATGGACTTTCAGGCGGCAGAGACAGTTGCAGAATTGACAAGCGCTGTCCACTATCTTGTCTGGCTGCAACGCCCCTGATTGCCTAGTAAAGTCATACTCAGGGCTAGTGGTACTCGTTACTGGATATTGGCCATCCGCAGTGGCATCAGCCTTGCTTTCCAGCAAATTAGCGCCACCGAAAGTTGCTGCGCCAAGGGCAGTCCCTTTCAAAAAGCGCCGACGCGAAAAGCCTTGGTAAGGTACCTTCTTTTTGTCACTCGATTTCATCAAAAACGCCCCTAGCAGCAACCGCCGCCTTTATAGTGCCACACTGATGACTGGTTTTGACCTTGGTGACAAACCCAAAAGTGTCACTGATGGCAGCAGCAAATAGGGTGGCGCTACATAGACTGATAAGCATCTAGGTTTCGTACAGTCAATGTGTTGAGTGCATAAGAAAGCAGAACTAGCTCTATCAAACTAATAAGTGGACTCAAGCATCTAGACAGTACCCACGACTGGATTACAAGGAGTGATTATGATAGTGAAACTTTTCGGTCTAATTGGCCAGTGGCTTGATTCAATAGAGGTTCATGACCCCAAGGCAGCTCAGTTCTTGTGTAAGTTGATACCAGCGAGTTGTCCTTTTGAGCGCGAAATCAAGCTTTTTGACCACACTTTATTTCACATTCCACCCCTGTGCAAACTGAACCCTCTCTACTTTCAAGTAGTTAGTCTTCGCTTCAAGGCTTTATCCTATCTGGCCGATGAATGCGGTGAGGATATAGCAATATATTGCTGAAAATACTATCACTCTTCCTAAGAACAAGGAGACACAATGGACATTAATACCCCCTTTGACTCAGCACTTCAGCTCCTAGTAATGGCCTATGTAGCCTCAGGGATGCTCGTAATCGTAGCTTCTAACGTTTGTTTAGCAGTAATTGAAACTATTGAATCAGCTGGCGACTCCTAATAAAATCTAGGGAAACAACTATTGTGGATCAAGGCGCAACACAGCCATAAAAGCTTCCTGCGGCACATCCACCGTCCCAACTGCTTTCATCCGTTTTTTACCTTTTGCCTGCTTTTGAAGTAGTTTTTTCTTCCGGCTAATGTCGCCCCCATAACATTTGGCAAGCACATCTTTACGCAGGGCGGGGATGTGTTCACTGGCAATAACTTTACTGCCAATAGTCGCCTGAATCGGCACCTTGAATTGATGGCGTGGTATCAGCTCCTTGAGTTTTTCTGCCAGCGCCCGTCCCACACCATAAGCCTTGTCTCTGTGAACAATCATTGCCAAGGCATCCACAGGATCATTATTAATCATGATATCGAGGCGAACCAGGGGATTCTCGCGGTAGCCAATCAGGTGGTATTCCATACTCGCGTACCCGCGAGACCTGGACTTCATCTGGTCGAAGAAGTCAGTGACGACTTCCGCCAGCGGTAAATCATAGCTCAGTGTTGTGCGACCCTGTGTCAGGTACTTCATGTCCTTGAAGATCCCGCGCCGGTTTTGACACAACTCCATCAGGGTGCCTACGTATGTCTCCGGTGTAATCATGTCTACCTGGACATAAGGCTCTTCAATTTTTTCCCGTTCATTAGGAGGCGGTAAGGTACTGGGATTATCAATGTACAGCACCTCCCCTTTGACGGTTGTTACTTGGTAAACTACGGATGGGGCTGTAGTAATCAAATCCAGGTCGTACTCTCTCTCCAAGCGCTCCTGCACAATTTCCATGTGCAGCAGTCCTAAGAACCCACAACGGAAGCCAAACCCCATCGCGCTTGATGTTTCCGGTTCATAGTTGAGCGCCGCATCGTTGAGTTTTAGCTTTTCCAGGGCCTCCCGCAAATCTTCAAATTGATCGGCATCGGTGGGAAACAAGCCGCAAAATACCATTGGCTTGGCTTCGGTATAACCCGGTAGCGGTGTAGCTGCCCGTGCAGCGGCTAACGTAATCGTGTCCCCCACTCGTGCATCGGCTACGGCTCTAATCGCCGCCGCCAAGTAGCCCACTTCCCCAGCATGGAGTTCCTCAACCTGCTTCTGGGTGGGGGAAAGAACGCCAAGTTCGTCAATTTCAAATTCTTTGCCAGAGGCCATTAGCCGGATGCGATCGCCCTTTTTGACGTTGCCATCCATCACCCGGAAATAAACAATCACACCCCGGTAGCTGTCGTAGTAGCTATCAAAAATCAACGCCCGTAAGGGTTGGCTCACCGTGTCTTGTGGCGGCGGCACTCGCTGTACGATCGCCTCTAGAATCTCATCAATCCCAATTCCCTCTTTGGCAGAAGCCAGAATCGCTCCGCTGCAATCGAGCCCAATGATTTCTTCAATTTCCCCTATCACCCGCTCTGGTTCTGCCCCAGGTAGGTCGATTTTATTCAATACCGGAATAATTTCCAGGTTATGTTCCAAAGCTAGGTAGACATTCGCCAGTGTTTGTGCTTCCACACCTTGGGATGCGTCTACTACCAAAAGAGCGCCTTCACAAGCCGCTAGCGATCGCGACACCTCGTAAGAAAAATCCACATGGCCGGGTGTATCAATCAGATTTAGAACGCACGGCTGACCATCCTTGGGCTTGTAGTTCATCCGAGCCGCTTGCAGCTTAATCGTAATGCCGCGCTCGCGTTCCAAATCCATGTTGTCGAGAAACTGTTCCTTCATCTGCCGCTGATCCACCGTGCCGGTGGTTTGCAATAGGCGGTCTGCGAGGGTAGATTTCCCGTGGTCTATATGTGCAATAATAGAAAAATTGCGAATGCGAGAGACGGGAACGTCAGTCATATTTCTTCTGATTTACGCGGCAACCAAGGTTGGGACATTACCTTACTTAACGCATTCTAATCCTTTCTTAGTCAAGACGTTGCGGTGGGTTAAAGCCATAGATGCGGAGTTCTTTGTTTGTGGCATTTCTCACCTAGGAGCGTACAATAGACATCAGTAGGCGCAACTTTCATTCGCGGGGAGCGCGCCTTTAATTGCCCTAGCCAGCTTTTCGTATGATGTTTGAGCTATGAAAGAAAATGCCATCAATTCGGTTCGCTCAGATGATAAGGTAGAAATCTCTATCCACTTGGATTCTGAGTTATTAAGCCAAATCCAGCACTTGACGAACGATCCGAGTAAAGTAATTGAAGTTGCGATCCGACAGTGGCTTCGGGGTGATCAACGGGATGATGAACTAACCCGCACGCTGGGACGAACGCCGATGCCTCCTCGTGGCGAGTGGAATGATTGAGCCCTAAAACACCAAAGCCGTTAGATTTTGTGCAAAACTCTAAGCAGTCCAAAGCTTTCTAGGTAGTAGTTTGTCTATCTAACGCAAGTAATGAGTTTTCCTGGTAATTCCCAACTGCCGCTATATTTATCTACCGATTTGGCAGATGCTGCCACCAGCCCTTCGGGCTCACTATCAGCATTAGGAGCGGAGTTGGTCTTTACGCAGGATGCGTCCGGTGGCTACCTATATTTTTATTGGCACTCAGCTCAGCTACACGGTTTAACACATGAGCAAGTAGCGGGATACCTGACTCTGGGAGAGAAGTTTGCTCCGGTGGAGAAGGTTGCCTATTTAGAGCGAGTGCAGCGGATTCTGGCTAGTCTAGTTCCCGAACAATGCTGCTGTCTATTTAGCTACGCTACTCAGTTCTTTTTGTTTGATCTGGTCATCAGTCCGATTTTACCGTCAAAGGGCAAAGCGACAAAGGTTTTGGTGATGGGACGGCTGGTTGAGGCAGTACGGCACGAACAGATATCCAGTGTTGAGGAAGAAACTGCCACACAGTTGCTCTCATTACCTGCGGTGAAATCCAAGAAACTGCTGACCCAAATTGCTCGAAATATCCGGCGCACACTGGATCTAAATACCATTTGGCAGCAAACGGTTGACAGTTTGGGAGCAGCCTTGGGTGTGAGTCGCTGCGTTATTTATCCCTATAAACCGGACTGCTTAGAGATTTCAGTGGTTGCCGAGTATCGTCAGCAACCGTTTCGCTCAATGTTGGGGTTAGAACTCGCCGCCGCTAATCAGCCCGCGTTGTGTCAGGCGCTGGAGACACTGGAGCCGGTTGTGGTCGAGCAAAGCGAGCATCCTGACTTGCAGCAGCAGTCGGTTCTGGTGGTTGCCACTTGCTATCAAGATCAACCAAATGGGCTAATTAGCCTTCAGCAGTGCGATCGCCCCCGCCAGTGGACAGCGATTGAGATTGCACTAGTGCGGGAGTTAGCGGATCAGGTGGGGACTGCGATCGCCCATGCTACCCTTTACAAAGAGCTGGAAGAAGCCCGCCAACAAGCCGAAGAAGCCTCACGGCTCAAAAGCGAGTTTCTGGCCAATACCTCCCACGAAATTCGCACCCCCCTCAACGGTATGATCGGGTTCCTGAAGTTAATACTCGAGGGCATGGCAGACGGCCCAGAGGAGCAGATGGAATTTATCCAAGAGGCTTACCGCTCCGCGCTACACCTGCTTAACATCATCAACGACATCTTGGACATCGCCAAGATCGAAGCAGGCAAACTGGAGCTAGAGCTAGGACCCGTCAAGCTGGATGAACTATTCAGTGCTGTGAAAGATTTTACGACTACCCAGGCTGAACAGAAGAACTTGAGCTTGCAGATTCAAATGCCTGCTACCTCCGATGAAATTATCGTGCACGGCAACTACCAGCGACTGTTGCAAGTGATGCTTAATCTGGTTGGCAACGCGATCAAATTCACCCCTGAAGGTGGCATCACCATCAGCGCCGATGTAGTTCCCAAAAAGGTAATGTTTCAAAACCAGAACCTCCCTGGTATGGTAAAAGTCCGCGTAGCGGATACCGGCATCGGCGTTTCGCTAGACAAACAAGACAAACTATTTCAATCGTTTAGTCAAGTGGATGGGTCCCGTACCCGCCAATATGGCGGCACCGGCTTGGGACTCACGATCTCCCAGAAGCTTGTAGAGGCGATGGGGGGTGCGGTGAATTTTTACAGCATGGGTGAAGGACTGGGTTCGACGGTTACGTTCACAGTGCCTCTGTATCAACAACCAGTGATGGTTTCAGCGCCGCCGGGCGATTCGCTCCAAAGTTTTGGGGCTAGGGGCTAGAACTGACTGAGTCGGTCTGTGGACTACTAGTCCGGGGAGTATGTCAAACTGTAAAGGAAGTTGAAGTCAGAACGGTTTCATGACAGAGCAAAGTACTGCCAAAGAGTTATTCCAGGCTGCTTACGAAAATCGTTACACTTGGGATCAGAACTTTCCCGGCTATAGTGCGGATGTTCAAATCACGCAGGGCGATGAAGTCTACACCGGCAAAGTTTGCATTAACCGCGATCTGAGTGTCGAAGTCAGCGGTATTAAAGATGAACAGGTGCAAGAGAGTATCTATACTCAGTTGCGGGATGTTGTAACTCACCGCAAACGGGCGATGTTTGACCAGGCTCATGGAAAAAACCAGTTTAGCCTGGGTCAAAGGGATGAAAGCGGTGCAGTGGAAATCCTGGTTCAGGGCGACGCCATGGGGTCTAATTACAAGGTCCGGGGAACCGAAATTTCCCAAGTGAGCCGAGTCATGGGTCGGATGGCATTTGTGATTGACACCCACGAAAGCTTAAACACCAGACAAGGCTACCTTGCGAGTCGCTATGATGCCATTTTCCGCAATCCGCAGACCAATGAAATCACCAATGTCCTAAATTTTGAAGACACTTTTGAGAAGATTGGTGACTATTATGTGATGACCAAGCAGGTCGTCCAATCCTATAAGAACGGGGAGCGCACCACAACCGAGTTTAACTTCTCCAACGTGAAGCTGCTAGAACCAGTAGCTGTTTAGGAACAAGCAGTAATTGGATCTAGGATCGAGATAGCCACTCTTGAAAATAAGATTCTGTAAGGTAAACAAGGTCTAAAAAAATGGAACTTACAACCGACAACGTGGAAACAGTTTTGGATGAAATGCGCCCCTACCTAATTTCTGATGGGGGCAATGTGGAACTGGTAGAACTGGATGGCCCAGTAGTGAAGCTACGGCTACAGGGAGCCTGTGGTGCTTGCCCCAGCTCAACGATGACGCTGAGAATGGGCATCGAGCGCCGACTGCGCGAAATGATTCCTGAAATTGCTGAAGTTGAGCAAGTATTTTAACACTATCTGCGCTTAACTATCAACAATGAACTAAAAAGGCAAAAGGAAATTCCTTTTGCCTTTTATCGTCTTACCCCAATATTCGGGTAAGCTCTCGCTACACCCGGATTTGGCGCTTTTTACTTTTTATTTATCTTATGGCTCATCCTCTCTACGTCGCTTTTATCTGGCATCAGCACCAACCGCTGTACAAACGTCGGGACAGCGTCGAGGTTTCTAAAGCTCAGTACCGCCTGCCTTGGGTGCGGCTGCATGGCACAAAAGATTACCTAGATCTGGTGCTACTGCTAGAGCGCTATCCCAAGTTGCATCAAACGGTGAACTTGGTCCCGTCCCTGATATTGCAACTCGAAGATTACATTGCTGGCACTGCCTTTGACCCGTATCTGGTAGTGAGCCTGACACCTACAGAACAGTTGAGTCGGGAACAGCAGCAATTTATCGTGGAACACTTTTTTGATGCCAATCACCACACTCTGATTGACCCCCACCCCCGCTATGCCCAGCTCTACCAGCAACGACAGGAAAAAGGGCAAGCGTGGTGCCTGGAAAATTGGCAGCTGCAAGATTACAGCGACTTGTTAGCTTGGCATAATCTGGCTTGGATTGACCCGCTGTTTTGGGATGACCCGGAAATCGAAACCTGGTTGCGGCAGGGTCAGGGTTTTACTTTGAGCGATCGCCAGCGAATTTATTCCAAACAGCGAGAAATAATTAAGCGGATTATACCACAACACCGGCAAATGCAACAAGCGGGCCAGTTGGAGGTAACAACCACACCCTACACCCACCCGATCTTGCCCCTTCTAGCCGATACCGATGCAGGACGGGTGGCGGTACCTAATATGACTTTGCCCCAGCATCGGTTCCAGTGGCCCGAAGACATTGCCCGGCACTTGCTCAAAGCATGGGACTTGTATCAAGACCAGTTTGGGCAAGAACCCCGTGGATTGTGGCCTTCTGAACAGTCGGTCAGTCCCCAGATTTTGCCCTACATTGTCAAGCAGGGATTCAAGTGGATTTGCTCGGATGAAGCAGTGCTGGGTTGGACGCTCTCGCACTTTTTTCACCGGGATGAGGCTGGCAATGTCTTGGAACCAGAGGTACTTTACCAGCCTTATCGCCTGGAAACCACAGCAGGTGATTTGGCGATTGTGTTTCGAGACCATCGGTTATCAGATTTGATTGGCTTTACCTACGGGTCGATGGAGCCAAAGCAGGCGGCAGCTGATCTAGTGGGGCATTTGGAAGCGATCGCACATTCTCTAAAACATCGACAAACCGGCAGCAGCACAACCTTAGAACACCCAAGGCTTGTAAGTATTGCTCTTGATGGCGAGAATTGCTGGGAATTTTATTCCCAAGATGGTAAGCCCTTCCTGGAGAAACTTTACCAAACTCTGAGCGACCATCCCGAGCTGAAACTCGTAACCGTCTCTGAATTTCTCGACCAGTTCCCAGCCACCGCCACCCTGAAGGCTGACCAGCTGCATAGCGGTTCTTGGGTGGATGGCAGCTTCACCACCTGGATTGGTGACCCCGCCAAAAATCGCGCCTGGGATCTCTTGGCACAAGCAAGGGCTGTGTTGGCTCTTCATCCAGAGGCAACAGAAGAAACCAATCCCGCTGCCTGGGAAGCTTTATATGCCGCAGAGGGTTCCGACTGGTTCTGGTGGTTTGGCGAAGGCCATTCCTCGAACCAGGATGCTATCTTCGACCAGCTGTTTCGGGAACACTTGTGTGGGATTTACAAGGCGTTGAGTGAACCGATTCCACCTCATCTACGCCAACCAGTGGAAGCTCATGAGGTACAGGCTGACCACCGACCGCAAGGGTTTATTCATCCGCTGATCAATGGACTGGGCGATGAACAGGACTGGGACAAAGCAGGTCGCGTGGATGTTGGCGGGGCGCGGGGAACGATGCATCGCAGCAGCGCGATCCAGCGGATCTGGTACGGGGTGGATCACCTGAATTTCTACCTGCGGTTGGATTTACAAACGGGCGTCCAACCAGGGCGGGATTTCCCAGCCCAGTTGAATTTGTTGTGGTTCTATCCCGACCAGACAATGCACAACAGCCCAGTTCCCCTGGAAAATGTGCCGGATGAAGCGCCAATGAACTATATGTATCACCACCACCTGGAAATTAATTTGTTAACTCAATCGATTCACTTTCAGGAGGCTGGGGACAATCATCAATGGCATCCGCGTGTCAGTCGCGCTCAAGTGGCTCTTGAGAGCTGCCTAGAGGTGGCGGTACCGTGGGCAGATTTGCAAATCCCCCCTGACTATCCGCTGCGGATGATTTTAGTTTTGGCTGATGGTGAGCGTTTTAGCAGTTATTTGCCTGAGAACGCCTTGATTCCAGTTGAGGTGCCTTAGAAAGAGGCGATCGCACGTTGGTCTGTTCAGGCGTTGTAGGAGCATCGCGCTCCTCTACTCCCCTGTTTTCAAGACCTGCTCAACCGTCAGCCGTAGCTCTGGGAAGATCCCAGACTTAATCTGGTCAGAACCTCGGAATGGCTTAGCTTCCAAGTATTCTTCTCCTACCAGTTCGTATACCCAGATAGTAGGAATCTTGGGAGAGCCGATGTATCTTGTACCTCCCAAGGCTTTGTAGTCCACAATCCAATATTCAGGGATACCTAGCTTTTCGTATTCAGCCAGCTTCGTCAGGTAATCATCCTGCCAGTTAGTACTAACTACTTCAATGATTAATTTGGCAGAGCGACCGATTGAGATGCTTGATTGATTTTTCCAGTAGGGGTCTTTCTCCACAGTCTGTTCATCCAAAACGATGATGTCTGGCAGATAGCCATTCCCATCTTTGCCAATAGGCTTAACCAAACAGGTGCGCGGGATGAAGTAGGGCAGGGATAGTCGCTCTATATCAACATCCAACTTCCTGGCTATCAAGGCAGCAACCTTCTCGTGCGCACCGATAGGACGCATTTCTACGATGGCTCCATTGATCAGTTCGTAACGCCCTTCATCTTCTGGGTATTGTGCCAAGAACTCGTCAAACGTTAACGGCGTGGTTATAGCTTGAATCATGGCACTCTCCCTCACTGAAAACAGCATGTTATCATAACTATTCCCCAACTGTGGCATCATGACTGCATGAAAAGCTTGAGTGACCCGACATGGGAAGGAGCCTTTTTTATCAGTGAAAGCAACGAAATCTTGGCTGCAAGTTTTTCACAGCCGCAAGATGGTAGCTTTGTTGTTCCTGGGCTTTTCGTCAGGTCTACCCTTATATCTGACTAGTAAGACGCCGCTGCAAGCTTGGATGACCACAGAAAAGGTTAGCCTGAGTGCTATTACGGCTTTTAGTCTGGTGGGATTGCCCTACTCCTTAAAATTTCTCTGGTCACCTTTACTAGATCGATTTGTGCCGCCGTTTTTGGGGCGTCGTCGCGGCTGGCTAGTTCTAACACAAGCAGCGTTGATGCTGGCGATCGCAGCTATGGCTTTACAAAGGCCATCTCAAGGACTGCAACTCCTAGCAATCAATGCTGTGATTATTGCCTTTTTGGGCGCGACTCAAGACATTCTCGTTGATGCCTACCGTACCGATGTATTAGAAGCAGGAGAAATAGGTCCTGGGGCAGCGATTTACCTTTTGGGCTATCGAAGTGCCCTCATCGTCACAGGTTCTTTGGCGCTGATTCTTGCCGACAAAATGCCCTGGCCAGTTGTTTACTTGTTAATATCGGTGCTGATGATAGTGGGTTTGGTGAGTTCTATCTGGGCACCGGAACCAGTCCAGCGCGATCGCCCACCTGAAACCTTATTTGATGCGGTTAGATTACCCTTCATTGAATTTTTCCAGCGCTTAGGCCCGCTTCAAGGGGTTCTGATCCTGGTTTTCATCGTCATCTATAAACTAGGCGATTCCTTGGTTAAGAATATATCCACCCCATTTTTGCTGAAGACGGGCTTTACCCAAACCGAGATTGGAGCCATTCAAGGAGGTATGGGTCTTTTAGCAACGATTGTCGGCACCCTAGCAGGAGGAGCGATTATCAGCAAAATTGGGATTAATCGCTCTCTGTGGATATTCGCTCTCGCGCAAGCTACTGGTAACCTTTCCTACTTTGCTCTGGCAGTTGCCGGTAAAAATTACCCTCTGATGGTAAGTGCCATTAATCTTGAAAATTTGTGTGCTGGATTGGAAACAGCTGCCTTTGTTGCCTTTTTGATGAGTCTGTGTAACCAGCGCTTTTCAGCTACTCAGTATGCTTTACTCTCAAGCCTGGTGGCTTTCAGTCGAGATATTCTTGTGGCACCAGCGGGCTCGGTAGAAGAAGCCACTGGGTGGCCGTTGTTCTTCCTGCTCGCGTCAATAGCAGCCTTGCCAGGATTGATACTCCTGCCGTTTTTTGCCCCCTGCAATCCTCAGCCGGTTTCAATGCCAAGACCTGGACTGGATGACGATGAAGAAGACTCCCACCAGCTGTAAGATGAAAAAGAAAGCTTCACAAATCTTCAGCCGAGTTCTCAGATTCGATTATAAATATGGCTATCTTTCGTCAATACATTGCCCCCTTAATAGTTGTGCTGGTGTTTTTGGTCGCGCTCCTAGCAGTCAGCGCCCGGAGCTTTTTGCCAACTGATATGGCAGCACCGGCACCCGTTGAAGAAGTGAGTCCTCTGCCGTTGCAGGCTCAGTTACCAGCAGGTGTCTGATCAGCTGCTACCGGGTTACTGTATTCGCGCTGGTTCGGGTTTGGATCGGGCGTTGCTGGTGAAGTTTATGCAGCAGACTTACCAGGAGCTTTTTCAACAGCAGGATTTTTCCCATCTCCCCCAAACGGTCGAGCAATACCTTTCCAATAAAACGCCCCTATGGTGGGTGGAATTAGCCGATTTAGGCTCTGGACAGGTAAGGCAGTCGGTGCGCCAGCCGGTGGCTTGCCTCTGGGTGGGAAATGCAGTGGATCAGGTGTTGGGGGATCGTCATGCTCACATCTTTCTCCTCTACGTTGTGCCAGAACATCGTAGGCGGGGCGTTGGCAAGGCTTTAATGCGCTATGTGGAAGATTGGGCTTTTGTTCGGGGCGATCGCCAAATTAGTCTTCAAGTCTTTGAGTCAAATCAAGCTGCATTAAATCTTTACCACCAGCTGGGCTACCAAACCCAGTCGCTGTGGATGGCCAGATCTCTCCTGCCTGAGACAGTGGTGGAATAAGTCAAACTCTGGTAAGGATACTATAATGTGCTACCAGATACAAACTGGTGGATTCCGGTAGGATGGGGGTAGTTTTACTGTTATGTATGACGATGACGACCTGAGCGTACTCAATCCGGAAATTTCGCTCGAAAGCCCCCTAGATCACTTAGGGCCGCTTACTGCTGATTCAGAGGCGACAAAACCGAATCCAGAGGCAATGCTGGCACTGCTGGAAAACCCTCAGACGCAGCAAAGGATGCTGGCGGCACGTGCCTTTTGTGATCTTGAGGATGAAAGGGCTACCCCCCATCTGATTCGCCTGTTAACCGATGCCTGCCCATTGGTGCGGGTGAGTGCAGCCTATGGTATAGGACGCAATCCCAGCCCAGCTGCCGTGGAGCCGTTGATTGCCCAGCTGGTGCAGGATTGGAATGGCTATGTGCGTAAGGGTATTGTTTGGGCTTTGGGAAACTGCCGCGATCGCCGCTCCTTGCCACCGCTAGCACAAGCGTTAAAAACTGATATTTCTGCGGTGCGTCTCTGGGCCGCTAGCGCTCTGGCTCAGATGGCAGACGTGAGTTACGAGGCCGTCGTGGGAGCAATTCCACCACTGATTGAAGCCCTGGTGCAAGACCCCGTGGCAGCGGTACGCAGTAACTGTGCCTGGTCTATAGGACAGATGTGCCGCTTCCTCCCCTCTAACGTTGTTTATGCCACCGCGATCGATGCCCTGATTCAAGCCTTTGCAGAAGACGAAGATATGGGTGTCCGGGAAGACGCCAAGGCTGCATTGTTACGAGTGGGCGACCCCCGTGGTGTCCAGCTTATTGAAACTTTGGAACAAGAAGTATTGCTGTGAAAGAGAAAAGAGCTTTCTAAATCGCTGCTTGTGTAAGAGAAGGGGTGTGGGGTGTGGGGTGTACGGGACCTACACCCTACCTCAATAGGTAATTTAAATGTGTTTGAACTTACTGTGACTTTTCTAGAACTTTTTGATGATTTTCCTCTGATTTTTACCGATTGTTAAAGTTTTTAGGGGTGGGTAAGCTTTTAGAAAAGCTCAGTTCATAGATATGAGGTAAAAGTATCAATTTAGAGCATGGCTTCATCCACAATTGGGGAAATTTCTCCTCTCCACTTTTATTCAGTCAACTAAGTCTGAATTCTTAACTTCAGCGTCACCCGAAATACGTAATTCCTTCACATTGATGAGCTTTTATTAAATTAAACATTCTAATTAAAAGTAGAAAAAGCTCTGTCTGTCACTAGACGGCTACTCTTCTTTACCAAAATTATGGATACAAAAATTATTAGCTTCAACAAAGCCCCAGGATTTCAATCTGATGACTATAAAGCCTTCTTGAGGCAGGGCGAGGCGCTAGCTCAAGAAGGCTGCTACTCTGAGGCGCTTGCTAGCTTTGACCAAGCTCTGACAATTCAACCATTAGACCATGCAGCGTGGATGTTTCGAGCGGTTGTGCTGATTCAGCTTGACCAATACTCTGAAGCGCTTGCCAGTTGTGAAAAAGCCCTGGCAATTCAACCCAATGATAAACAAGCCTGGATTTGCCGAGGTGCTGCGTTACATTACTTGGGTCACTACAAACAGGCGTATGCTAGCTATGATCAGGCTCTGGGAATTCAGCGGCAATCAGGATGGCAAAAACTGACCCAAATGTTGAAGGGACTTTTTAGCCTTAGTAACGACTCTGGCACAACTGGCAAAACAACCGTCACTATCTCCACGATGGGTTCAGATATTAAGCAATCGCTCAGATGAAAGCTGACACGACACCAGCTCAGGCAAGGTTGGTGGAAGCGATCGCTTGGCGCACGACCCCTGCGCCCTGTGGGCACCCAGCTCAGTATCCGATTCTTATTTGCACGGAAGAGTCATGATTCCGACCATAGTAATGGTCTCGCCAATGGTCTCGGTTCCGCCAATTTTCTCGGTCTCGCCAATTTTCATGGTCCCGCCAATTTTCTCGGTCTCGCCCATGGTCTCGGTCTCGCCAATTTTCATGGTCTCGCCAATTTTCTCGGTCCCGCCCGTGGTCTGGGTCTCGCCAATTGTCATGGTTCCAATGATAGTTATCAGCCTGGGCAGGAGAGTCTGCTATGCCACTTAAGGCAACCAGGCTAAGTGTACCAATTATGATTAGAAATCTATTCAAACGCATAGCTAAGTCTTCCTTAAAATCAGATCAACTGACTCAGTTGGGCCTTAAACCCTAAACGTAATAGACATCTTGACCTCCTTGGCTAAAGAAAGGTTCCTGCTCCGGGGCCAAAACAGTGCTGTCGAACTGTAGTCGCTACCAACCTTAGTATAACTTATCAATAACTGCTCCGAAACCCTCCTCATAGCGCCGCTCACCACCACTAATGCAAGCGTCTGGTCACAATGTAATAACATAAGATTAACCTATGGCAGCAGAGGATGACGAATTGACATCAGGAGACTGTGAGAACCTAATAAAGCAATAATTGACTAGAATAGAAATAGCTATCCAGCCAAGATTAACCAAACTATAAGTCAATGACCCGCCGTTAACTGCTTATGCACATATCCTTAAAGGAAAGTTTGCAGGCAAATACATAGGTAGGGTCATAAGCGGAGGTCTAGATGGAAACAATTATGGGCACCTTTTTGGCTGTAGTCCTCTTTCTTGGAGCTTCAGGACTTAAAATCGACCGGGAATATCAGCGCGGCGTTATCTTTCGACTGGGCAGAATCAACGGCGTCAGGGGACCAGGGATGTACTGGATTATGCCTGTGCTAGACCAAAAGACACAAGTAGATATTCGCACCAAAACGGTGAATATTGAACCCCAAGAAACCGTCACTGCGGACAGCGTCACGATTAAAGTCAACGCCGTTCTGTACTATCGAATTATTGACGCCTCCAAAGCCATCAATAAGGTTGAGAATTACGAGTTGGCTGTCTACCAAACCGCTCTAACCACTTTACGCAATGTCGTCGGTCAAAACATCCTGGATGATGTTCTCCAAAACCGTGACAAGATTAACCTTAAAGTTCAAGAAATTGTGGACGAAATCACTGAGCCTTGGGGCGTTGTAATCGAACGGGTGGAAATGAAAGATGTGGAAATTCCCCCTGCTATGCAACGGGCAATGGCTAAGGAAGCGGAAGCGATTCGGGAAAAACGCGCTCGTTTGATTAAAGCCGCAGCAGAACAGGAAGCCTCGATTAAGTTAGCAGAAGCTTCTCAAAAGATTATGGACAACCCAGCTGCCTTAGAGTTGCGGCGGCTGCAAATGCTGACAGAAATTGGCGCCGAAAATAACACAACCACGGTGATTATGATGCCGTCAGATTTTATGCTTTTGGCTAAACGCTTATCAGATTCAATTCAGGATGGCAACAAGAACCAAAAGTCTAATTAACGTTGAGCCACCTGGGGAGGACGCCCCCTCAATCCTGTCATTAATTTCAGAGCAAATATCTTTAAAGGAGGCACCCGCCGCAACATCCATAAACCAAGTCGGCGAACCACTACCAATGGCAACCAGTTGTTAGAAAACATCCTGTCAAGGAAATCAGTGAAGCCTAAAATAGTCATATTTTCCTGCTGGCGCCAGCTTTCATAGCGTTTGAGCACAAGCAAATTCCCGATATCTTCGCCTAAATGGTGGGCAGATTGCAGCACTTGAGCCAGAGCAGCTGCATCCCGGATGCCCATATTCAGCCCTTGCCCCCCCACGGGATGGCAACAGTGAGCGGCATCGCCAATTAGGGCAAGTCGCGGCAGGACATAGCGATCGCTCTGCATCAGCTGCACTGAAAAGACAAAGCGATCGCCCTCTAGTTCCAACCGTCCCATCTGATCGCCATATCGGCGGCTCAGTTCTGCCAAAAATTGCTCATCGTCCAAGGCAACTAACGCTTTTGCTTCCTCATGGGGTGCTGTCCAGACAATGCGGCAGCGGTTCCCAGGCAGAGGTAGAATCGCAAAAGGGCCACTAGGCCAAAAGCGTTCGTAGGCAGTATCGTTGTGGGGTTTTTCCGGTTTAATAAAAGCGACAATGCAGGATTGCCAATATTGCCACCCTCGAGTGCGGATTCCCGCCGCAGTGCGGATACGCGATCGCGCTCCATCTGCCGCCACAAGTAATCGAGTGCGGATTGTCAGTGATTGGGTGCCAACCCTCAGATCAATTTCCACCCCATCTGGCTGATACTGGGTTTTCACCACTTCAGCTGGACACAGGAACCTGACTAAGGGACACTCCTGTAAGAACTCCTGCAACGGCTTCAGTAGCGCTTGGTGTTCTGCCACATAACCCAGCGCCTCCGTGCCTAAATCTGCCAGTTGGAATTCCACCACACTGGGATGGTCGGCATCTGAGAGGCGAATTTGTCGGAAAGTAGCAATCTGAGGTAGGATTTTATCCCAAACCCCGATTCCCTCAAAAATTCGCCCCGATAGAAGGTGAACTGCGTAGGCTTGCCCCTTTGCCGCCGCGACGGAATCAGGTTTCGCCTCAATCAACACCACACTCAGCCCGGAATCTTTCAATGCACAGGCTAGGGTTAACCCGACAATGCCACCGCCGACGATTGCCAAATCATAGTCATACCCCAACTGGTTTGGCGGTGTCTGGGGAGGTGAAACGGTTTGAGAAAGTTGCTTCATTTCAATCCCTAATAGGGATTTGTAAATAACAAACACCCTCAACCTATATTACAGTACTACCTTCTCGCACGCAAGAGCTATTCGCTGCGCCAGAGTGAAGATCGCTAGTGACGAAAAAACACCCCGCTGGTTTTCCAGAGGGGCTTGCATCACTTCGTTAAAATCACTCTGAGAATAAATCATCTACCTATAGGCTGTAAGCTGCGGGACCCGAAAGAGACTACTTCTTTGAAGATACCGCTTTCGTTGGAGCGGAACTTGTTCCCGTAGTAAGACTGGCTTTACGTCTCTTGCGTATCCCACGTTTCTTCATCGTGGGTTTCTGGGTAGATGCCTGAGCCACCTGTTGGTGGGCTGTAACAGGACTTGCTTTAACGGCAGGCGCACATATGGCTACAGGCGCAGAAAAAACCAGAGCCAGAAGTAAAGCTTTAGCGAACTTGTTCATTCGAGAATTTTGATCAAGGAACCCAAAATCTAATTATGCAATAAAAGCATGACAGCGTTTTGTCAGTCCTATGGAGTTTCCATGTCAGTTTTGTACCAGTTTCGTGCTTCCTAAGCCATACTCAGGTACATCAACTCATCTGCCATCTCGAAGTTAGCGGTGACGTTTTGCACATCATCCAGCTCTTCTAGGGTGTCTATTAACTTGAGGAGCGATCGCGCTTGAGCTGGATCGCCTACCTCCACCGTATTACTGGGAACCCAGCGCATTTCTACTTCACTCACCCCAAAGCCCTTGTCTTTGAGGGTTTGGCTAAGGGTTTCCAGATTCCCTACTTCCGTAAACACCTCAGCTGCCTCAATCCCATCCTCCCCAGTCAGCTGATAAGACTCGGCAGCGCCTTCGAGGGAAGCTTCTAGCAGTTGGTCTTCCTCAATTGGTCCAGCGATCGCCACCACACCTTTGTGTTCAAACATCCAGCTGACACAGCCAGTTTCACCAAGATTGCCGCCATTTTTACTAAAAGCCACTCTTAGGTCAGCTGCTGTGCGATTGCGATTGTCTGTGAGGGCTTCAATCAGTATAGCAACACCACCAGGACCGTAACCCTCGTAGCGTTGGGCTTCCAGATTGGAGTTTTCCCCCCCAAACCTGCCTGCGCCTTTAGCGATCGCACGTTCAATATTCTCATTTGGAATTCCAGATGCCTTCGCCTTTTCAATTGCAGTACGCAGTTGAAAATTGCCTGCTGGATCTGGTACACCAGTTCTAGCCGCAACAATAATTGCCCGAGACACAGAAGTGAATGTCTTACCCTTCACCGCATCCACTCTCGCCTTCTGACGCTTAATATTCGCCCATTTACTATGTCCTGCCATAGTTCTAATCTTCCCTTCATTTACTGCCGGTAAAAGTTACCCCCTGAATAAAGTAGCGATTGAAAAAGGCATAAATCGCCAGTGCCGGTAGGGTAAATATCATCGACGCCGCCATAATGTAGTTCCAATAACTAATATATTGCCCTTTAAACGTATTCAACCCCAGCGGCAGAGTAAACATTTCTTGATCAGACAGAATAATCAGCGGCGTTAAGAAGTTATTCCATGTTCCCATAAAAATAAATATTGCCTGTGCTGCCAGAGCTGGTTTTGCTAAAGGCAGTACAATTTGAAAGAATGTTTCCAAATCACCCAAGCCATCTAGTGCAGCTGCCTCTTCTAAATCTTTAGGAAAATTAATAAAAAATTGCCGCATCATAAAAATAAATGTAGCATTTACAACATTTGGCACTATCAAGCCTTGATATGAATTGAGCCAACCCAGAGATTTCAAAATTAAAAAACTAGCAATCAAGGTAACTTGTCCGGGGATCATTAAAACCGCTAAAATCAGAAAAAACAAAAACTTGTTTCCCGGAAACCGAATCCGTGCTAGGGCATACCCAGCCATGGAGTTAAACAATAGATTGAAACACGTTACACTGACAGCCACTACAACACTATTGAGCAACCAACGTCCAAACAGAGGTTCTTGGATAAAAATTTGCTTGTAGTTTTCCAGCGTAAACTGCTTAGGGATAAGATTGACACCACCCGACACAATTTCTGAAAGCGGCTTAAACGAAGCCGAAAGCGCCCAAGCAAAAGGCACAAAAGTAATAATTGCGTACAACACCAAGACAGTGTACAGAAGTGCTTGTAACCAGTAAAAACGCTTCACGGCAACTTATACCCTAACTCAATCTTTCTTCTCTAAACCAGTAGCGCTGAATCAGCGTCACAATCATAATAACCAACGCTAGCGTCAAAGCCAGTGCTGCCGCATAACCCATGTCTAGATTTTTAAAGGCATACTGGTAAATCAAAAGTACAACGGTTAGAGTGGAGTTATTGGGGCCACCAGAGCCTCGAGAGAAGATATAGGACTGGTCAAACAACTGGAATGTGCCAATAATGCCCATAACCACAATGAAAAAAGTAACTGGTTTCAAAAATGGTAGCGTAATACATACAAGCTTATCCCACCAACTTGCTCCGTCAATAGTTGCCGCCTCATAAAGACTTTCAGGAATATCTTGAAGTGCTGCTAAATAGATGACCATAAAGAAAGGTGCAGTTGACCAGATATTCATCAGCATAATTGCTTTAAGTGCAACATCTGGGTCGCCTATCCAGTTATAAGTCGGTAAACCCAAGCAGGCAAGAAAACTGTTTAGTATACCATTCGAGTTATAAATCCACATAAAAATTAGTGTTAACACAGCTGAGGACGTGACCGTTGGCAGAAAGAAGATAATCCGAAACCATTTTTTACCCTTTAGCTGAGTATTTAGTATTAAAGCTAAACTGAGCGCGAGTATTGTTTGCGTGGGGACAACAATCGCTACATATTCTGCTGTATTCTTCAATGCTATCCATACCCTCTCATCCTTGCTGATGCGGATAAAGTTTTTCAAACCATTGAACTTGTAACTGATGTCTCCCAATAATTGAACTTTATGAAATGCCAGAAATACAGCTAACAGAATTGGTAGCAACAGAAATACTCCCAATATCAGGATGGTGGGAGTCATAAAAATGTATGCTGTTAAAGCAAGATTGGCTTGCTTACGTGATGCAGATAGAGGTAGTTTCACCGTTTTTAATATGCGTAAGCAATTCTAGTCGGCTTGGTGAGAGCGTTGATAACGTGTACTAGCTCACCCTGAATGATGCTGTGCTTCCCTTGAGGCATTGGTTTTTGGACAATTTGACCATTGACGTATTCCCTCGTGGGTTTTATTTCTGGGAGTTTAAGAAACTCTTCCAGGGTAAGTGTTTTCGGCGATGTCTGCATAATTTATCATATTGATGAGCTATACTTAGAAGCAATAGGGAGAATCAATTTTTCTAATCAAACTACTGACTTGATGGCTGCTAGGGATGTCTTTCATAGCGCTGTAAGAAAAGGGTTGGAGAAGGATGGCTGGGTAATTACGGACGATCCTCTGAATATCCGAGCTGACGAGGTGATTTGGGAATGGAGAAGATAGATTGCTATAGATTGTATATTCAACAAGTATTGAGTGAGTATGCAAATCTAGGTGAGTCAGATGATGAAGTTGAAACGGAACGTTTTGCATTTGGATATTAAGGATAGCAAGATTTGGGTGCAGCATGATGGAACGGAGATTGGTTTTGCAGATGAGTTGGTGAAACTAGGAGTGCCGAAGGAAGATATTGTTTTGGCATTTCATGAACCGTTTGTCAGGCAGTACACGGGGTTTGCTGTTGGTTAGCATACTGTTATGCTTAGCAGCCTTACGCAAAAGCCTGTCATCCGTTGTTAGCAAAATGTCAATGAGATCTACTTATTAATGGCTGTGAACGTTTGATTCCCAAAGACCTAGCGGTTGCCATTCGAGGTGGGGAAAATGGTAACCGTTCAGGGGGGGGGTAAAAAAGTTCCCGCTATGAAATCACATGTAATCAGTACGAAAACCAGCCTAGATTTAATTTTTCCTAGATAATTGTGAGTAGTTAAAACTGCTATACTGGTTTGCCAATTGTCTAATAGACATTTTAGGGAGGCTGTTTATATGTGCATAAGTTCTAAAGCTTTTGCTTAGCAAGGTTTTGAAGTTCATGCGCATGACGTACCCCCTAGATTTTTCCCGGACATTAAGCTCTGGCCGTGTATTGAAGATCACGCGAGAGCGCCTAGAATGACCTAGTTGACGGCCAGAGCTTAATGTCTGGTTTTTTTGTAACCCCCCCCGTGAACGGTTACGGAAAATGTTGGGTGAGCAAAGATTGTTCGAGCGCCATTTTCGGTCTCGCTTTCCGGTTCTAGAGATTCACTGCTACCAAAATCTGACTCAAGGAAAGCTGCAATTCCGGGAAAACGGTAGAGGCAATCGCTTGCTCACCTCGAAACTTCTGAACCTGGTATTCGCCCATTTCGTTGAGGTGGTAGACCGAGAATGTGGGCTGCTTCGGCGCTCCAATGTAACGCTTTCCTCCGAGTCCCAAGTAATCACAAATCCAGTATTCTTCGATGCCGAGCGCTTCATAATCTTCGAGCTTGAGCGCGTAGTCGTCGCTCCAATTCGTACTCGCTACTTCAATCACCAGTTTGGCCGATTTGCCCTTTGTGATGGTCGATTCCTTTTCCCATCGGGGGTCATCTTCGAGCGTTTGCTCATTGAGGACGATGACATCCGGCTCATATCCCGACTCGCCAAACTTGACAACGCATTCTTTCGGCACAAAGTAAGGCAGCCGGAGCCGTTCGATTTCGACTCCTAGTTTTAGGGCAATGTAGCCGCTTACCCGTGAATGCTTGCCAATGGGTTTCGGCATTTGAATAATTTCTCCGTCATGCAGTTCGTAGCGATACTCTGAGTTCTCTGGATACCAAGCGATGAACTCATCAAATGTAATTTGTTTAGGAACGGCTTGAATCATTGCGCTTAACCTTCTTCGTTCTTCTCTGGCGGATGAGTTGATGTTTTCTGATTCGCCTCCCACTGTTCTAACGCTTCCAACACAATTCCCTCGCCCAGATTACCAGAAATTTGGGTTTAAAGCCCCGTCCTTCTAGGACGTTATTGAATTGTATTGGCACAATTGAGTTGTACAATAGTATCCGAGTGAGTAAGGTGAATCGTCTACGCGAGGAATTGTCCTAGTATAGGGTGAAACTCCCGCCACCGCATGACTGTCACGTAATGGGGGCAGCATCAGAAGGAGCGAATAGGCAGGATGAGGAGCGTACCAAATTGGCATAGTGATAGAAACCGGAAAGCAAAGAAAAACAAAGTAAGCGCAAAGTATGTGGCAATTTTGCCAGCATATCCAAGCGTGTAGGGCGTTTTTGACTGCGCCCACCAGTGCGATTCTGGTGCCAGCTAAAACTTGAAATGGTAGTGCGACTTGTACCAAATTGGGTTTTAGAATCTTCGGCCTTGAGGCCGGAGAGAAGTCAATAATTATTCTACGTTCTGCCTCAGCCCAAGCTTTCAGCGTTTCCTTGGTGCCACTGGGCGCCGTAAACATTACTCGTTCTTTTAGGGTTTCACCCAGAGCAATCGCTTCAAGAGTCCTCAGAAGCATTATACAGGCTGCGTTTGAGTTCATTTCGCTGTTCATTGCTGTATCAGGTCTGTTGAAAGCTGTTTCAGCTAGGTGGTCGTGACCGGCATGAAAATAACAGACGTTAAAGTTATTAGGATTTAATAAGCAGATATGGCGACCGGCCCAAAATGTGGTCAATACATTGTCAAAAACGGTCACATCCATAATGGTAAAAACAGATTTAAATGTGGCGATTGTGGTAGACAGAACTTTGTCTTTTTCAAAAAAGCTGTAAAACCACATTGGAGCCATATGGTATACACCACTGTAATTTATCATTACCTGTTTAGGAATACCCGATTTTTAACCGAAAAGAGTGACTCTCCTCATCGCCATAATCCAAGTGATGAACTTAATCAAAATCGACCTATTATGATTCGGAATTTATCGGGTTTTGGCAAGATTGTTTATCTCCATGTTCCTCGTCGTCAGTTTTACCGTCGAGAGTGTCAACGCTATTTGTCAATCAAACTCTGGTGCCCAGATACTATCAACCGACATTTCCCATCCAGGTAGCAAATCAGGCACCGTTAGGATGTCGCCATTGCGCAAAACGGTAGTGGTAAATATGTAGTGATTACCACTACCCAGGCGTTGGCGAAAATTCACCGCCTTTTTTGATTAGAGAATAGAAAATCGGTTTCCTTCAGTTGGTCATGGTTAGGCGAGAATTGCACGGTCCACCAAATACATCAGCGCTACTTATGAAAGGGTGATTGAGCAAAGGTTATAGTTTTTTATCTAAGTTTTCGACTTGATTTTGGTAGCCAGCTGTGCGCCCAATCATCACGCGGAAATTGCTGGACGTGTTCAGCAAGCAACCGGACTAAGTGCTGTCTATCGCCGCTTTCTCGGCTGATATGCTTGAGGACAGAGACCCATAGTAGTGGTCAACAGCATCATCAACACGGGCATCAACATGGTCAAACAGGGAACTAACCCGAGTTGCTAGTTATTGGTCAGGATAAAGGTAGAGCAAATCAACTAATTAGACTATGCACTATTGAAATCTTGGATGATTTTGTAACTACAACTAGGGCAGATGGCTATAGAGTTTATCCAGTCTTGATTGAGGATGACCAGCATCTTATTACTAAGACTTATGTGACCCGAGTGGAGGGGGAAAATACGCGACTGCGGCATGACTTATTTGTTCGAATCTTACTCATAAGCATTACCTAGTACTAGAGGGATTTGCGCCGCCGAGAAACTTGTTCACAACTGCATTGAATTGGTCAGCTTGCTCGATGTTAGCGAAGTGACCGCATTTCTCAACAATCAATAGCTCTGAGTTGGGAATTTCTCGCTTGAACCGTTCACCGAGTGCCACGGGTGTCCACCTATCCTCGCGACCCCAGATGATGAGTGTCGGCTGTCTAATCCCACCTAGTTTGTTGTCAAGTACGTCTTCGTGGCGAATGAAAGATTCAATAAAACGTTGTTGGGCATAAGCACCAAGCATCGAACCTGCGAAAGCTTTATCAATAGCTGTATCACTTACATAGGTTTTTTGATCGTAAAAAGCAAGCGCCAAAGACTGCTGCATCTGTTCGAGTGTCGAAGGATTAAGAAGTTGCAGCGTACCAGGTACGTGTCCTTTGCTGGTGGGGTCGGACACTTGCGGGATACCATACCCATAGCCCGCATCCAAAAGTACAAGCCGTTCAACTTTCTCGGGGTATGCCAGAGCAAAGGAAGCAGCAACGGCACCGCCCATAGAATGTCCCACCAGTGAAGCGCTGTTAATTTTGAGTCCTTTGTATACCCCGTTGAGGAAATCAACCCATGTGGCAGGGCGGTAATTGATAAATGGCTTATCGGACTGTCCTGCACCAATTTGATCGAACGCAATGACGCGATATTTCTCAGACAGTGGAGGGATTGTTTTGTTCCAGTCCGATAGATCGCCACCAAGGTTATGAAGCAGGACAACTACAGGTCCGCTACCTACCTCTATGTAGTGAATCTTTTGCCCATAGATAGTGATGAACTTGTCGGGCGTTGTCATTATGTTCCTCTGCGCTGTGGCTATAGTTGAAATGGCAATCAGAACAAGTATCGTGAATACCGCTGCCAGTGTTGAGCGTGCTGAGAGATTAAGCTTGCGCCTCTGTTGGCTCGTCGGCTGCATGACTACCAGCATTTTTTTCATTTGTACCCAGTACAATAGGTAATCTTACACGGTTCAGCCAGTGTGCTCACCAGTTCGCTGTTCATGATTTTGAAGTACGGCATTTGCATGTGCAGCTCCAGTTCCTCTTGGAGCACCCAGGTCTCGTACAGGTAGAATGGTCACAGCTTGGGGCTGGCAAGATCGCTAACCATGACCAGTGACTCGGCGGTAAACGGCTTGTTGTCGGGGCTGCGTTCGGCAACAAGCCCCTCAACAGCAGCCATCAAGGTTTTGAAGTGCGGCTTTTGGAAGTGCGCTTCCAGCGCGTCAAGTCCTTTCCAGCCTTCATAGATCACGAAAACGGCGGGGTCGTTCTGACCGCGATGCAGGTCGTAATTGACGTTGCCTTCTTCAGCGCGGGTTGGGGCGACACAAGCCATGAGCGCGTCTTCGAGTGCTTGCTCCGAGCCGGGCTTGGCGCGAAAGTGCGCGATGAAGTTTAACGGTGTCTGAGACATAATGTTTTCCTATTGACTTTAGTGGCGACCTGATTGGTTTGTTCTTATTATCAGGGTCAGATTTTTAACTGTCAAACACCTGTTTCGCCCCCAACAAAAACAAAACAAGTTTAAATAAAATTACGTTACCTGCGCTACTTATTCGCTCTGGTAAAATATTTATTTTTCTTAATTTTAGATGCGGCAAGCCCTGAGGGAGGGGATGTCTGGAACTCCTTAACTCCGATAGGAGGCTTATTCAGCTAATTCGATTTCCTGATTAGCGGTTTCCTGTGCTTTTTGCATGGCAATTGATAGAGGTTGCTCCCCCAGCATTGCACTGATAAACTGATTATTGAAATTGTTCAATATCGTTGGCAGATTCTCCCCGGCTTGCCAAATGGTTGCATAAGCAGCACCAGCTATAAAGGGAGCATAAAGAGGATTTTTGTCATAACCGAGTGCTGCGGCGACAGATTTGCGAGTTGGGAGGGCAGATCCTTGGCTTGTCCAAGCTTTCATGCCCTCGATGCCTGTCAGGTAAGAAATTAACTGCCATGCTTCTGGTTTATGCTTGGACTGCTTATTAAGCACATAAGCAACTGTATAAGCCATCGTTCCTTTTTTGCCACCCACTGTAGGTACTTCAGCGGTTGCGAACTCAATAGTTGGAAATGTATTTCTCAAATAGGGAATCAACCAGGGGCCTTCAATCACCATCGCGGCTTTGCTTTGACCAAATATTTCATTGCCTGATGTTGTGCCAACATCAGTTGGCTGGGCAGTTGATTTGTCCCCGCGATACATGTCAATCACAAGTTGTAGACCTTTTAAGCTGGCTGGAGATGCGAACTTTGCCCGCCCACTTGAGTTGATTAACTGACCGCCAAATGCTTTAATTAGGAAGTCTTGTCGAGCTAATTCTGGAGTGATACCAAAACCGTATTGCTCTATTTTACCGTCATTATTTTTATCAATAGTCAGTTGCTTTGAAAATTCGCGTAGTTGATCCCAAGTTTTAGGAGGTTGAGATAACCCAGCTGCTTGAAAGGCTTTTTTGTTGTAGAAAAGGGCAAGGGTTGAAAAATCTTTAGGAAAGCCGTAGATTTTACCATTATGCTTAAAGGCGTTTAGCAGTCGCGGTTCAAAATCGGCGAGATTGAATTCAGCGTTTACATAAGAATCGAGGGACTCTAAAACGCCGTGGCTCATCAGTGCTGGTGCTTCCAATGCGTCTAAATAAAATACGTCGGCTGCTGTCGAGCCAATTAATCGGGTTTTTATTACATCCATATATTGGTCAGCAGTTACGTCATACTTGACTTTGATCCGTGGATGTTTGGCTTCAAAGTTCTTGAGTACCCGTTGCAGCAGCTGTTGCTCCACAGGATCGCCCCAACCACTGAGGCTAACAGTGACAACGCCTTTCTCAGCTTGTCTACTGGCGCTACAGCTTGTGAAGGTGATTATGCCCACGATCAAGAGGGCAAGGAATGACAGGATTTTTGTCTGCATGAAATTAAGCGCAAGCGTAGGGTAATCTACCAAAATCATGAAAGATGGTCTATGTCAAACCAAAATTATGTTTGTTAAATTACAGGAATTTGTAAAAGTTTTGAGCCGGTGGTTGGTAAGGGCAAGGTTACTGGTTGTAGTGGTCGTGGGGATACTGGCTTTGGGGGGATGTCAGGTCTTGCCTGGGCGTCCAGAACCAGGTGCTGGTGTCACCAAAGTAACGTTGTGGCAGGGGGTTAATCCGCCGTCGAATCGGGATCTGCTTCAGGTGCTGGTAGACCGATTCAATCGGGAGCATCCAGATATTCAGGTGGAATCCCTGTATGTGGGGCAATCTGATCAACAGCTGCCGAAGATTTTGGCGGCGGTGGTGGGAAATGCCCCTCCCGATTTACTGTGGTTTAACCCGACGATTACAGGTCAGCTGGTGGAACTCGATGCGATTCGACCTTTGGAGGATTGGTTGGCACACACACGGGTGAGAGATGAGATTGACCCGGCGCTATTTGAATCCATGCAGTTCCAGAATCATACTTGGTCGGTGCCGTTCGGGACGAATAATGTGGCAGTTTTTTACCGTCCGAGTTTGTTTAAGGCAGCTGGGATAACTGAGCTGCCCCGAACTTGGGACGAGTTGCGGCAGGTTGCCCGTCAGTTGACTCGTGATACGAATGGCGACAAGCGGATAGATCAGCATGGGATGCTGTTGCCTTTAGGGAAGGGGGAATTCACTGTGTTCCTTTGGTTGGCATTTATGTGGAGTGGCGGCGGAGAGTTGGTGAGTGGTGACAAAACGTCAAGCAATCCGGTACTAACATTAGTGAATGAAGGAACGATCGCAGCTCTCCAGTTCTGGCGCAATTTAATTGACGACGGTTCAGCTATTTTGTCGTTGCCAGAGCGAGGCTTTGAGATCGATGGATTTCTCGCTGGTAAAGTAGCGATGCAGCTTACTGGTCCTTGGACGCTGGGACAACTAAAAACCACTGGGGTGGATTTTGATGTTTTTCCGATTCCTTCTGCTGTTCGACGCGCCACGAGCATCGGGGGCGAGAATTTGTTCGTTTTCAAAACCACACCGGAACGGGAGCGAGCAGCGCTGGCTTTTACTGAGTATGTGTTGAGTCAGGAATTTCAGACGGAGTGGGCGATGGGGACGGGCTATCTGCCGGTGAATCTGAAGGCGCGGCAGAGTCCTAAATACCAGGCATTTGCGGCTGAAGATCCGGCTGTGAAGATGTTTTTGGAGCAGGCGAAGTATGGGCGATCGCGTCCTATTTTCCCTGGCTACAGCCGCCTTTCTGAAAATGTGGGCAGAGCGCTCGAGGCGGCGTTAATGGGTAAAAGTTCCCCAACTGCGGCACTTGAGGATGCCCAGAAGCGACTAGACCTAATTTTCCGTTAAGCTGAAGGAGCCATCCCGTCTCACATTCCTTAAGGGGTCATGACCGCCGCAACTACCCAATCTCTCACCCTGGAGGAGTTTCTGAAGCTCCCAGAAACTAAACCTGCAAGCGTTTATATCGACGGTGCGATTGTCCAAAAACCCATGCCTAAAGGGAGACACAGCCGCTTGCAAGGTAAACTCTGTGCTGCTGTCAATCAAGTTGCTGAGGAGCAGAGGATTGCCTATGCGTTTCCAGAATTAAGATGTAGCTTTGTCGGGCGATCAATTGTACCCGATGTGGCGGTATTTCAGTGGGCGCGAATACCATTCACCGTCAATAATCAAGTTACTGATAACTTTGAACTCCCGCCAGACTGGACGATTGAGATTCTCTCTCCAGACCAGAAAACCAACAAAGTGATTGGCAACATTCTCCACTGTCTAAAGTATGGCAGTCGCCTCGGATGGTTCATAGATCCTGATGACCTAAGTATCTTAGTGTTTTTGCCAGAGCAACAGCCAGTGCTGCTCCAGGGGGATGATTCCTTGCCTGTGTTACCAGAGATAGAACTTGCACTAACCGTCAATCAAGTTTTTGGATGGTTAAAGATGGGTGGCTAGTTGATAAAATATTCACAACCTGGCAGCACAGATGGAGGCTCCAATTAGCCCTACTTGTGGATTCAAGACAATATGCACGGGTATATTTTTAAGGATCGAACTCATGCGGCCTTTGTTAGTAAAGGAATTGATAAAACTGCCCTCTTGCATCAACGGCAGAATTTTAGCGGCAATGCCACCGGCAACGTAAAGACCCCCGTAAGGTAGGAGTTTGAGGGCAAGATTACCAGCTTCAGCCCCGTAGGCTTCGACAAATAGCTGCATAGTTTGCTCACTGAGGCGATCGCGCTTTTCCAGGGCAGCTGCAGCAATGGCAGCAGCTGGGTCAACAGTCTTCTCACTCTGCCCAGTCTGTTGTTCCCAAGTTTCAACCACTTGCTCGATGTCTGGAGATCCACTCTTAATTTGCCGGTCTTGCAAAAACTGGTAAATTGCCACAATGCCCTGACCAGAAACGACTCGCTCGGTTGAAACACGCTGGATATCGTGCTTATCGAGCAGGTATTTCGACAGGTCAAATTCCAACTCAGAGCGGGGGGCAAAGTCGGTGTGTCCACCTTCAGAGCCAAAGACTTGATGGCTGTCTCCCTGCCTGATTAAAAATCCTTCGCCCAAGCCAGTACCAGCACCAATCACAGCAATGGGGGCATCGCTTTGGGGTTTACCAGCTTGTAAGGTGCACAAATCTGATTCCTCTAAACCCAAAACACCATAGCCAACGGCGGCAAAGTCATTGATTAGAGAGATTTGAGCAATTTCCAGTTCTTGTTCCAGACATTCGGGGTCGAGAAACCAAGTCAGATTGGTCAGCTGAGCAGTATTGTTAACAACGGGGCCTGCGATCGCAAAGCAAGCCTTTTCAGGACTTGGCTTCTTCCCCAGTTGCTCACCAGCTGTTGAAAGAAACTGCTGCACCATCGGCACCAAATCTGGAAAGTCGTGGCTAGAGTAACGCTCCTCATAGAGGCTGTGCAATCCGCTCTCAACTGATGTCTCGACCAGCCGCAGTATGGTTTTGGTGCCCCCGATGTCTCCTGCCAGTAGTAGTTTCATCATTCAATCCCGTTGAAATCCCTGAAAGGGATGTATCATTGCTCCTAAACTGAATTAAATGATATCTTTTAATTAAACCGAATTACCTTTTCAGTTTGGCTGAGGTGGGAGGTATCCCCATTCAATTCCATCACCCATTCTTGATCTTGACGCACAATTTTGACCAAGCAGCACAAGGCAGCGTTAACTTCGGTTTTGGTAATTCCACCGACTAGCCCCATTGTGGCACCTAGTAGCGATGCGCCGTGAGCCACGAGCAGGATATTTTCTGGAAACTCCGAAACTAGGAGTCTTGCCGTTTTCCCTGACCGTTCGAGTGATTTCTCCCCTGTTTCGGGATATTCAGCGACAACGCGAGAGGTATAGCTGAGGTCAATTCTGGGAAATAGCTCCGCTAAGGCAACGATAGACAGTCTTTCTGGTATTGTTTCCATCCAGACTGGATTGAGCCATTCGCTCAAGCCCGACTCAAGTTTGATTGGCAAATCGAGAACTTCGGCAACTTGGTTCGCCGTCTGCACCGTTCTCAAAAAGGGTGAGGCAAAAATATGGGCAATGCCTTCTCCCTTAAGGCGTTGAGCCAGTTGCTGCGCTTGAACCACACCATCATCGGAAAGGGGTGGATCGTAGCGTCTCTCGGCGGTGAGAAACCAATCGGGGTTAACGAAGTCGAGGCGGTTGGCGTGTCGGGCAATCCAGACAGTTTGAGTCATGCGTTTATCTATGAACAGGCGTCAAAACCTGATTTAACTTCCCACTACGATAGCCTTCCAAATCTAGCGTGACGTACATGAATCCGTAGGACTGGAAGACTGACACCAGAGTTGGCAAATCCGTGGTAACAACAAATTCCTTGAGTTGCTCTGGCGGTAACTCAATTCGAGCCGTATCACCAACAGATCGCACTCGGAGATTTTTCAAACCCAGCGATCGCAGATAAATCTCAGCCCTACCCACTCGTTGCAGCTTGCCTACAGTAATCTCTTCGCCGTAGGGGAAGCGGGAACTCAGACACGGTTGAGCGGGTTTATCCCACGAGTAAAGACCTAGTTGTTGCGAAAGTTGACGGACTTCAACTTTGGTGACGCCCACTTCTGCTAGGGGCGATCGCACGCTTCTTTCCTTCGCCGCCTGAATTCCTGGACGATAGTCCCGCAAATCGTCGGCATTCACCCCATCCACCACATAGGGATACCCCAGCTCAATAGCCAGAGGTTTAAGGGTGTCGTGCAGTGTACTCTTGCAGAAATAGCAGCGATTAACGGGATTCGTCGTGTAATTGGGGTTGTCCATTTCATTTGTTTGGACTACCTGATGGGGAATCCCGATCTGGGCTGCCTGTACCCTTGCATCTTCTAACTCTTCTGGCAACAGCGAAGGAGAAACAGCTGTTACAGCCAAAGCGCGATCGCCCAAGACGTCGTAAGCAATCTTGGCAACCAAGGTGCTATCAACACCACCGGAGTAGGCTATCATTGCCTGCTCCATTTCTGCAAATAATGTTCTCAGTTGCTCTAATTTCTGCTCCAGCATTATTTCCCAGTCCACCAGAACTGCATTAAATATCCTAATACCATTGTAGAGACGCTGCCCAATTGCCCACCAGGAAGAGGAGGGGATTAATTCTAGGGCGGTGGCAGCGGGGGTCCTTTCAACAGCATCCATTGACATCCTCCCCCACTAAAACGTTGACGCAGAGCGCTCACGTTTATAGTGGGGGATTCCAAAGATCGCTCTTTGGCTTTCCTGTCTCAAAGACTCTTGACTAGGCATTACTGCCCCCGTTAGACCGTCTCCACAGGCATTTTGAAACACTGATTGCCCATCAGCAGTTATTAGTTTTAGTCCACGCTTCTTGACTACTTGAGCAGATGCTATATCTCTATCCGTTTGATCCTGGCATTCAGGACATGCATGGATTCTGACGCTTAAATCTTTTGGTACATCAGCATCGCATACTGGACACATTTGAGAAGTGCCGCGACAGTCTACCTTAGCAAAGTACACATCTCGCTTCCAACAAGTCCACGACAAAATGTTGAGGAACTGCCCAAAAGCTGCGTCCAAGGTATGCTTGCATAACATGCCTCTAGACATTGCCTTGAGATTTAGAGCCTCGGCAAATATTATCCCAGCAGAATCGCAGAGGTGATGGGCTACCTTAAAGTGCCAATCCTTCCTAGAGTTAGAGATATGCTCGTGCAACCAAGCTATCCTGCGGTTAAGCTTGTGCCAGTTATTACTACCCTTTTTCTTGCGCTTCAACTTTCTTTGTAGCAATTTCAGCTGACTAGCAGCATCCACAAAGAATCGGGGTCTGGCAATCAACTCGCCAACGGAAGTAGCCACAAAACTATTAAGCCCAACATCAATTCCCATTGGTTCTCCGTCAGGCATGATATCGGGCACTTGTACATCACACTGCAAAGACAGCATGACGAAATATCCAGAAGCACGTCTAACTCTTGCGAGCTTGCTTGAGATCAAATCCTTTAGGTATGGAGCGAGAGAGAATCATCTTCACTTTGCCTATTTTAGGCAAGTTGATATATTCTCCCTCCAGATCAGAAGTCTTCATTTGTGGAAACACAAATGACCTCATCCTGCCTGGTTTCTTGAATCTAGGAAAACCAAATCCTCTTGACCACATCCAGACAAATGCTGTTTCCAGGGTGTTTAACACCTGTTGCAACACTTGAGACTGAGGAATCTTTAGATGAGGATATTCCTTCTTAGCTGCTGTCAATGCTTTGCACTGACTGGCATAATTTGGGCGCTTAACGTCAACCGGAATAATGTATTCCTGTCTGATGCTACAAGCATTGATGTCGCACTTCCTAGAGTTAGCCCAATCCTTGCGTTCTCTAAGCGCATAGTTCCACACAGAACTACAAATCTTCAACCAATCGTCGAAGAGTTGTGTTTGATCAGGTGTTGCAGCTAGTTTGTACTCGTAGGTTAGTGTCAGCATACGAGTATTATATAATATACTTACAAAAAGAGCAACGCTTTTTTAAAAGGATTCGCTGTCGCTCAATTGATATATTGGTCGTGATTCATCCCCCACTAAACGTCTCCAGGGGCGTCATTTACCTGAGAGCTTCGCTCCCGGTAAATGCCTTGCCGCTTGCCGTTCTAGTGGGGGCCTTCTCACGACATTAAGGTAAAAACCGACTTGGCTAACAATATCGATAAATTGTTCAAAATCTAAGGGCTTAGGAATGTATCTACTGACTCCCAAAGCGTCACAGGCATTTAAATCTTTGTCCTCTTGAGAGGCACTCAACGCAACGACAAGTAGGTTACTGGTGCGAGGATGAGCACGAATCGCTTGTAACACTTGAATGCCATTAATTTTTGGCAGCCTTAAATCTAATAAAACTAGGTGCGGTAGGGCATGAGTAGGGGGATTGCCTTCCTTACCCAGCAAATAGTACAGAGCCTCTTCTCCGTCATACACGACATCCATTTGATTGACAAAGTTGTAGGAATCGAGAGTCAACTCCAACAGTTCCACATTTAGTGGATCGTCTTCCACTAATAAAATCCGAGTCGGCTCAACTTCCAGCACAAATTATTCCTCTGACATTTTCCAATAGTTACAGTCAATGGTGTGGAGCCATCATGTTTAATCTCATGACAAGTCAGGATGTTAAGTCAGTTAAAATAATATAAAGTTATACCCACTTATATCACAGTCTGAATATAAGTCATACAAATCTGATTAAATCAGGACGAGGTTATCTCGGTGAACCACGGTTTCGGCACCGGCGTAACCTAAGATGGCACGAATTTCATGAGATTGACGCCCTCGAATTTGCCGCAGTTCGGCGCTGCTGTAGTTTACAAGTCCTCTGGCGATTTCGGCACGGTTATGATCGCACAACTGCACCGCCTCAGCCGGGTCAAACTCCCCCTCCACTGCCGTAATTCCAGCAGCTAACAGCGACTTTCCACCCTGACAAATTGCTTCGACCGCTCCCTGATCGAGGTAAAGCTTCCCAACTGGAATCAAACCGTGGGCAATCCAGCGTTTGCGAGCTCTACTGGGCTGAGGTTGGGGTTCAAAGTGGGTGCCAAGGGGTTCTCCCTGCAAGATTTTTTCAATATTGTGGGGGAATCGCCCTTCGGTGATCACGGTTCGCACACCGGCAGCGGTGGCAATCCGCGCTGCTGCAATTTTGGTGACCATGCCGCCGGTACCCCATTGAGAACCGCTACCAAGTTGTACTGGTAATTGAGGAAATAGCGACCCGCGACTGACTAACGGTATAGGCTGGGCATCGGGTACAGAGCGCGGATCAGCTGAGTAAAGCCGATCCACATCGGTGAGCAAAAACAGCCAATCTGCCTCCACTAGGCTGGCAACTAGAGCCGAAAGCGTGTCATTGTCCCCAAACTTCAGCTCCTCTACTGCTACCGTGTCATTCTCATTCACTACCGGAATCACTCCCAGTCTCAGTAGTTCCTGAAAGGTGTTGTAGACATTGACATAGCGGCTGCGCTGCACCAAGTCACTGCGGGTCAGGAGGACTTGGGCGATTGGCTGTTGCAAAGTTGTAAAGAAATCGTCGTACACGCGCATCAACCGTCCCTGCCCCACCGCTGCCACAGCTTGTTTCAGTGCCATCGTGCGGGGGCGCTCAGTTAACCCCAACCGAGCGCAGCCAACCCCAACCGCCCCTGAAGAAACCAAAATCACCTGATGACCCTGCCGACGCAGGTTACACAGAGTTTCCGCCAAGGTGGCGATGGTAGAAAGAGCCAACAGGCCAGTTTCTGGTTGTGTCAGGCTGGAAGTGCCAATTTTGACAACAAGCGTTTGAGGCATGAGGAAACGTTGTAAAGCGCCAGCCCTTCTATGTTTGAAGGCTGGCGCTTTACGAAATTATAAACAGGTATTATGGCTAGGGTCTTTATTTAGCTGACCCCATTCAAGCTATATCTATAATCTCAGCCCTCTGGCAAAAGTCAGGCTTTTTTAATAATTTCTTAATTTTTAGATTTTTCACTCTTTGTCCAATTTTGTGAATTTTTGTTTTTTAGGCGTAAGCGAGGCTCCCATGAATTGAGACAGCAAGACCTCAAAGCTGCGTAACCCAGAGGCTTGGACGGCTTTACCAGAATCGACAATCGGTTCGACCAAAATGGTAAACATGCCCAGGCGATTACCCGCCAGCACATCGGTAAACAAGCGATCGCCCACCATCGCTACTTGCTCCACCGGCAGGTTCATCGCCGCGACGGCTTGTCTTAACTTGCGCCGCGAGGGCTTAATCGCACCAAGAATGTAAGGCAGGTTCAGAGAGCGGGCAATGCCGCCAATCCGCTTGTCACTGAGGTTATTGCTTACCAACCACAGTGCCGTCACAAGTCTTGTTTGCTCCACCCACTCTCGCAGTTGGGCTGAAGTCTCAGTTTCCCTTATAGGCACTAATGTTTCATCTACATCCAACACCAGCCCCTTAAGCCCGTATTGTTGGATAATCTCTGGTGTCAGACTCAGGACTGAGGCTTCCAGAATTAAGTCAGGCTGTAAGAGTTCGTTCCAGGACATAAAAGTTTTGAGTAGAGCCTTAACGTGCGATTACAGACAATATTAATTCTGAGTAGGGCGTCTTACCCACCCCTACTGAGCAGACCGGAGCGAACCCCTATTCTGTTGCTGTTGTTTGCGGATGGCGATTTGTGCCGCTTGGTGTTCGGATAGGGTGCGACTGAAGACATGGGTGCCATCGTACCGCGCTACGAAATAAAGGTAAGGGGTGTTTTCAGGATAGAGCGCCGCTTTTAGACTTGCCAATCCGGGACTGGCGATCGGGGTGGGCGGTAATCCGGGGTTGAGATAGGTGTTGTAGGAAGAAGGGGTTTTGACCTGAGCTAAAGTCAGGGGCTGATCGGCTGTCTGGCGGATGCCCAAACCGTACTCGACTGTAGGATCGGTTTCCAGCAGCATCCTACGGCGCAACCTAGATATGAACACCCCAGCAATGCGAGGGCGCTCTGGGGACACTACTGCTTCTTTTTCTACAATACTAGCAAGAGTAACCCACTCCAGCAGGTTGAGTTTGGTCTGGTTCTGGCCTTGTTGGTATAGCGGCAGCGCCACTTGCTCGAATCGGCTCAGCATTTCTTCCACGACGGCTTGGGGGGTGACGCGATCGCCACTCAACTTGTAGGTGTCGGGGTACAAAAAGCCTTCTAGGTTCGGCACCTGTGCGGGTAGCCACGGGTACTTGTTGTGATTGATCTGGCTTGCCGCCGCTAGAAAATCTTGCTTCGGGAAAAAGCCGATGCTTTCAAAGTAAGCTGCCATCTGTTGCAGCGACCAGCCTTCGGGAATCGTGAAGCCGCGCTGGACGACCAAGCCATGCCAAATTTTGTCGGCGATCGCAGACATCGGCTCAGTAGGCGACAACTGGTAAATACCCGCTTTGAACCCACCCTTAGGGTCTTGCCACCGCAACCAACGCCCCCTCAGATCCCAGGCGACGCGAGAGCGAATCAACCCTGCCGCCTCCAAGTCACGACCAATCTGCTGCGTCGCCGTTCCTGGCGGAATTTTGATTTGGACCCCTTTTGCCTCAACCGTTTCCTTCGCCGTGGAGGGTGGACTTAACTGGGATGGTCCACTAGCCCAACTCCACCAAGCCCAACCCTGCCAAGCAGAAATTCCTAGTGTCGCCGACAGCAGACCTAATACAATAAACCGCCACTTCCTCATACCAAGTTGAATGTAGTCGTCAGAACAGTTAATAGAGTCTCAGCTTTTGACGACGGGACGCAACTCACGTTCCCCCGCTATACCCGCAAGGGTTAGAGGGGGAGGATGTCAATCCAGTTCATCAAACAGCTGCTCTTCTAAGAGCGGCTGCACTTGGCGAAACTCCTCTGGAGAAAGTAACTCCGGTTGACCCGTTTCACTCAGCCGTGCAAAGAACAGCAGCGGATCAAGGGGTGTGTAAATTGTGTACTCCTGATCTTCGTAATAGAAACTCGCCAGTAACTGTAATTGCTCCGGCTCTAACTCTGCCCCTTCCTCCTCGATTTCCAGCGTAAACAGCTCCGTTTCCTCAACGGGCGGTAGCTCCCCGGCAACAGTCAGGGCAAAGGCAGTGCGCTTGAGTATAAGGTTCTGCTCAGCGAGGACAGCTTCGGCGAGCCCAAAAATTTGATCAATGGTTGCGTCGTCTTCCACCGGGATGGCTTCCTCCTCCTCCCCGTCACTCTGCCAAGCGAAGATTTCGATCGCCGAGTCAACAGGAAGCAGTAAAACGTAATCTTGATCCTCCACCGAGAGCGAGCGCTCAATGTAACAGGAGAGCGATCGCCCAGCTTCATCCGTCAGCGTGACGGAGCCTGCGTGAGAATGCCCATTTTCTTGCGGGGATGCGGATGAAAACATAGCCGATGTGGTATTGTCAAATTACTTGACTTAGGGTACTGATCAACCGTTCACTTATAGCGCCGGTCAACGCCAACAGCGATCGCTTCATTAGTGAGTCCCACTCTGTCAGACTTCAGAATATCATGATGTTTGTCAGTAGCCATTAGCGATCGAGCCTACTTTGGACTGCAACATCCGGCCATTAATCTCGCTCGCTTGCTAATCTTTAAGCGATCGAGCACGCCGCTCGTCTAACCATTGTTGCAAAATCAGGGATGCTGCCTTCCGGTCAATCAGACCTTTATGGCGCGAGGGTGAACGGTTTTCTGCTTGTAGCAGCTGTTCCGCCTCAAATGAAGTCAGTCGCTCATCCATATACTCCAAAGGTAGCCGTAACGCCTCAGCCACCCTTTGAGCAAACTTCTGCACCTGTTTGGCTTGAAAGCCCAACGAGCCGTTCATCGAATAAGGTAAACCCACGACGAGGACTTGAACCTGGCGCTCTTGAACCAGGCGTTGAAGTTGCTCCACAACTTGGTTAAATGATTTGTGCTCAATCGTCATCAGACCAGTGGCAATCAGACCAGTGCCGTCACAACCTGAGACGCCTATGCGCTTTTTTCCGACATCTAACCCCAGGGCTGATATTCTCGACATCTCTTTTTATCCGTCTACTTAAGGGTTGGCAAGTGCCAGCCCCTACTGCCCACTCCCCACTCCTGGTTCTGGTGGACTCGGCTGCGGCGATGCTTCCAATGAGCCCTGGCGCGAATATGCGGCAGGGTCTGGCAGGGAACTCAGCTGCCCAGAAATCGGGTGAGATGGACCGGTCTTCGCCGCTGACTCTGGCGACGGATGCTGCCTTAATTGCCGCCACGACATCCCACCCGGTATGGGTTTGCGAGCGGGTTGCAGCCCTTGTAGCACGTCAGACCACTGAATTCCTTCTAAAGAGACAAACTTAGACTCCCGCAGCTTATGCCATACCGAACGAGACATCATCAGCGTGTGTTCAACCCGCTTAGCCCCGATTTGCTCTAAATACTCTTCCCGCTCTGGCTGGTAGTCGGCAGAAGCCAGCTGCAGCGCTTGCGGCGGTACATCCTGGGCAATCCGCGCCAGCTGAGATAGCAACTCTGGATACAGCCACGTATAGGCTGGGTGTACCGTAAGCTGCGCCACATGAGGCTCTTCACCCTTGCGGCATAGTCTTACCTGAAAATAGCCAATTGCTGCTTTACGCTGGGGTTCAAATACGTAGCCACTCACCACCTCGGTTTTGCTCATCCACTGCTTGATTGCTTCGATCAGGGCGCCAAATAAGCTAGTTTTGAAGTCATCAGTGTTGCGGTCAAACACCTGACGCACCAAAGGAGGCATAGACGCTGTGTCCAGCTGATAGAGTAACTGGGCATCCGAATTACTAACAGGCAGCAGATTGGGCAAGTCTGGCTCGCCTAGAGCTAATTCCTGGAGCAAGCTCGGCTCAATTTCCCAGTATGTCAGCTGAGCTAGCGTCTGAAACCCATTCTGCCTGTAAAGAGCCAGGGCTTCCAAATCATTGACATTAACTTCCAGCAACCAAGTGCGAGCTTCCCCAATCGCCTCGAAGCAATGGCGCAAAATTTGGGAGCCAATTCCTTGGGCGCGGACTTTGGCGTCAACTGCCACCCGTTCCACTCGCCAAGTGCTGCGCGTGCGGTTGAACGGCGCCACCTGGATTATTCCCTGAACTCGGCGAGCCTGCTCGGCTACGTAGGCACAGAAACGGTACTGGAACGGATTGGGAAACAGGCTTAAAAACTTCAGCAGCCCATACCAGCGACGCAGCCAGCGCAGCTGCTTTTGCATTTCCGTTGCTGCCATCGGTTTTTCGGCCTCAAACGACTCTGCACAGAGCCGTTCAATTCCTTCCAAATCCCGGTATTGAACCGGTCGGATGACAACGTTTAGATTCTGGGGAAGCACTGAGGTCATGGTTCAAAAGTCCGCAATTTAACCTGAACTACCAGATGAAGGTGTTGCTCCCATTATCTTAACGGCTTTCCAGTTATTGCCGTTGGCCCAAAGGGCTGATCGCTCTTGGGCTAGGAACCTGCCCAAACTCAATTCATGCCTTGCTAAATTGCTTGACGAGAGGCAAGCTTTTCAAAAATCGCTTGGGTTTGATGGAGCAACTGTTCGCGGCTATCTACTACAGTCGAGGTCAGGGTAGGAACCAGATTCCGAGCTTGTAATGCCATATGTAGCTGAAGATGGGCAACGTACTCACTAAAATCTTCACGAACTGAATCGCTTGCTAGTCCCTTTGATTGAATTGCCACGTTGTTCTCCTGATTCTGCGCCATTTGTCCACCTCAGAAAATTAGCACGCCATTTTTACTCTCTTCTGACTCCGCAATGAAGTTTAATCATTTCCCCCCCTAAATATTAAGTAATGTATTAATTTCACCTAAGACACCTCACCTGCAGGGCTTGCCGCATCTAGTTTCTAAAGAAAAACTTTGTCCTCTTTCCCAGGTTCTGTGCTCGTTCCCAGGTTCTACCTGGGAATTGTGCTCATTGTCCTCGTGTCCTCGTTCCCAGGTTCTACCTGGGAATGCCAGTTCGAGGCTCTGCCTCATCTACGATTGAAGGTGACAGACCTGATCGCGATCGCAAGTGATGGTTTCTACTATTGAGGCAGAGCCTCTATAATGCAGTTCCCAGGCAGAACCTAG
>CAXUIG010000009.1:0-49565 GCA_964250845.1 uncultured bacterium | reverse complement strand
CGCTTATGCTGAGCCAGACTCTGAACGAGTCGTCCTCACTTTCTTGAGTGAAGCTGAGATTCGGGAGCAGGCAGGTGCCCTGTGTCAGCTAGAATCAACCAATCTTAACCAACCCGAAGTGATTAACCAGCTGCTTAAGGGATGCCAAGCAATTATTCAGCAGGAGGGTGGGGAGAGCAAATCCGAACGGGCAAAACAGGCGAGAGCGCTGGAATTTTTGCTGTCAGGGTTTGTGGAAAACCGGGAACGTATCCACACACTCAACAATGCTACTTATTCTATGGAGCAGTTCAACTTCTCCAACCTCAAAGAAGCAGCTAGCTATGCCCGTCGCGGCAGTAACAGCGCTGTCTTAAAGCGGATTGAATACTACTGTCATCATCCCCTGTTGGCGGATGGCAACGTCCTGATCGATACGCCGGGGATTGATGCGCCAGTCCAGAAGGATGCCGAACTGACGTATCGCAAGATTGAAAACCCCGACACCTCAGCGGTTGTTTGCGTTCTCAAACCGGCATCAGCGGGCGACATGACGAAGTCAGAAACGGAACTGCTGGAGAAGATGCGCTCCAATCCGGGCATTCGCGATCGCGTGTTCTATGTCTTTAACCGCATTGATGAAACTTGGTACAACACCCAGCTCAGACAACGACTGGATGATTTGATTAGTTCTCAGTTTCGGGATACAACTAGGGTTTATAAAACCAGTGGGCTACTAGGCTTTTATGGCAGCCAGATTAAAAAGACTTGTGTGGGCGATCGCTTTGGGCTTGATTCCGTCTTTGCCGAGAGCGTCAAAGGCACCGGCATCCAGTCAGAAACGCCGCAATTCGTCTATGCGTTTAACAACTACTGTGTGACTTCCGGCAAGCTTCCTCCCAGTAAATTCCCGATTTGTGTCAACAACTGCCAGACGCCGAATGACAACTATGTGCGGATTCTAGAGGAACAGGGAACGCCACTGATTGAACAGCTGATTGAAGATAGTGGGATTGAGGAGTTTCGCGCCTCTATCACTCGCTATCTTACTAAAGAAAAGCGACCTCAGTTGTTTGCAAATCTGGCTGATGACCTCCAACCATTGTGCATTAGCCTGGGGAAACATTATATGGCTGTGCAGCGGGACTTGGATAGTCAGCCGCGCGAAATTGAGGCGATGAAGGCGCGGGAACTGGAACGGCTCAGCCAGGAGTTACAGCAAATTGGACAGAAATATCGCCAGCACATTGAAAAAGAAGTTAACCAGGTGGCGACGAACGCCTGCCCAGAGTTTGAACAAGATTTTCGCAAGCTCCAGGCTCGGATGATTAGCCGCTTGGACGAGTTGCTAGATACTTTTTCTGTCCGGGCTGCTTACGAACGTGCGACGCTCAGCCACCGTCGCAATGCTACTGCTCCTTTGATTGCTGTTTTGGTGGAGGCGGTTTATGACTTGGCGAATCAGCTGGAGGATATATTGGTGGGTAAGGATTCAGGTAATGGGGAAATGACTGAAAAGCTTTTCCCGTAAAGGTTTGGAGGATAATTCAGCTTTTTTTAATTTTCAATAAGAATCGGTGGAATGGCCATTTCTCGTTGCTTGTTGAGAATATCAACTTATTTATTCTAGAAGTACGGATCTGAAATGCAATCCAGGCAAGGGTTTCAACACCTGAATCCTTACATTGGTGGAGTCTTGCCAAGAAGTCACAAAAGGCTTTTTCCAACGCTTGATGGAGCGGGTGCGCAAGTCAGACTATTACCGTGATCTTTATCGATTGCTGGGCAATGATAGCGAGATTGAGGAAAAGCTGAAGGTGCTAGAAAAACAGGTCTCGCACGCTTTGGTGAGTGCGGCTCAGGTAGAGTGCGATCGCTTTGTGCGGGAAAGCCCCCGATTTTACGATGAAGACACGTTCTCTATTTACCAATTCCGTCAAACGTTGCTTCAAACTTCCCAAGGCTACGACTGCGAAATTATGGTGGAAGCGGAACCGGAAATTAGACAACTGCTGAAGCTGGATTTTGAGCCAAAAGTCTTTGCAACCATTCGACGCAATTTCCGCCAAACTATGAATATGACTATCAAGAGTCATTTGTTGCCAGCTATTGACCAACAGGCGGATGAAATTTTGCAGCAATACAATCGTGCCCGTGCTTATTTAGAGCAAACTCTCTCGAAAGAGGCGGCAGATAAAATTGCTAAGAATCGCCGGTTGCAAAGTCAATATGAGCAAAATGTTGAGGCTTATAATCAGGCTGTTGCTGGTATTAATAGCTGTTTGGAGGCGATGCAATTGTTTAAGCATTTATTGCCACATTTTGGTCAATCCGATTTAATCCCAGTCTCTATTGAATTAGAAGATATCAATTTTAGGCGCGGTGGTGTTGGTGTTTTTGAATCTAATGGGATGGCGGATGTTGTAAAAGTGGAGAGTTGAATAGAAACGCAGATGTACGCAGATACACGCAGATTAATTGGATGTTCATTTGCGTGTATCTGCGGTTGACTCTCAAAATGGTTTATTTGCTAAGATTTGGCTCGGAGGACGATTGAGAATAATTAGCCTTTTTAAAAATAGGAAATGGAAATGAGTAACGAATTTGAGCGGCTGGGACGTGAAGATGTTGTGTCTGTCTATTCTGGTCAGATATTATGTAACAATCGCACGTTTACGGTCAATGAAATGATGGCAGCGCTGATGCCAGTAATGAAGAAGGGGCAAGAAGTAGGATGGACAGAAGAAAAGGAAAAGTGGTTTGGTGAAGGATTGGATTGTAAAATCCTAAAGCCTGGTGCTAAGAGATGGCAAAGAGGACAAGTTAGATTCACTCTAGAGTTTACTGCTGAAGAGCTTGAGGTTGCAGAAATACCCGAAAGTATTGAACCACAAGCTAATAAAACAAGTTCACCACTCGATGATATTCGTCAGATGATGCCTAAAGACAATAAGCAGGGAAATTGATCAGCTTTTGCGAGAGCGATCGCCTTCGCGTTTGTAGCGTGGAAGATCAACCCCTACTGGCAACCGACTTACGACACCTGACTCAACCAAGGGCTGACATCTACACCTAACTTTTGACCCAACTTTAGCAATTGACGCAACTGAGTTAAATCAACACAGGGCAGGATTTGACTGTGGAGGCAACTGAAGTATAGTTCCTGCGCCCGCTCGAGGGAAAAGTTGAGATTCAGGCAGCGCCCCACCTCAATCAGTCGCTCTAACCGTTGGATATCCGCTGAGATTGTGACTAAGTTGCTGTCATGCAATAGCTGCCAGAGCGATTGCAAAATCAACTGTTCCAATGTCTGCTTGGCTTCTGGGATATTCAACTGACAATGTAGGTGCTTGGCTTCGGTAGCGATCCCTTCTAGTTCTGTCAAGTGATTCAAACTTAATTGCGGCTCGTCGATTTCTTCCAAGAGCGATCGCACTAGACTCAGGTATCGGTGCCCCAGCGCAATCTCAGCTGCTACTTGCAACTCTTGTGGCACACTCAGCTCATCCCGGTGGAACGCCATCAAAACGCCGTAGTTATCTCGGTAAACCTGAGTATAGAGCTGATCCAGCCGTGTCAGCGTTTCCTGACTCAGCAGCCGCATGATCCGGTGCCGTTCCTCGGCAAACAGATTCTGCAAACTAAAAGAGTGATCCCCAAATAACTGATTCATCGCAGAGATGGTATAAGAAGCACTGGCTTGTTGCAACGCCCCAAACAACTGCTCTTTTTTCTTGCTGTAGTCACGACGTCCGGCGAATGGTTGAATGCAGCAGTGGAAATCCGAGCCTCCCAGATGGAGAACGGCAAAGACCAGATGTTCGGTTTCCCAGGTAATTTCGGAAACCAGCCGCAGCTGCCCCACAGCTAGGGTGAGGGGTCCTAATCGTTGTAGCTGGTAGTCCAGCTGATTTGCCATGTAGCAATAGACGCGCCGATAAGAAGGATGACGAATAAGGCATGAAAGCGGAATTAAGCCATCACTCTGACTGCAGGCGTCTTTGTGACTTCCAAACAGTGAAGTGATGGCGTACTGGGCTGCCAATTGCCTGAAGCTAATTTGGGCTGTCACCACCAGATGGCGATAGACTTCACCGCCGTGCTTGAAGAAGTCAACATTACTGGGAGCTTGGGTGAGCCGTTTGATCAAGCCGAGTTCCAACTGTAAACCGGCAACATCCCCAGCCAGTTCCAGTGCTCTAGCGGCGTAGCGGAGAATCTGCGTTCCTTCAGGTCTTGAGAGTTCTTCAAAAAACCAACCACAGCTGGTGTACATCAGCAGAGCGTGGCGCTGCATTTCCAATAAGCGCAGGGCGTCTACTTGTTGAGCTGCTGTAAGTTTGTGGGATTGATGGCGGGATAGGAAGCGACTAACATTGGCTGGAGAGCGATCGCGCACCACCTGGATATACTCATCCCGTGTTGCCCAGGGATCACGGAAGAATTGCCTGCCGCTTTCGTCATAGACTTTGATTAACTGATCCCGCAGCCAATCGAGGGCATTCCGCAGAGGGCGACGCCATTTCTGATGCCATCCACCGCCTTCGCCACCGCAACCACAGTCGTCCTGCCACCGATCTACACCGTGGGCACAACTCCAAGCCGTCACCGGCTTCAGTTCCACTTCCCAACTAGGAGGATTGAGACTGAGGTAATGGGCAAAGTTCGTCACCGTCCAATCCCGGTGGGGAAACTCTTTTAGGAAGGCGTAAGCTAAGGTCTTCTCAGTGCCGCCTTTGTGATGACCAAAGGTTTCTCCATCTGTAGCCACAGAAATCAATTGAGCGGGTCGATGATCCCCGCGCACCGCCTGCCCAATCCTTCCAGCTAAGTGATGGGAATTGTAGAGGACATCACTAAAGCCCATGTCCCGCGAGATCGGACCATCGTAGAAAAAGATGTCGATGAAATCGCGCCTTGGATTGCCTCCGGGGAGGAAACAGCGATAGGGGCGGGTGGCATCAATCTGACTTCCACCGACTTCTTGCCACTCAGTTACAGGCTGATCTTCTGTGGACATGAGTCGGCAACGCTGAGCCTGAGAGGGAGCAAGAATAATAAACCTCATTCCCTCTGCTACCAACGCTTCTAGAGTGGCATAGTCTACCGCAGTTTCAGCTAGCCACATTCCTTCGGGATCACGCCCAAAGCGGGAGCGGAAATCTTCTTTGCCCCAGCGGATTTGGGTGTATTTATCCCGCTTGTTGGCAAGGGGCAGGATGATGTGGTTGTAAACCTGAGCGATCGCATTGCCGTGACCATTTAAGCGATCGCAACTCTTGCGGTCAGCTTCCAAAATCCGCTGATAAACCTCCACATCGTAGCGTTCCAGCCACGACATCAGCGTTGGGCCAATATTAAAGCTCAAATACTCATAATTATTCACGATCCCCACCAGTTCGCCTCGGTCATTTAGCACCCTGGCAAAAGCATTGGGGCGATAGCACTCGTGGTGAATCCGCTCATTCCAGTCATGGAAGGGTGCGGCACTGGGCTGGCGCTCGATCGCATCTAGGTAAGGGTTTTCGCGCGGAGGCTGGTAGAAATGACCGTGGACTGTCACATAAACGCCGGTAGCCGTCTGCAGGGGATCAGGCGTTGGTATGTCTTTAACGTCGCCGGACGGCGTGAAAGTTGACCCAGCAGTAGCTGGTAGAGAATCAGCAGAATTCATGCAATATTATCCAAAACTGAGTAATTGGAACCCATATACAGCATCCATTAACCCCATCCGAGCCCAAGCCGGGTTAATTAAGTGTGAGCAGTTATGGGGTGCTTTTCAAAATTGGGAGATAGCGAGAGATTGTTGCGGTCAATGGGTATCTCTATTGACAATCATTCTAGTGGCACGTCCGCGAGCCTTTCCTCAGTCTGTAGGTACAAACCGCAACTTATTTGATTAAACCGCAAGTATGGTCTTAAGTTAAGAGCAGCTTAATACTTTTGCAATCAGACTTTGCGATCGCTGCTAAAACTCAATATTCTGTTACAAATATAGGGCGCTATTACCACTGACCCCTCTGAACGCTCAACATTCTTGCTCAAATTTAGAAATGTCTGTCAAAAACCTGATTTTTCTAGTCCTGCTGCTGTTTGTCCCGATTTCTCTTGCGGCTTACTTTTTCAAGTGGGGATCGCTGGCTGTTTTCATCACAGCGGCGTTAGCGATCATCCCCTTGGCGGCCTGGATAGGCAGCGCCACAGAAGAAATCGCCGTAGTGATTGGCCCCGCACTGGGCGGTCTATTGAACGCCACCTTTGGCAATGCTACCGAATTAATTATTGCCTTAGCAGCCCTCAAAGCTGGGCTGGTGAATGTCGTTAAAGCAAGTATCACCGGTTCGATTATCAGCAACTTACTCTTGGTCATGGGTCTTTCGATGCTGTTGGGAGGTCTGCGCTACAAGGAGCAGGAATTTCCGCCGCTTGTGGCGCGGGTGAATGCTTCCCTAATGAACTTAGCCGTAATTGCTATGCTGCTGCCGACGGCGGTTGATTTTACCTCGGGTGGGATTAACGAAGCCACGATGCAGCGTCTTTCTGGTAGCGTAGCTGTCGTGTTAATCGTGGTTTACAGCCTGACGCTGGTATTTTCCATAAAAACCCACTCCTATCTCTACGATGTGGCTTTAGCCCAGCTAGATCAAACTGAGCTAGCAGAAGCGAATTTAGCCACTGATAACCCAGAACACAAGGTCAATCTATGGCTCTGGATTGGGGTGTTGCTGGGAGCAACCTTGCTGGTGGCAGTTGAGTCAGAATTCCTGGTAGATACGTTGGAAGAAGTCACCTCGGCGCTGGGTCTGACGCAACTGTTTACAGGAGTGATCTTCCTTCCCATCATTGGCAGTGCAGCTGAAAACGCTACGGCAGTCAGCGTGGCAGTGAAAAATCAGATGGCTCTTGCGGTTGCCGTGGCGGTAGGGTCAAGCTTGCAAATTGCGCTGTTTGTCGCTCCCGTTTTAGTCTTGGCTGGCTGGGCGATCGGTCAACCGATGGATCTGGACTTCAACCCGTTTGAACTCGTGGCGGTGGGCGTGGCAGTGTTGATTGCCAATTCGGTCAGTTCCGATGGTCGATCAAACTGGCTGGAAGGCACATTGCTGATAGCCGCGTATGCGGTTTTGGGGCTGGCGTTCTATTTCCATCCGATTGTCGATGGTCTGGGATAGTTGATTTTTCTAATAGAAACTATAACTATTGAAGTAGCCTAGCACTAGGTTTATCTTTACCTGGCGAGCTTTCTGACCTTGAATGTAATGTGAAGTTTTGTAATTGATTGCCGAATTCGCTAGCTCTAGTCCTGAAAAGTCAATGGAGGTTGATAGTTTTAGCTGTGGCTTTAACACAAACTTTTCAGATTTTATTTCAGGAGCATATTGATGTACGTAAGGATTCAGGTCATCTGGAAATGTCTCAAATGCTTTTCCGGCAATGCTTTCGACGAAAATCTCGATTATTCTTATTATCAATAGCGATTGCTGAAACGCTGATTTTTCGTTGTTTATTGAGAACAACTAACAATTTAGCCTTAATCTCCAGAGCTGAAACCCTTGTCTAGTAAGGGTTTGGATCACCTGAATCCTTACTGATGTACAATATTAACCATAAGCAAGCAGGAACTCAGGACGATAGCAACGCCAGATCCCAGCTACCCGCTGAAGCAACTAGCTGCCCGAAAGATGCTAGCCCTAATAATCCGATGGGTCAACACATTAAATGCGTAAGTCCTATGACTTTTTCCCAGAAACTGTATCAATCTCACCCTCTCGAAATTGCTGAAGAATTCGAGCAGGCAATAGACGCTAATTCTCTAGAAAAAATTAAGAAAATATTGGACAAGGTGCTTGAAAGCTGATGGCAATCAAAGCGCATTGACCCGGAGCTGCTTAATTCACTACTTCCTCCAAAGCAGTTTATTACTATTCATCATATTTGCAACACAGCCCGGAATCGTTAGCTGCACGGCGATGAACATCGGCGTTGCGGCTCAACTTCACGGTTGTGCTGTGGCGTCTGCTTGAGTGTATTTGCTATAATCTTGGATACTAACGTCAATAGGGCTATTCAGCTAAAAAGAAAATCCAACATTATGCCACATAAACGAAGGGGTTTTATTCAAAGTGGCATCGCTCTATCGGCGACAGCGGGCTTGGCGCTGACTGAAACTGCTACAAATGTGGCACAAGAGCAACCCGCAGGGGCGGAAACAGCAGTGGCTTCAACTGCCTCCGACGCCAAAGCGCAGCAACTGGCGAGCGTCACCACAACCGATAAAGCGCCGCTGACAACCAACGTCGGGCAGCCGATCAGCACCGATCAGAACACGCTGCGGGCAGGCGCGCGCGGCCCGGCGCTGCTGGAAGATTTCGTACTGCGCGAGAAGATTCAACACTTCGATCACGAGCGCATTCCGGAGCGCATCGTCCACGCACGCGGCGCGGCGGCGCACGGCTATTTTCAGGTCTATGAATCGCTGAAAAACCTGACGGTAGCCAAAGTGCTGCAAGATCCTGCGGTCAGGACGCCCGTTTTCACGCGCTTTTCTACGGTCGCGGGATCGCGCGGCTCGGCAGATACGGCGCGCGACGTGCGCGGCTTTGCCGTCAAGATGTATACGCAAGAAGGCAACTGGGACATCGTGGGCAACAACATTCCCGTGTTCTTCATTCAGGACGCCATCAAGTTCCCCGATCTTATCCACGCCGTCAAGCCGGAGCCGAACAACGAAATCCCGCAGGCATCTTCGGCTCACGACACTTTCTGGGACTTCATTTCGCTCACGCCCGAATCGGCGCACATGATCATGTGGCAGATGAGCGACCGAGCCATTCCGCGCTCTTACAGCATGATGGAAGGGTTCGGCGTCCACACGTTTCGCCTGGTCAACGCGCAGGGCAAGTCCACTTTCGTCAAGTTCCACTGGAAACCAGTGCTGGGTGTTCACTCGCTGGTGTGGGACGAGGCGCAACAGATCGCAAGCAAAGACCCTGACTTCCACCGCCGCAGCATGTGGGAATCCATCGAGGCGGGCCAGCCCTTCGAGTGGGAACTGGGACTGCAAACCATTCCCGAAGGAGAGGAAGGCAAGTTCGACTTCGACATCCTCGATGCCACAAAAATCTGGCCCGAAGAGTTGCTGCCGGTGCGCCGCGTCGGAAAGATGACGCTCAACCGCAACCCCGATAACTACTTCGCCGAAACCGAACAGGTCGCTTTCAACGTGACCAACATCGTTCCGGGCATCGGTTTTACGGACGATCCGTTGTTGCAGGGACGCGCCTTTTCCTATCTGGACACGCAGCTTAGCCGTCTGGGCACGCCCAACTTCACCGAATTGCCGATCAACCGGCCGGTTTGTCCGTTTGCCAATAACCAGCGCGAAGGCCATATGCGTCACAGAATCGACAAGGGGCGCGTTTCCTATGCGCCCGCTTCGCTCGATGGGCATTCGCCCGACGAGGTGACGCCCGCGCGCGGCGGATTCGTTTCTTACCCGGAGCAGGTGAGCGGCCCCAAAGTGCGTGAGCGCAGCAAAACCTTCGGCGACCATTTCGGACAAGCGCGATTGTTCTGGAACAGCATGACGCCGCCGGAAAAAGAACACATTGTCAAGGCGTTGCAATTCGAGCTTTCCAAAGTCGAGACTCGCGCCGTGCGTGTGCGAATGCTGAGCAACCTGGCGCAAATCAACGGCGTGCTGGCGGCTCAGGTGGGCGCGGCGCTGGGCGAAGCGGTGGCGAATACTGGCGCGCACGCCAAGCCCAGTGGAACCGCCGACTCCGTGGACGAAACGAAGGCGCTTGCGGGCGCGAAATCGCCAACCAGCGCGTCGGGGGGCGTTCAAAGCTCAAAAGCCCTGAGCATGGAAGGGCAGCCCGTCAGCCCGAAGGGCCGCAAGGTAGCGATCTTGGTGGATGCCGGCGTGGATGTGGCGCAGGTCGCAGCTATGCAGAAGGCGCTTAAGGCGGCAGGCGCGATCAGCGACATCGTCGGTCCGCACCTGGGTGCGATCAGCGGCAGGAACGGCGCTTCTGTGGAAGCTAACAAGACGTTTGCCAACACCGCCTCGGTGCTTTACGATGCCGTCTATCTGCCGGGTGGTCAGAGCGTCGCCGCATTGCAGCAACGCGGCGACGCGCGCGTCTTTCTGGCCCAAGCCTACAAACACGCCAAAACGGTGGCGGCGACTGGTGAAGGCGTAGACCTGCTGATGGCCTTGCTGCCCCAAGGCACGCCCCGCAATCAGATGGGCGTCATCGCTGGGGGCGGCGGGATGCAACAGAGCGACTCCATCCGGCAGTTTGTGACCGCCATCGGATTCCGGCATTGGGGTCGGCCTGGGCTTGAGCGCATACCTGCCTGAGTTCCTGAGTACGGCATAAAGGCGACGGTAGTCCTGAATACGTAAGGACAGGACTACCTAGGTATAAATATCTCTAAAAAAAACGTATTGATTCAGGTCTAGCTAACGGGAAGCAACGATGGTGCTTGTTGAGAATCACCCATAAGTGCAATAATCGCTTGCTCAAAAAAGCCAATTACAGACCGTTGTTGGCGACGACAGGTTTGTACTACTGTCAATAAATTAGCAGTATATTGGAATCGCTTTATACAGCGAGAACCCCCACTGACTTTCCGTTTAGTTACAGCTAAACGTAGCATTCGTTCGGCTAAATTATGATCTGGAGGTACTTCCGGATGGTCGAGAAAAAACCACCATAGCCTCGCGCCTTATCGATTAAGGACCGTAAAAGTTTACTAGCCGTTCCTCCCGCTTGCTCAATCCCCTGATTAACAAACACCTGGATTTTTAAGTTAAATTGTTTCGTCCAATCTCCGTAACTAAGATAATCTTCGCTTTCCTGGAACAAGCGATAATTTTTAAAGGCTTCGTCAATCAGACTAACGAAAGTTTCTCCAATTTCTTGGTTATTCAAACCAGGGAGTTTAATCAAACGTAGAAAGTGGTGACGCTTTCTTAGCCAAACATTTCTGTTGCTCTTTAACGTTATAGCCGTTGTATACGCTGTAATCGTCAGAACTGAGTACACCACCATACTCAGTTCGTAAGAATTCAGGTGCTGGGTTGAGGCAACAGAGATGGTTGAGACTTACCGCAGCCTGATTTGGCTATCAGTGCTTGCTCAAAAAACTCAATGACCGACCGTCCCTGCCGACGACAAGGCAAGCACTACACTCAGCAAATCTGCTGTCTGAGCAAAGCGCTCCATTGAACGGGAACCGCCACTAACTTTGCGCTTGGTTACTGCTAAGCGTAGCGAACGCTCCGCCAAGTTGTTGTCCGGTGGCACCTCTGGATGATCGAGGCAGTACCACCACTGTTCTGCTTTGTCTCGTAGCGATCGCAGTAATTTGCCTGCATCGTATCCGGCTCAGGCCTTTCCACTGCTCGATGCTTTGGGTGATGCGTAACTTGAACTTTGTTGCCCAAGTAGAGTAGGCGATCACATCTTTCGTTTCTCGCCAATACCGATGTTGGTCAAAGGCTTCATCGATTAAGTCTAAGAACACTTGCCCTAGTACAGGGTTGAAGACAAGACCCAGTTGAACCACTTTCTTGAAGTGACGCCTCAGATGTGCCTTCCATTTCTGGTGCGCTGTTACCGGATAGCCATTGTAGACGCTGAAGTCATCGGTACTCAAAACTCCGTCAAACTCTTCGCCTAACTGTTCCACCAGTTCGGCACGGGAACGGGTATCACCGGCATGGAACAGACAGAAATCTTGTCCCGCATTTACCCACATCCACTCTTTCAGCCCCAGCACTGGCCTTGCGGGACTCGTCTACATGGACATGGGGAAGCTGAAAGCACCCAGTCTATAAGCTCGTTGACGGCTGGGTGGACGGCCTCAAACAGACGCTGGTTCGTTGCTTGGAGGGTACCCACCCCGATGTCAATGTCGCCGAGTTCTCGCAGGAGTTCTTGCTGCTTTTCGTATGAAAGATGACCGTAGTTGCCCAACCACACTCTTCTGTGCTTGCAGACCTACGCCCAGGTCTTGACCCGGAACGATGCTTTGGGGCCAAGCCGCGATGTGGACTTCCCCACAATGCACGCACTGACAACTCTGTCGCTGATATTCCACGACCTCAATGGGACGCTCCACCAGTTGCGCCACTTGCTGCACTTGCACCGCTACTGGCTTTTCGACCAACTCAAGGCTTCCACAATCGGGACAAACTTGGGGACGCAGAATTCGCAACGCGATCAACTCTCCCAAAGCCTTTACGGGTTGAACCCGGATGTCCGGGTTGACCACCTGGCTTGCGCTTAGACTCTTCTTTTGCCGCCTCGGCCTGCTGTAATGTTTTGGCTTTTTCGGGTTTTTTGAGCAGGTCTGTTGAGGGAGGCTTGGAAGAAGTCTGGCTATTCTGATGCACGCTAGCCTGGAGGCGATTCACTGCTTGCGTCAGTTGCTGGATGACCCGCTGCTGTTCCAAAATGATCGCTACCAGTTGCTCAGTGGGCAACTGGTTGAGATTCTCTGGCGTTGGTAGTTGCGGTGGCATCGCTGGGGTCATGTAGCTAACTTACTAGAAATTCTCCCTTTGTCAAGTCCCAGACCTGAATCCTTACCTCAGTTCCTAAAATAGTTTCTAACTCCAATCTCGAGAAAGCCCAAATCCCTTACGGGTTTTTTCTTCGTGTCCTAGTTGTCCCCCTGGTTTTCGCTTGGGGGTCGCAGGTTCTGGTTCACCTTGAGGTAACTGATGAACTGAGTTTTTCAGTTATCTATGCAAGAATCACAGCGCATAGATTTCCCCCCAAATGTAGAGGGGCTGATTGGTGATTGAGTCCTTGATGCGATCGCTCTATTGCTTCGGTCTACGTCTTACGTACTGCTGCATCCTATCTACACTCAGGCTTGCTGAAAATGGCTTTTCAACCACGCAGACAGAATCGATGCTGCCGCCCGACTCCCCGCACCCATTCAATCACCTCTTGGTACGCAGCAAACTGCAACTTCTGCGTTTTGAACAGTTGCACCGCTATATTCAATGATTGCTCGTCTGGACATGACCTGAGAACTAGTTCCCATCCCCGCGCCCACTCCCAAGCTTTCATCAAGTCAGCTGCCTTCGCAATCAGTTCTTCCAGTCGGGCTTTTTGTTCCACCAACACTTCCTGCAATCGCTGTTTGTGCGCATCTGGGTAATGATAGCGTTGCAGGTCTGCTTCCGTCGCCTCGATTAATTCTGCCAAGGTTTGCCAGTCTATGCAGCTAGTCAGCAACTCTACCACCGCCTCTAGCCAGCACCGCAGGACACGGTAGCTGCAAAACCGCCCTCTTTCCCCTTCAACGACAATTAAGAATATATTTGCCCACTTCCAATCTTCGTCTTTTTCCGCTTTCCTAGGGATGTTCACTTTCTCAACTGTTTTTTTGATCCCCTGAGCAATATCAAATCGGGTGATGTCGAGGGTACGCGGGTTTAGGAAGTCTGTTAAGCGTTTAGCCATGACGAGTGTGCTTGTTGGCTCTGACTTGTGACATTGCTAACATCTTACTACATCGCAAACATATATCGCAAGCATGGTTGGGAAAATTATGGTTTATATTGAGAATTGGTTGAAATTTAGTCGCAGACTATTGGCGTGCCGATCTACAGGAAAAAGACGGGAGGGTTCACAAAAGAAGGTAAATACCGGCTTGGGCAAATCCTACTTAAGGCTAGGATGCGCCAAGACGAAGGCTATGGCTTGTCATTGCAAGACTTTGCCGAGGTGGTGAATCACCACTGGGAAGAGCGGGTGATTGATAAAGACAAGCTGTGGCGGTTAGAAAATGCAGCTGTAGTCAGACCTAAGACTGAGGACTTGACATACTTAGCGCCCTTTAGTTGGTCAGATACAGCTCAAAGGCCCTATAATGTTGATGAACTGATTGCGATCGCCAAAGAACAGCTAGACCCAGCTGATGTTGGCAGCGTGACTCCTCCTAGCCTCAACTCTGCATTGAACGGGAATGGTAAATAGCCTATCCTGAAATTGGTGTATAGTGTGTTCGCGTTGCAAAGGGTCTAAATCCCGATTAGGGATTGAAATCAAAGGGGCTCTAACCACCAATCAGCTCCACCGCATCTCGTCCATCCAAATCCTGCAAGTAAACCTTAACCTTTTCTTCCTTAGCAGTGGGCAGTTGTTTGCCGGTAAAGTCGGGGTGAATCGGCAACTCACGATGACCCCGATCTACCAGTACAGCTAGCCAAATAGCTGATGGTCTACCATACTCGTGTACCGCATTCAGCGCGGCTCGAATCGTGCGCCCTTTGTAAATTACGTCATCCACAAGCAAAACCGTCTTGCCAGTCAGATCAAAGGAAATATCTGTTTTAACTGGTGTTCGCACACCAATCTGATCCAGGTCATCTCGGTAGAAGGTAATATCCAGCGCCCCCACCGGCACCGATACTCCTTCTAGCACCTGAATCTGACGAGCCAACAACTGGGCTAAGGGAACTCCTCTGGTATAAATACCTAGGATGGCCAGATGAGATAAGTCACGCGACTTTTCCACCACCTGCGAGGCGAGGCGAGTGAGGGTACGACGGATTTCCGACGCCGATAAAATTTCAACTACTTTGGCAGCCATAGTAATCGAACGGAGCAATCTTTGAGCAATCTTTGTCATCAACCTAACTCATTTTCAATCAAAGGATGGCGATCGCAGCGGATAGTATGCAAAACGCAAATCCAAGCCAAATCAAAAAGCAATACCTCGTCAGTTGCAAAGCTTGGTGAATCCGCGCCGGGGTGATGGGATGAATCGAGTCTCCCAGTAGAGGTTTAAGCTTTGCTACCCCGCGATACCAATTCGTACCCCCCAGTTGGACACCAAGAACAACTGCATAGGCACACTCACTCCAGCCTGAATTGGGACTGGGGTCTTTAATTGCATCCCGGCGACAAATTCTCCAAACTTGCTGGGGTTTACCAGATAGCAGCCCCAGTGTCATCACCGAAAACCGACAGGGCAACCAAGTCAGCCCATCCTCCAGCCGCGCGCTGAACCAGCCAAAATGAGTTAAGGGCGCTTCCCGGTAGCCAACCATAGAATCTAGGGTACTCGCGGTTTTGTAGGCGATCGCCAAAGGAACACTGCCGATCATCGGCACAGCTGCCCCGATCAGCGCATAGAACAGAGGAGCCATCACCCCGTCTGTGGCATTTTCCGTCACCATTTCCAAAACCGCTCGCAGGATTTCTGGCTTTGAGAGGTTTTGTGTATCCCGACCGACGTAAAGGCTCAAAGCAGAACGAGCTTGCTCGAGATCACCAGCTGCTAGAGGCTGCAAAACCTCTTGGGCTGCCGCTCTCATGCTTCTCCCGGCAAAACAGCTAGCTAGTAAGATGCTCTCAAAGCCAATCCCAAACAACGGATGGAGCCAGTTGGCACCTTGCACGATTAACCATACCCCCACGCCGCTGCCGCTCACCAGTCCAATGCCCAGTACAATCCCAGCCCAATACTGCAAAAGCTTCGAGTGAAAGTGTTTCAAGGCAAATTGGGTGAAGCGAGAAATCACCCAGCCCATCACTCGCACCGGATGAGGCCAACCCCACGGATCACCAATTAGGTAATCTAGAGCGGCGGCAATGATTAAAACAACAACTGATGAGAAATTCATCAACAGGAGTCAGGCGTCCTCTTCCTAGCTGCTTTTAAACCACAAAACTCGTTGTCTCCCCGAGAGCCGCTTGCCAACTGCGGGCATCGTAGTAAAGGTCTGCAAGAGTTATAGTGTACAACGCTTCTTTGAGCTTTTGGTGCAACCGCTCCCACAGGGTAAAAGTTACCCAGTCCTCAGCTGGCGCTGGTGCCCTTTTGTGACGGGGCAGAGGTTCAATTGTTTCGCCAACCGCCTCTAAGATTTGTCCCAGCGAGATTTGAGCAGGCTCAAGCGCCAGTTTGTACCCGCCTTTAGAGCCGCGAACTGATTGGACTAAACCGGCATGGCGCATTTCAATCAGAAGTTTCTCCAGGTAAGGAGCGGGGATATTTTGGCGAGTTGCGATCGCTCTTACAGACACAGGTTTGTACCCCCGCTGTAAGCTCAGATCGAGCAATGCCTTAACACTATAGTGTCCGCGGGTAGTTAGCTTCATTCAGGCGCTCAAGTAAGCAGAATATGTCTTGTGCTGAGTTTTTGGTTTTGGGTGTTGGGTCTTGAGTTTTAGTGATTACACTTAACACCCAAAACATCATCATTCATCAGTCCTTAGTCCTGTAAGGAGCGTATTTATCACGATTCACAAGCACTGTTTACTCTCAACCGCGAGCATGCCTTTGCCTCCATAATGCCGCGAAAAGAAGTTAAGGGCTTTCGTCTGACCGCTGATTGGGACTAACTTAAGTACTATCAAACCGATTGTCATCACTCTAATATTTTAGATATATTTAAAAGTTTACTCCCATCAGTATAATATAGTTAGCTAAGCTGACATTAAGCTAAGGCATACTGCTCTCAAGCATTGGTCAGCTTAAGTAAAAATCAGTCAAGCACTTGCTTGATTTCGTTTTAGACATAGGTAGATGAATAGAAAGAAAAAGATGGAACCGCTAATCGGTGACGAACTCCTGCACAAAGTCAGAGAGCTAGAGAGCGTCAGCAAGGAAGAAAAGGCTAAAGCCTGTGGCTACTACACGATTACCAAAAATGGGATCGAGCGCGTCAACATGATGAAGTTCCTGAATGCCCTGATTGATGCTGAGGGGATTCAGTTAGACAGCACTCCAAGTGCTAACGGGCGTGGGGGACGCAGTGCTAGCTATCGAATTAGTGTGCAGTCGAACGGCAATTTACTGATCGGTTCAGCTTATACCAAACAGATGGGGCTGCATCCTGGAGATGAGTTCGAAATTACTCTAGGGCGCAAGCACATTCGTCTAAAGCAGATGGATGACGACCTGGCCGAAGAAGAAGACCTGGCAACAGCCTGAGCCGCTAGACTGAAAAAAAGCTCACTCCGCGATCAGCTAATTCAAAACTTACAACTCAAAGGGAAGGCAAGCAGATTGCTTGAGAGTGGGTAAAGGCAATTCCTCTGTTCTGGACGGCACAGGTAAATAGTGGCGGAGTGCCTGGCGCGTCGCCGCCACCTTGCACGTCTTGGGGATTTGCTCCCGTTATAGTAACCCTAAGACTCGCTCGTGGTTGTCTTGGTCTACCACAGGTAACTGATGCAGACCCCGTGCCGCCATCCGGTCTAAAGCCTCAGATCAGGGTTCATCCGTGTAGGCGTAAAGGATCTCAGTAGTACAAATGTCGCTCAGCTTTTGATTGGGTAGATTACCATCCGCTACGTCGTCAGGTGCATAATGCTTCGCAACGCCCGCAGCTGGCGCGTACCGTTCCCAAAGCGAAATCGCCCGGTTGATATCCTCAAGAGTAACAATGCCGACCAGCTGCTCTGCTTCATTGATTACCAAAGCACTACGGGAGCGATCGCTAGTTAAATACCAACCCGCCTCCAACACTGGTAGGCTCGTCGGTTGTGGCAGCACAACCTGAGTGGAGGGACTCGGGAGCCAGTCGGCGGAGTAACTCTATGCCGGATCGAGAGAGGGCGTGGTCTCCTCTGGGGATAGGTGGGAAAGGGGAGTCATTTAGAGGCGGGTGATTGTGAGAAAAAGCTTAAATTTTTAGGTCTTCTTTTTCATTTTGATGGATTATTCAGCAGCCCGACAAGTACGCACATCTCAAGCCAAAACGCAATCTTGGGCGATGTAGATTTTAGTCTGGCTTTATTACGATTGCTTAAGAAGCTGGTTGAAAGACCAATCCCTCAGAAATTTTGGTGATAAGAATGCTTAAATGAAAAAGGGCTTTGGTTGGTAAAAGCTGTAGTTGCGACCCCGTAGGCGGTAAGTTAGCTGACCCAACGCGATCGCTACGTACAACCGAGTTGAATTGCGCTAGAATCCCAGCTAGACTTCGAATTCATGCCTGGTTTTATCCGAGCGCCTGAATTCGAACCGATGTGTGATTCCTAGCTCAAAAATGGGCAGACTAAAGCTAGGGGAACGCAAGAACTTCTGAACAGGAATTCGAGAGCACTCCGGAGTCGAGCGAGTAAGTGAAGTAAGTTGACGCTGATGAACACTCAAACCTTTGGTAATCATTCTGTTACTTGCCCAATTTGCCAACGTACCGGCAGGCTTCAGCCGGTGAGGATGTGCAATGGACTGTTTACGTGTCCAGCATGCCAGGAGCGATTGGTAGTCACCTGGAGCGGTCATTACGTCCGCGACCCTTACAACTTTAAACAGGTAACTATCTCCCACCTGCTACGTCGTCAAAGCCGACCTTTTGCTCGGATTATACGCGACTTTGGCAACGCTCGGCGTCCTTCCCTGATCGTGGCTGTAGGAAGTGCCATCCTTTTTGGTGTCAGCGCCCTCACATTGGAAAGCTTAAACTCGAAGCATCAGCCGTTTCAGGGAATGTTAGAGCAAGTCACAAAGGTCGTGAACCCACCGCAAAACTCTCCTTAGTGATCTCTTCGCTTAGTGGTTTTTTGTGATCAGCGTCCAACCTTCAGCCGTACCAACCAGCTTAACTGAATCCAGCCTCAGATGTTGCCGACTAGACTGATCGAGCAGGAAATAGGCTTGAGGGTCTTGCTGCCAGTGTTGTTCGAGTTCACTGGCAGTAGCAGGAATGATGTGGCGATCGCTATAAAAATTTAACGCAGGACGACCGTAGGGATAAGACGTGTAGATTTTCTGGCCATCTGGAGTGCCACGCTGGATGATCGCAGCCACTGGTTTAACCGGATACGCTTCCGCCAATTCCCAAACCCAGTGGTGAGAAGTCATCAGTAGCAGCAGCGAAACATACGAACCCCAAAACAAAATTAAGATGAACTGCCTGTCTCCTCGGGCTGCCAAAATAGCTGCCATCGTCATTGTTCCAGCTACTGCCGCCAAAATTATCTGTAACTCCCAGTCCTTTGCCGCACCCCAGGCGTTACAACTGCCGTTAGTATGTCCAAACACACAACTGCTTTGCATCGTAGCCTGCCCTCTTCCCCAAGTCACGACTTCGGGGCCCAAGTAAAGGCTAGCGGCTATAGCCCCCATACCCAGGACTGCCAAAACCGCCACCCAGGCGCGGGGATAAGATTCCCGACTTCTCCAATTCCAAACCTCAGCTAGCTGCACTCCGCCAGCCAAGGCAACAGCTGGGTAAATGGGCAAGACGTACCAAGGTAGTTTGGTAGCCATTAATGATATGACTAGCAAGTAAACGCCACTCCACACCAGCACGAGCTTTGCCCAGCTCAGGTTGCGGTTTTCCCATGTTTTGCCCAAAACTTGCGGCAAAAACAGTAGCCAAGGCCATGTGTACTTGAAGATTTCCAGAATGTAGTACCAGGGTGGCCCTCCATGAGCCTCGACGGATGCCCAAACCCGCCGCCAAGATTGATCCACAAATCCCTGGGAGGTGAAAGAGTGACCATAGTGCAGCCACTGGGCTGCGTACCACAAAGCTACGGGCACACTGCCGATGAAGATTCCAGTCCAAAGATACCAGCTCGTGAGTAGTCGCGGTGTATCCCAGAAGAGAAACAAAAGAGCGATCGCCCCCAGCAATAGCCCCACAATTCCTTTGGTAAAGCAAATCAGCCCAAAACTAATGCCAAACCCCAAGCAATAGCGCCAATCGCGGCGCGATCGCAACAAACACCACATCATCAACAGCAAAAAACACAGCACCGCTCCATCCAGCATTGCCAGCCGACCATGACGCACTACTGGCAGCATTGTCAGGTAAATCAAGGCTGAGAAAATAGCGCTCTGGCGTTGCGGAAAGATTTCCCGACCAATACAATACAGCAGCGGCACCGAGATCGCGGTTAGCATTGCCCCTGGCAAGCGCGACGTCCATTCATTCACACCACCCACTGAGTAAGCCAAAGCAATTAGCCAATGCATCAGAGGTGGCTTATTCAGATAAGGTTCACCTCCTAGGGTCGGGTAAAGCCAGCGCCCTGAACCCGATGGGGCACGCCAAATGTCACGAGCTACCTGAGCCACAGTACCTTCATCCCAATCTCGCAGTGCTACTCCACCGAGATTAATGCTGCATAGGAGAACTGCCGCTAGTAGCAACCCCACAATCCACAGCCACTCGACCCAGTTGTCGCGAGAGCGAATCCTGTTCCTTGAACGACCCCAAGCAAAAGTTCGATGGCGCATATTGGAATAATGATTTTGACTGCCGTATTGAGTATGAAGGAAAGCGACGGTCTGGTTGGTCACACCCTGTGAACGGAAGGTGATGTAAATAGCCTGCGACTTTCGAATTAACTTCGAACTTAAACAATCAGTGGTTAACTTTATTGAAAGTTAGATGTGAGGTGAAAAATTATCATGAATTTTACTCCATTGGGTTTTAATCATTTTAGGAAAGTAATAGGTGTTGTTTTGGGTTAAAATATATTATACCCAAACTAATCTAAACCTGTCAATCAACCTAATTTCCAGTTTAAAACTCCCTGTTTAATTTCTATTTATTTAATTTTTATCTGAGGAGAATCTAAAATTTGAAAATTTAATCAGAGCTGTTTCAGGAGGTATTGAAACACTTAAAAAAATGACTTCAAATCATTTAATCAAAAACCTCACCCAACAAGCAAAAGGATTGGTTGTATTATCCTTCTTACATTCCTGCATAAACTGGAACTACCCTAATAGAGACGTTAAATATTCCAACCTTTGTCTTGAACGAATGGCTTCGTGATTGCTGTGGTAGCAAATGCTAATCGCAGCTTTTCTAGTAATTCCATATCTATGAAATCATGCTTTCTAGCGCACTTTGGAGGTCGTGAGTGAGATCGGCAACAGCAAGCTTTGCACTGCGGCGATTGGCTTGATAGGCTTCCCAGCGGTCTGAAACTGATATAGGTTGACCTATAGTCATTTGTACCCATTGTTTGCCCAGCCGAGGACGATTAAAGGGATTGCCACCCTTAATCCGTGTGATCGTGTCCCACATTAGTAAGGTAGTTTCAGCAAACCGCTCTACCGTAGATTTTTCCAGAACGTACTTGCCTGTAACTGCGACGAAACTTTCTACCAGCCGCATATGCCACATTCTTAGACTAGCTTCCTCAGCAATCCGATCAGCTAGTCCTCGCTCTAGAGGAGACAGCGCTTCAATGTTCTTGATATCTTCTCGATAAATCCAATCCCAACCTGCTTGTTCTAAGCGACGACAGCGATCAATTAAACTGCCCTTGGGCTGAAGACCAAAGTACTGCTCTGCTACGTGCAATGCCGTGTTTAGTAGCGCCTGGAGTCGAGCCGCAAATTGTTCATAATCATCAGGCAGCAGCGATCCTGACTGGAAAGATTCTTTTTGTGTCGCTTTCGTTGAGGCTGTCGGTAGCTTTTGATGGTAAAACCGGGTGTAAAACTCCTCCATCAAGGATAGTAAGTGCTCACCCAACCGATAGAGTCTGCGGTAGAGATTCTTGACTTCGTCTGAGTTTTGTGTTGAACTATTAAAACCAGATATTTTTTCGTCAACTGGCAAACCGCTAGCTGCTTCCAAATCACTCAAAAGCTTTTCCAGGGGTTTCCAAGGAGCCTCGGCATAACGATACTGGATTCCCACTGGCACAATAAAAACCTGCTCGCAGCGTCCAGCCTTAAGCAGATCTTCAACACACCAGAATCCCATTTGGGCAATGCCTGGTTCCAAAGCGCTGACAATCTCATTGTGACCATTGGTGGCTCCTTCTGGAGCGGCTGCCATTGGTAAGCTACTATTGGCAAACAGGTCGCGAGCCGAACGCAAACCAATCCGGTCTAGCTTGCCACGATAGATAGGTGTTGCCCCTAAACGAGAATATAGCCAGCCCATCCATGCTCCAGCCCACAGTGGAATCCCCCGATCATAAATAGGGTGGGCATGAATTGGATGTTGCAGCGATATTCTTTGTTGTCGTGCTATCTGTGGGACTAGGTGGGAAAGTAGATATGCCATACAGAGTTGGTCATCGGTACTGGGATGACGAAACGCCATCAGAAAGCGGATTTTACCGGCTTGGAACTGACGATAGAGATCTACCAAGGTTTCTACATTGTCAGCTTGAATGTGGGCAATGTTTGTCTGCGATCGCAGCCAGTAGGGCAATATCAGTTGAGTAACCCGCAGAACTAGGGGGTTGAGGGCGGGTGGAATAAATTTCAGGGGTGGTTGAACCTGTACAATTGAATCGGGCAAGGTTATAGTGGTTTTCATTCTCGTCGAACACATCCCCAGTACGCGAATGTGGTATTATATCTATGATGGCGGCTATTGTGTATGAATCTCGCTCAGGGACTGAAATAAAAAATAAATAGCTAAAAAATAAAAATCAGCTGTATCCGCCATTCTCCATCGCCACGGACAATCTCAATTTGACGCAGGAATTCTCGAAAGTAGAATCGCCGCTCGGATTCAGACAAGTCCAGCCAAAATTGGGGAATTGAAACAGCCTGGGCAACAGAGCGCAAATTGACCGGCGGCAGAGTTGCCAGTTTGGCCTGGAGTTCGGAGATTTCGGTGCGGAGTTTATAAGCCCGTAACGCGGCAGTTTCTGAGTCTAGGATGCCCTCAGCCGTAAGGGTCGGCAGGTGGTGAAGGATCTCTTTCGAGGTGGCGATCGCATCTTTCAAAGAACTCTTAAGTGCATCCATCTGGGGCAGATTCATCCCAGCTACCGCATCGGTGAGGTCATGGCAAATCGCTGCTATCGTATGCTCCAACACCTGGTCGTAGGGAATGGCGCGACACTTGGGTAGTTTAGGACACCCGATGGAGAGTAAGTAAAGATACTCCTTGTGTTGGCGTGTCTGTACTCGGCTCACCCTCATAGGTGACTGGCACTCCCCACAGACGACTAAGCCAGCCAGAGAGCGGGGCGCACTTGCCGTTCGGGGCGGGAGGCGACGGTTCCGACGCAAAAGCCGGTCAACCTGCGCGGCTTCTTCCCTAGAGATGATCGGGACATGGGTATTGGAGAGAACCTGAGCATTCTGATAAGCCGTGTCGCCACGATAGACGGGATTAGTTAACCAGCGCCGCCCAGTCGAGACAGAGATTTTTTTGCCGTATTTTTGTGCCAAGTAGCGAACTGCGCCTCGCAGGGAGCCATAGAGCAGGAACTGTTCAAAAAAATCCTTGACTACTGGGGAAGCACTGCGATCAAGGGCGTATTTGTCCTTGCCTCGCCGATAGCCGTAGGGCGCTTTTCCAGGAGGTGGTATGGCGTCGAGGCGATTGCGGGCATGTCCAGTGCGGATGCGACGGCTGTGCTGTTCGCGCTGAAGAAGTTGCAGGAGCAGCAAGTCTGCTATAAGGTTGGTAGTGGGGGCATCTTGCCCAACTTGGGATGATTTGTAGGGTTGTTCAGTGGCAATCACCTGAACGCCCAGCGCTTCGACTTGGGCGATGCGATCGCTCACTTCCTGTACAGAGTCTCCCAGTTCTTCCAGTCGCCGGATTAATAGATAATCAGGTGGTTCTGCTTCAGAATCGATCAATAGCTGCCGCAGCTCCAGCCGATTACCTAAATCTTGATAAATCCGATCAACCTCCCAGCCCCAAATCGCTGATTCAGGCGGCGGTTCCAATAGGGGCTCACTGTATGAGTAGGCAATGATTTTCATTATTGACGCTCTCGTTGCACTCCAGAAGGCTCCAGGTAAGATTTTATAGTTGACTTAGTTCGATGATATTGCCGTCTGGGTCTTGAGTGAACAAAGCAGCTCGACCGGAGGCGCTCATTTGTATGGGGCAGCTATGAGCGAGCAGCTGCTTCTTGGCAGCGTCCAAGTCAGTCACACAAAAGGCTATGTGTGGGTTGCGACCCCATTTTTCCGGGGTTGGTAGTTCAGCTGGAGCAGTTGGGGCAACAATCAGGTGAATTTGAAACTCGCCGACTTGATACCACGCGCCGGGGAATTCTCGTTTTCGCTCCACCTTGGATAATCCCAACACTTTGCCGTAAAAATGCTCGGATCGTTCTAGGTCCCAAACAAGTTGGGCTGCATGGAGACACTGAGTAATTTGCATGGCCGCTCTGAAGAGGAGGATAATCAAACCATATCAACTAATCAAGCGCCCCCAAAGCCCTTAGAGTCGCCAACTGATATTCAGTTTACCCTGCAGAGCTAGTAATGTTCATGTTGTAACTAGGCATTTATTACGCAAAGCAAGCGAGCAGTTATTATCGTCTAGTCTCAAGCACGATACTGCTCGTCTTATCCTCGTAATTTTACCTCTAATGATAGCAGGGTTTTATAATTAAATATGCTTAAGTTTATATTAGATTCGATTAAAATTTTATCTGACTAACTGTTTCAATTATAAGATTTTCTTTTGCTAAAAAAACTTGCCTCGATTATTGCCAGAACTTGACAAGCTTTTCAAAAAGAATTACTTAAATTTCTACTAGATAAAAAGCGATGGTTCTGAGTATCCATTGCTTATAGTTGTTGACGAATATCTACTCGGTTGAGGGGTGAGCGATAGTTATGCTTATAGATAACCCGTTATTAAGTTTTAATCGGTAATCAGTTGAAGAATAAGGGGCTGATTTGGCGGTACAAAAGCAACACCAAGCGCGAACTCGAAGAACCAAGACAAATCTCCATGTGTCAAGTTTACCTATTTTTAGCACCCAAAGCAAAATTTAAACATAAAACAGACATAAGATAGACAGTCTTAACCCTTTACCTAGACTTAATTTAAGCTTACGCATGCAAAACTATAAACGAAATGACTACTAAGAAAGTCAGCGGCTCCCACTAGCCACGGTCTCCCTAAGCTTCTGCTACTAGGTGGAAGCCTAAAAAAGCTAAATTTCTCTGGGTACGACACCTGATAAATTGGACTCTAAAGACAGAATTTCTAACTGCTCAATCATCCACCTGGGTACACTGCTCAACATGGAATAATATATTTTTGATAGATTGACTGGGTTGAAAACGCCAACCAAAAAGTCGAAGCTTACTAACTTTCGAAGTGTCTGTAAACTTAGTAGTTGCGAATAAATCGTAAAAGCCTGTTAGAAATGAACACAATAGTAGAACACCGAGAAGTAGAACACCGAGAGCGCTTTCGACGCCCCCAGCAAACAGCGGCTGAACTTTGCAGCAATAAAGATTATCCTGATCTTCGCAGAGCAGCTTGGCATGGAGTTCATTCCCGACGGCAAGGGAGACCAGCGTCGGATGCTCAGACCAGAAAAATTATTCGAATGCATGTTTCGCAGCCTGTGCGAAATCATGAAAAGCTGATGCCAACAATTGCCAGTTATCCAGTCATGGGTGACAATACAGTTGAGACAGTGCGCTACACGGAGCCGAGGCAGAGTGCGGACAAAGGGCTCGTCTGGATCAACCAAACGCAGTACTTCAATGGCGTGCCGCCAGAGGTCTGGAACTTATATCTCGGTGGTTGTCGGATTTGTGAAAAGTGGCTCAAAGACCGGGAAGGTGGAGCCCTCAGTCATAAGGATATTCGACAATATCAGCGGATTGTGATGGCATTGAAAGAAATGATTGAGCTAATGGCAGGAATTGACGCCATGTTCCAGCTTCATAGGCAATTTAATGAAGCCAAAGAATTGTCTAGTGCTGTTCATAATTAGGGCAAGTGTAAAATAATGGTTGTATCTAAACAAGACAAACCCCAAAAACTGACGGGACCTCCTCCTCAAGGACCCCAGGGCATGCCGCCCCAGGTGAAAATCCTTCAAATGATGAACGCTTATCGACTTTCGCAGTTGATTTATGTCGCGGCGAAGCTAGGTATTGCTGACCTATTGGCGGATGGACCCAAGAGCAGTGAAGAACTAGCGCAAGCAACCCGAACCCACGCCCAGTCGCTGTATCGGCTGTTGCGAGCACTCGCCAGTTTCGCTATATTTGCGGAGTCGGAAACCGGCAGATTCGAATTGACGCCCCGAGCGGCGATGCTGCAAACCGGCGTTCCCGGCTCGATACGTGCCTATGCGATCGTAACGGGTGAAGAGTGGCACTGGCGCATGTGGGGAGGCATTCTTCACAGTGTGAAAACAGGGGAACCCGCTTTTGACCAACTTTTCGGGATGGAGTTCCAAGATTACTATAATCAAAACCCTGAAGTTGCCAAGAAATTTGATGCGGCGATGGTCAGTGTTTTGGGAATGACCGATGCTGCGATTGTGACCAATTATGACTTCTCGTCAGTGGGCAAGGTTGTTGATGTCGGAACTGGAGGTGGAGACGGAAGTCTGGTTGCCTCTATTCTGAAGAAGAACCCCACGATGCAGGGGATTTTCTTTGACGTACCGGCTCGCGTCGAACAGGCGAGAGGTTTGATCAAGGCTTCTGGGCTCGAGAATCGCTGTGAACTCGTCGCTGGCGACGTATTTGAGTCGTTTCCCAGTGGTGGCGACGCTTACATTATCAAGAATTTGATCCACGACTATGATGATGAGCGCGCACTCAAGCTGCTGAAGAACTGCCGCAACGCGATCGCTCAGAATCAATTGCTCCTAGTCGTCGAAATGATTATCCCACCAGGCAACGAACCATCATTAGGTAAGATTGTCGACGTTGAGGCGCTGATCATGACCGCTGGCGCTATTGAGCGCACCGAGGCTCAATACCGAGAACTCCTCGAGGCAGCTGGCTTCAAGCTAGCGAAAGTGATCTCAACGCGGTCTCCAATGAGCATCATCGAAGCCGTACCCGTGTAATTTGTCAGGCATTGTATCTGCATTAATTAGGAAGTATCAGAATGACTATGATCGCCAACGAAGAAAAGCTGACTAAGATTTCAAAAGACGCGAATCTTGTCACCCTGGTTAACGTCTTTGCAGTTGAACCGGAAAACCAACAACTTTTGGTCGATCTGCTTGTAGAAGCGACTGAAGACGTGATGTGTAAACTGCCGGGATTCATCAGTGCTAACATTCATAAGAGTCTAGACGGTAAATGGGTGACAAACTACGCCCAGTGGAGAAGTGTAGAAGACTTTAAAGCGATTTTTAAAAATCCCGAAGCGCTTTCACACATGCCTGCAATCGGAAAAATCGCTAAGTCTGAGCCGGTACTCTACCAAGTTGCCTACACAAAAAATACCTAATCAGAAAAATTCGCTGATTTCAGTTTTCAGTAGTCAGAATAACCCCAACTCTAAAGCCAAGGTTTTCAATCAGAATGCAACGCGCTTTTCTTATTCCACAGAAAACAGTGCTAAATTCTGGCAACTGACTCCTGAATTCTGTGAAGGTACACTCACCTCACTTAAACGTTAGAGCAGGTCTAGAGAAACGATGATATCTACTAAACCAGAAACTCCCAGAATGCCACCGGACTTACCGCCACCAGTGGCAATGCTGCAAATGTTAGGGGGTTTCCGGGTGGCGCGGTCAATTTACGTCGCAGCTGAACTCGGCATCGCTGATGTGCTGGCAGATGGCCCGAAGAGCATCGATGAACTAGCGCAAGCAACTGGAAGCCATGCACCTTCGCTCTACCGGGTGTTGCGAGCGCTCGCTGGGGTAGGTATCTTTGCTGAAGACGAAAGTGGTCGCTTTATCTTGACACCCCCCGCCGAGTTCCTGCAAACCGATGTTCCCGACTCATTACGCGCTTCGGTGATGCTGTTTGGTGAGGAGTGGCACTGGCGCTTGTGGGGAAACCTATCTTACAGTGTGGAAACTGGAGAACCTGCCTTTGACCACCTCTACGATAAGAGCTTCTTCGAGTTCTATAATCAAAACCCTGAATTCGCTAGAACTTCAAGCGAGTCAAAGACCAGTATGGTCACCAGGGCTTCTGCCTCGCTTCTAGAAAATTATGACTTCTCCTCCATCGGCAAAGTAGTTGAAATCGGCCTCGCCGGTGCATATGGAAGTACCATTATCTCTCTCCTCAAGGCGAACCAAGCGATGAAGGGGGTGCTATTCGACTTCCCGCCTGTGATTGAAGGTGTGAAACCTCTGATTGAGGCTCAGGGACTGACAGAGCGCTGCGAACTGATTGCTGGCGACTGCCTGGAGTCAGTGCCAAGTGGCGGCAATGCCTACATTCTTATGTTTGTGGTGCATAACTGGGATGATGAGCGCGCTATTAAAATCCTCAAGAACTGCCACCAAGCGATGGCAAAGGATGCCTTGCTCCTGCTCGTCGAGATGATTATGCCCAAAGGTAATGATCCTTTTGTTGGCAAGTTAGTAGATATCCAGTCTCTGATCTTAACCCCTGGTGGCTATGAGCGCACCGAAGAACAATATCGCTCGCTGTTGGATGCGGCTGGATTCAAAGTAAATAACATCATCTCATCACAGACTGCAAACAGCATAATTGAGGCCGTGCAAGCGTAGACCAAAATTAGTGAATCAACAAGTTAATAACCTCAGCAATAAATTGACAATTAGAGTTGCTGAGGTTATTCCAGGGGGGTAATCGAGTTATCACATTGTCACCCAGAATTTCAGCATAAAACAGACATAAGATGTACAGCATTAAACATTTATCTAGACTCGACTGAAACATCTGTATGTCAAAATATAAACCAAATCACCAAAAACTCAGCGGCTTACACTAGTTACGATTTACTCCAAGCTGCTGCCAGGGATAAACCTCACGAAGCTCTAAGTTTAACGCGGTATGAAACATTGGGACGCCCGGTCAGACTCGAAAACCTACCAACAAGAATTATCATGGCTTCAAGTAGGTTAGAAAAACTATTGAATGCTGGCCAGTTTTTCTTGTCTGCTGAGTTAAGACCACTGCGTCACTACAATGAAAATTCATTCATGGCTGAACTAGATTTTTTAGATAAAATCCCATGTTTAAGTATAGCGAATGAATTATTTGAGCACCTAGACGGTCGGTATAGTAGGGTCGGATCTGAAAAAACATCTAGATTTGAGCGACTGGATTCGAGCCAAACCAGGACATTCCTGGTTATCACATGCGCTCTATCCGCACTGGAGACTGTATACCTTGGATTGTCGAGTCAGCAGGACTGCGACAAGTCTTAGCTTAAGTTGGGGATTGAAACGGATATTCTTGGCACTCTAAAAAAGTTGTGTCAGCTCAGCTTATGCCGGTCAATACCTCAGTAGTTAGTAACTTATCTCACCAAAAAATAAAGAGATGAAACGAGTAGTAATTACAGGCATCGGTGTTATAGCTCCTCTCGGAATCGGCAAGGATCAATTCTGGAAAAACGCTATCAAAGGAGAGTCCTATCTTGAGGGCGATCCAGAAATGGAGAGCATGGGGATCAAGAGTAAGGTGCTTTGTCGAGTGGCAGATTTTGACTTGGCAGATCACTGTTCAGGAGAAGAGTTTGACCACCTAATCGGCCAAGACCGAGTAGTGCATTTTGGAGTTGCAGCAGGCTCGATGGCAGTTAAAGACTCGGGGTTAGACCTGAGTCAGGAAAACCTAGAGTCCATGGGAATTATCTTTTCATCCGCTATTGGTGGCACTCCATATATTCAGAAAATATTTGAGCAGTGCAGTGAAAAAGGTACCCAGCCATTAAAACATGTGGTCACGGGCGAGAATTTCTACAACGCAGGCATGTTCAACTACCCCGCAGGGTTACTGGCGAAAAAATATGAAATTTGTGGACCAGTAACCTCTTTGTCTACTGGCTGCACTGCTGGTTTGGACGCGCTGGGACTGAGTTTTGAGCAGGTTCAGTCAGGGGAAATGCAGGTGATGGTGGCGGGAGCTTCGGAAGCGCCACTGACTAGCCTGACCTATTCCACACTCGATGTCATCGGCTCTCTTTCCATTACGGATTGTGAGCCGTCTAAGGCTTCGCGTCCGTTTGATGCTAAGCGAGCTGGGTTTGTGATTGGGGAAGCAGCAGCTGTACTGGTGCTGGAAGAACTGGAGCACGCTCTTAATCGCGGTGCTCACATTTACGCTGAGATCATAAGTTATTCCAGCGTCGCTAACGCCTTTCATATGACCGACCTTCCTGATCATGGGGTGCCGATGGCGGCGGTGATGGAGCGAGCGCTGAGCTTGGGCAAGGTGGAACCAGAGGAGCTTGACTACATCAACGCCCATGGCAGTTCCACACCCCAGAATGACTTGTTCGAGACGAATGCGTACAAAAAGGTACTGGGCGATAAAGCATATCGGGTGCCAATCAGCTCAACCAAGTCAATGATTGGTCATTCGCTCTCTTCTGCCAGCCTGGTGGGAGTTGTGGCAACACTGGGCGCAATTGAACTTTCTGTGATTCACCCGACGATTAATTACGAGTTCCCAGATCCCGCTTGCGATCTCGATTATGTGACGACTGGAGCGCGTACTGCTGACGTGGGAACCGCTCTGCTGACTGCTAGTGGCTTTGGTGGGATCCATTCGGCAGCAATTTTACGAAAGTATAAAGGTGAGGAAGAGTGAGTAAACAAAGCGATCGCGTCGTGATCACAGGCATCGGTATCGTCAATCCTGCTGGGATTGGGAAAGATGCGTTCTGGAGTAACGTGACTGAAGGCAAATCTGCCATTCGCAATATCAGTCGCTTTGATGCCACAGGCTATCCTACCCAAGTAGCGGGAGAAATCTCGGAATTTGATCCAGCGGACTTTATTCCCCGCAGGTTCATCGTCAAGACAGACCGGTTTACGCATTACGCGCTGGCTGCAACCGACTTGGCGCTAAAAGATGCCGACCTCGACCTGGAAAAAGAAGATTCCTATCGCATCGGAGTTTGGTTTGGTAACAATGCTGGCGGTTGGGATATTGCTGAGAGGGGCTTCTACGAACTTTACCAAGATGGCCCGACAATGGTGAACCCTTGGCAGGCAACTGCTTGGTTCCCCACGGCAGCACAAGGTTTTGTCACGATTCGGTTTGGCATCCGGGGCTATAGCAAGAGCTTTGTTTGCGATCGCGCTAGTGGAGCCAGTGGACTGTATTTTGGGATCAAGTCAATCCAGCAAGGTCATAACGACATAGTGCTAGCCGGAGGCTCGGAAGCTCCGATTACCAAGTTCGGGATGAATTGTTACTACGAGACAGGCGAAGTCACCGCCGCAACAGATCCTGAAACTGCCTATCAGCCTTTTGACCGCAATCGCAGCGGCTTGGTGCTGGGCGAGGGAAGCTCAGTATTGGTGTTGGAATCTTTTGAGCACGCCACGAACCGTGGTGCCAAGATTTATGGCGAGGTCGTTTCTGGTAGTATGACGACAGATCACGACACGACAAAAGGCACCCAGTTTGAGCGGTGTATGCGCAAAGCGATTAAAGATGCTGGCATTACACCCGGTGATATCGACGTGGTGTTTGCAGAAGGGTGCGGCACTCAAAACAGCGATCGGGTAGAAGCTCAAGCTCTACAAGCAGTTTTTGGTGAAGAGGCACCGAACGTCCCTGTCACAACGCCAAAATCTCTTTATGGTCATCTCTACGGCGCTTCGTGCGTGACGGAAGTGGCTTGCAGTCTCTTGTCGATGGAGACTAGCAAGTTACCGACTCAGAAGATAACGGCTGCAGATCCAGGCTGCAAGTTAAACTTTGTTACCCAACCGCAAAGCATTCCTGTTTCCCGGACACTGGTAAACTCTCGCGCCCGCGAAGGAGTCAACGCAGCTTTTGTGATCTCGAAGGTGTAGGGGAGAGGGGGAGATCGGGAGCACCGGCTACATTCACCCTTTCACCCCCTCTCAAAGTTAATCAATTTCTTTCTTGAGGTGAAGACACATGGTTATTGATGCTCTGAAAGACATTCTGATCGATTTAGGTATTGACGAAGAGTCGATTACTGACCAAGCTCTCTTACGCAAAGATTTGCAACTCGACTCCACTGAAACAGTGGAGATTTCCCTGGGGCTGAAACGTCGTTTAGGGGTCAACATCAAGCTTGAATCCCGCAAGGATATGACCCTGGCTGAAGTTGGCAACATGGTAGATCAGGCTTTAGCTGCTACTCCTAAATGATTTGTCCCCCAACTATTGGGGGGGCGACCGGCGATTGGTCGCCCGTGCTATCAGGTGGGCACACACCACCGCTACCCATCGAACCAAGATTGACAGCCCAGATTAAGGGGATTGGGATTGATATCGCACCCATCAGTAGAGTTGCCAGACTGGTTGACCGCTACGATCGGGAAACTCTGAGTCTACTGTTTACCCCCAACGAGATCAACCAGTGCCTAGAAGCACCGCATCCTCATCGATATTATGCAGTGTGCTTTTCCACCAAAGAGGCTGTGGGAAAAGCTTTAGGCACCGGGTTAGCTGACATCGGCTGGAACGAAATCGAATGCAGTGTTTCTCAGACGGGATTGACCATAAAATTGCACGGTTCAGCAGAGCTTAGGGCATCTAAACGTGGGGTCAAAGAATGGCTGGCTACTTGGTGCCACTGGGATGATTATGTGCTGGTTCACGTCCTCGCTCAGTAATCCACTTAGTAACCCGTAAGGAAGGTGCGATGAATCAGAGTTACGAACAGTTGCCTAATGTATTTAATGTTGCAGCTTACTTCGTAGAAGGCAACCTCTATAGGGGACATGGCTCAAGACCGGCCTTTTACCATCAGGATCAGACATACACCTACTCGGATGTATATACAAAGGTCCGAAGCGCTGCCGGATTACTATCTGATCTTGGTGTGGAACGGGAAAACCGGGTGGCCATTGTGTTGCCAGATAGTCCCGAGTTTGTATTTGCCTTCTGGGGCGCCATCTGGCTAGGTGCTGTGCCGGTGCCAATTAATACTGGTTCTACGGTTGATGATATCCAGTATATTCTGCAAGATTGCCGCGCTAAGGTATTGCTGACTAACCAAGAGTGGCAGGAGAAACTGGCACCAATCCAGTCTAAGTTGTTGCGCCATGTTCTGCTTACGGATGGAGAAACCCCCTTTGGTTCTGCGCTCAACCAGCAGACCAAGGAACTAACACCGGCAGAAACCTCTCCCGACGAACCGGCTTTCTGGCTTTACACCTCTGGTAGTACAGGCCGACCAAAAGGCGTGCTCCACTTACATCGAAGCATGGTGGTTTGCGCCCAACTATACGGCAAAAACACCCTGGGCCTGCATCAAGATGACATTACGTATTCGGTAGCCAAAATGCCGTTTGCTTACGGCCTCGGCAACACCCTCTACATGCCAATGGCAGTTGGTGGTGCCGCCGTGTTGTCCGATGCTCCCAACGCTTTTGATGTGATTGGTGACATCCACCGCTACCGACCCACAATTCTGTTTGGGATACCTGCGGTGTATGCGGGCATTCTGGCCGCGCATGAAATCACTCCCCTAGATGTCTCATCTCTACGCCTGTGCGCATCGGCAGCCGAGCAACTGCCCAGTACTATCTGGCATAAGTGGCAAGAAACCTTCGGGATCAAAATCTATGAAGGTATTGGTACCACTGAATTGCTACACATTTTCCTGTCGAACCGACCCGGAGAATGTAGACCAGGCAGTTCTGGGCGTCCGGTTCCCGGTTATGATGTCCGAGTTGTAGATCAAAATGGTTTGCCCCTTCCTCCCGGCGAAATTGGCAGCCTTGAGGTGAGTGGAAAGAGTCTGATGTTAGGGTACTGGAACCGGCTCCGGGAGACGCGGGAAGCTCTCCATGGAGAAACTATGTTAACCGGAGATAAGTACCTGTGTGACCGAGATGGCTATTTCTCTTTTATGGGACGCAAGGACGACTTCTTCAAAGTGAATGGCCAGTGGGTTTCACCCTTTGAAATTGAAGACGTATTGCTCCAACACGAGAGTGTTCTCGATGTCGCCGCGATCCCAGAGTCCGATGGTGGTGAACATCTAACCCAGGTCGTCGCTTACATCTGCCTTAAGTCCGGGTTCAGTCAGTCTGGGCAGCTTGAAGATAGCATTCGCAAGTTTGCTAAGTCTCAGCTAGCTCATTTTAAAGCTCCGAAAACAATCCACTTTTTGTCTGAGTTACCACGCACTTCAACTGGAAAAATTCACCGCAAAGCATTGCTCAAGACGACCCGCAAAGTCGTCCCTACAAGTGAATTAGTTTAAAGTTCCTTGTTCATTATTGAATCACTTCAACCAGGAGAAAATTCCATGAAGAATTTGATTAAAGAATCACCCAATGTTGCCCAAGGTTTTTTCGATCTAGCCAAGTCTGTGAAGGAGTACTCCCCCCTAGACGAAAAAACCAATGAATTGATCATTATCGGCATATTTGCTGCTCATCGGGGGATCACAGGGATTGGTACCCATGTACAACGGGCATTGGAAGAGGGGGCGACAAAAGAAGAGATTATCGCCGCTATTCTCTTGGCACTACCGATTGTCGGGATTACCGACGTGAACTTGTCTTTGGACAAAGCTATGGAGACTATTGAAGCCAACGCGTTATTCGAAAAGAAGGAGGTTGCTAGTGCCGCAGTTAGTTGACCTCAGCGTTTTAGTCGAGAATTCTCCTGGAGAACCCATGGAGATTCGCGTTGACAGACTAGACCATTTTGAGGGGGCTAAAAAATTTGCTGGTGAAGTGGCGGCACGAAATTCTGCTAAAACTCCACCCGATCCCCGCCGCCTTAACCCTGAGGATTTCCCCGATAGTGCATTCATTACCCTTGACACTGTGACCTTGCCCACCCACATGGGCACCCACATTGATGCACCAATCCATTACGGTCCTGATTCAGAGGGGAGTCCCGCTCGTTCGGTGCATGAATTGCCCTTAGAGTGGTTCTTTGGTAATGGCGTCCGCCTCGACTTACGACACAAAAAACCTGGGGATTTTATTACCGTCGAGGATATAAAGGACGCTCTGGATGCAACTGGGCATCAACTCAAACCCCTTGACATTGTCCTGCTCTGGACGGGAACGGACAAGCTGTGGGGTAAGCGGGAGTACTTTTTCAATGCCCCCGGTATGGGTCGGGATGCCACCGAATGGCTGGCGGATCAGGGAATCAAAGTCATGGGGATTGACACCTATGGATTTGATCGCCCATTTGTCACCATGCTGGAAGACTTTTGGCGCACAGGCGATCGCAGCTTTCTGTGGCCAGCACACTTTTACGGTCGAGAACGCGAATACATTCAAATCGAACGTTTGGCGAATCTGGAACAGCTACCTGCAACCAATTTCCAAGTGGCTTGTTTTCCACTTCGGATTAAGGGGTTGGATGCCAGTTGGGTCAGGGCAGTCGGGCTTGTTTAAGCGTAAAGCAACATTGGTAAATTTCAGGAGTGATTGAAAATGCCAGGTTATACCGAAAACTCGATAGTGATTCTGCGGGATTTTGACACAGTGTTTGATCTAACAAACACGATTGAACTTTGGCCCCAGCTCTTTACAGAGTATGAAAAGGCGGAAGTGCTAGAGCGAAAAGGCAATGAAGTTCTATTTAGCCTCACCACCTTCCCAGAGGGTGGTCGTCCCTCCAGCACTTGGGTTTCGCGTCGGATCATTGATAAGCCCGGTCGGCAGGCGACAGCGGAACGAGTAGAAAAAGCCTTTCCCTTCAAGGAAATGAAGATCCACTGGACCTACGAGGAGTTACCGCAGGGGGTTGGCGTCATCATGACTTGGATCCAAAAGTTTGAGCCAGCCGAGGGCGCGTGGTCTACCGAGAAGCTGGAGTCTTTCATAAATGGGAATACACGGACTCAAATGCGCGCCATCAAGGAGAAAGTTGAAGCCTGGCCAGTGAAGTCTCTAACAACAAGTGCTGTATAAATAGGAGTCTGGGAGTCTCCGAGTCAGGAGAAACCTATAGATGAATTTAAGGTCCCGCCTGACTCGGAGGCTCCTGACTCCTATTCGGTGAAAACAGTTGTTTTTGAGACATAAACACATTTAACTACGTTTACGAAAGGCATTGAATCGATGTACCAGGTAGCAAGTGATTTCCTAACTTATCACGAAATGTTTCTGCCCGGTCAGAGAGATCCTTTGCTTCTGTTGCAGAATCTGCTTCAGGCTGGGATCTTTTCGGACTATGTGATGTACGAAAATGAGAACGAGGTACGTATTGCTGGCAATGCCTTGGCTGAGGTATTGGTAACCGAGGAAGCTGTCGAGAGCAAATGCCTGGGTCAGCATCGGTCAGAGCCGGTCACCGATCCACTTAAGCAAGTAGAGTCCGCCTTTGCGTCTTTGCCAATTGAAAATTGGACTGCTTATGGTTATGTAAGCTTTGACATTTCTCGCTTCTACTACTCCTACTCAAAGGCAATCGAGCAGCCACTTTTGTATTTTTTGGTTCCAGAAACCGAACTCTACATTACTACTAAGGGAGTTCACATCAGAAGCATCAAGTCTACGGAAAAGGTACAAGAAGCGTTGTCAGTTGATAGCAAATTGCCAGACGTTGTCGCCACACCTCCAGACGTTGACTTCGCTGATAGTGAACAGTATCAAAATCGGGTTAATTCTCTAATTAAGGGGATTAAAAGTGGTGAGTTACATAAAGCCATTATTTCCCGTTACGTGAAGGTTCAAGGCGATATGGATGTGATTGGAACCTATTCATTAGGAGCCAAAAGCAACAATTCAGCCCGCTCATATTGTCTGAGATTAGGAGATGTCTCGGCAGTAGGCTTCAGTCCTGAGATTTTGATGGAAACCACTGCTGATGGATTCGTCGTTACCAATCCTCTGGCAGGAACCCGACCGCGTGGCTCTAACGAAGCAGAGGATGCGCGTCTAAATGGTGAATTATTCACTGATGCTAAAGAGGTGAAAGAACACGCGCTCTCAATTTGGCTGGCGCAAAGCGAGATTGCGAGTGTGTGTTTGCCAGAAACAGTTCAAGTCTTTGATTTCATGCAGGTGAAGCAATACCGGACTGTGCAGCATCTATCGTCTCGGGTTGGTGGTCAGCTCAAACCAGGAAAGACTTTGTGGGATGCTTTGAAAATATTATTTCCTGGAATTACTGTGTCTGGGATTGATAAGATTAAGGCTTTAGAATGGATCGACCGTCTGGAAGATGAGCCACGAGGAATCTATGCAGGTGCCATAGGTTGGATAGATAGCTCAGGAACGTCAGATTTAGCGATCGCCCTGCGCTCAGTCTACCAATACGGTGACAGTGTCTATTTAAATGCTGGGGCAGGCATCGTGGCAGAATCAGTTCCACATCTAGAGTACACAGAGTCTGTCAACAAGATGAACACCATGTTAACCAACCTGGTCTTAAAGTCTTGAACACAACTGAGAGTATGTCTTCGATTAAGGTCGGAGGTCTGGCAGTCCATTACAATGCGCCCCGAGGGCTGCCTAACTCTGAGTCTGACCCAATTTTATTGCTAGTACACGGTGCCGGAGGCAGCAGTCGTCATTGGGAACCGATGGTAGCCAAGCTTGGGGAAGGACTCTTTCCCGTAGCTATCGATCTGCCGGGGCACGGTGCAACGGATGGACATGTACCCGATTCTCTTGATGCGGCTACTGCCTTTCTAGCTGGGTTTTTGGATGAGTTAGGAATCAAGCGTCCAGTTTGTTACGTAGGGCAATCTATGGGGGGCTTGATTGGACTCAAGTTCACTCTAGCCTACCCAGACCGGGTTGAACGCCTCGTGTTGATGGCGACATCTGCACGCATTCAACTTCATCCTGATTTTCTACAGCAGGCTTTAACAAGGCAGTGGGATGTAGCACTGCTACGCCAAAGTTTCGCACCTGAAGTACCAGAAAATTTAAAGGAACTTGTCTTAAGTGAGTTCCAGCATACTCGAGTACGCAGCGATGCCTCTGACTTCATGGGAGTCAGTCTAATCGACATAACTAATGATATTTCAGCTTTGCGAGTCCCAACGTTAATCCTTACCGGAGACGATGACGTTATTATCTCCCCGCGCAAATCTAATATTTTGCACCGGCAGATTTCAGGTTCTCGCTTAGTAACGATACCTGGTGCTGGACACTACTTGCATGTAGAAAAGTCTGCCAGAGTCGCCGAAGAGGTTACGAATTTCTTACGAGCAGGGATTTAAGAGTATGGTATCAAGCCCCCTGCCTTTAGGCATAGGGGTTGCTCCCCCTGCGATCAGATCGCTCTCTTTTTCCCCCTGCCTTCCCTGAGAGTATTTTTCTAAAAAAATAGTACAAAAGTGAAAAATGGGGGATAATGAGCCTGAACATCCTAGATTTAACGCAATATTTTCTTAAGTTATCCTAAAATTTACTCCGTTTAAGTAATTTCTGTTATAATACACGGCTATGTAAATCTCAGAGCCGCTAAGCAGATGGGTTTGCGTAGAGATGTATTGGAAATACTACAAGAAACTAGTCGGACTTTTTATATACCAATTATTCGTTTACCGCCGGGGCTACAAGAAGCAGTCGCATCAGCATACTTATGCATGCGTGCCATAGATGAAATTGAAGCTGATCCAGGACTGGACAACTCCACCAAGGCCAAACTGTTGCGTACCATAAGTCTGACCTTACAGGCTGCGGTTGATGGCTTCGCCGTTGATGAATTCTCGGTAGGGTTAAGCACGCATTATGAACTGTTACCAAAAGTAACAACTCGAATTGGAGAATGGGCGCTACTGGCTCCCGTTACCATTGCCCCTCGGATTTGGGATGCCACGGCTGGAATGGCCGAGAGGATGGCTTACTGGGCCGAAAGCAACTGGAAAATTCGTACAGAGTCTGATTTGGATCGCTATACGTTTGGAGTCGCAGGCGCTTTTGGATTGTTACTTGCGGATTTATGGGCTTGGTACGATGGGACAAATACCAACCGTGCTGATGCGATTTGGTTTGCTAGAGGCTTACAGGCGGTAAACATTCTCCGTAACCATAATCAAGATCTGGCGCGTGGGGTGAACTTTTTTCCCGAGGGTTGGAGTTCAGAAAATATGCGGAAGTATGCCCAGCGCAATCTAGCGCTTGCTGAAGCTTACAATCAGGCGCTTAGTGCTGTTTATGCTCGGGAGTTTTGTCAAATTTCGCTAGCTTTAGCTTACGCTACACTTAATGTCTTGGGTCAAGGCGAAGAGCAGCTCAGCAGGAGTGCGGTTCTTGCTCTGATTGAACAGGTGACATCCAACGCCCCTTAACCCCAAGGGGCTAAGACAAAATACTAGCCCCCTTGTTTTGAGATCACGAGCGTGCTGATAATTATCTACTTGCTGCTGATCCTGTGCCTGTCGGCAATCGGGTTTTACTGCTATTCAATCTATGCGGCCATCGATTTCTTTGGTACTCCAAATCCAGTTGAGCCAGACTTCCACCCACCCATTACAATCCTGAAGCCAATTTGTGGCCTCGACAGTGACGCTTATCAAAACCTTGCTTCATTCTGCCAACAGGACTACCCGAACTATCAAATCGTCTTCGGTGTGCGCGATCCTATGGATCCTGGCGTGGAAGTTGTCAAGCAAATCATCCACGACTTCCCGGATATTGATATTCGGCTTGAAGTTCGCGATCGCACGATTGGTTCGAACCTAAAAGTTAGCAATCTAGCGAATGCGGCAGAGGTGGCAAAGTATTCAATCCTGCTGATTGCGGATAGCGACATCCAGGTCGGGCCAGACTATTTGCGGCGAGTCATACAGCCGATGCGCGACCCCAGCGTTGGTGTGGTTACATGTCTGTACCGTTCGCTGACGCGAGGGTGGCTTGCTTTGATTGAAGCCCTCTGGATTGCAACCGATTTCCACCCTAGCGTTTTAGTTGCCAGGAAGCTGGAAGGAATGAAGTTTGCTCTAGGTTCAACTATTGTAATCCAAACAGCTGCCCTAGAAGCAATTGGGGGATTTTTGGCAGTTGCCGATTATCTAGCGGACGATTTCCTCCTGGGCAACCTACCCGCAAAAGCAGGTTACAAGGTCGTGCTTTCCGACTATGTGGTTGAGCACGTACTCGCGACAGCAAGCTTTGGTGAGTTAATCAACCGTCAGACCCGCTGGGCTTGCTGCCAGAGGGTTTCTCGGCCTTGGGGCTATCTAGGGCTGATCTTTACACACGGCACAGCAACAAGCTTATTATTATTGATGGCAACTGGAGGGTCGACTTTAGGCTGGGCTGGGCTAGGTATAACCTGGAGCACGAGGTTAGCAATGGGATGGGTAGTTGGGGTCAAGAGTCTAAAAGATCCGGTGGCAACAAAGTTTCTGTGGTTTGTGCCTTTACGTGACCTGATGAGCTTCGCGATATGGTGCTACAGCTTTCTAGGAAACACGGTCGAGTGGCGTGGTCAGCGCCTGAAATTGACAAAAGGGGGCAAGCTAGTGCCACTCACCGCTGATGCTTCAAAATTACTGTCAGGTTAAACAGGACTGGCTATTTTTTTGACGGTAATTTTAGATCATCTAGAAGGGTGTAAACCACTGGAACGACAATCAAACTCAGTAGGGTGGAGGCGACTAGCCCACCGATAATCGCTACAGCCATAGGCGATCGCAACTCTGATCCTGCTCCCACCCCTAGTGCGAGCGGTAGCATGCCGAGTATTGTGGCAGCAGTTGTCATCAGAATCGGTCTTAGGCGCAATGGCCCTGCCTTGAGGATTGCTTCAGCTCTGGTCAACCCCGAGCGGCGCAATTGGTTGATATAGTCTACGAGCAAGATGGCATTTTTGTTAGTCAGACCTAACAAAAAGATAATGCCGATCACCGAGATTATACCGAAGTCACTCCGGGTAACCAATAGAGCTAGCATCGCCCCCGTCAGCGATAGGGGCAAAGAGAAGATAATTGCCAGCGGTGAAACCCAGCCTTGGAATAGCATTATCAGCACCAACAGAATGCACAAAACCGACATCCCCAGAGTGGCACCAAAACTGCTGAAGATCTCGCCTACACGGGCAGAGTCTCCTTGCAAGTCCAAAGATACAGTTGGAGGTAGGATCTCGTTTGCTGCTTGCACTACAATGTTCGTAGCATTTCCCAGAGCCAGATTATTGGTGAGGTTGGCACTAACATAGGCCACCCTGCGGGTATTCAGATGTTCGATCTCAAATAGTTTGCCTTCTCTATACGCTTCACCATTGGTTGTGACATCAACGAATCCTGGCAGGTTCTGAATCCGAGCTTTGATCGCATTGGCTGCACGGTTAAGGGCTGCGGGGTCGGAACCTGTCAGAGCAATCTGGAGAGGTTTTTCGTCCCCTGTATCAACCAACTGAATGTCTTCAACGCTCGTGGTGACATTGGGAATTGCGGGCAATGAGTGCCGCAATTGGTCTTCTAGTTCGGAAGTTCTGAGCCTGCGGTCTGCCTCGAGCTTGACGTAGAGGGTACCCTTATTAGGCTCACCCTCGCGGGAGCCTACGAGCGTCAACACTGTCTTAACCGCAGGTGAACGAAGCACGAAGGCTTCGAGCTTCTGGGCAATTGCGCGAGATTCACTCAAGGAGGTAGTTTCAGGAGCCACATAGACCACATTGAACTCTGGGCGATCAAGTTGAGGAATAAACCCCTTTGGCACCAGCGGTATCAGCGCTAGTCCCACGATGAAAATCAATGTAGCTAACCCCACCACTCTCCAACGGTGGCTCAGGGACCAGCTCAGTAAATCTCGGTAGCGTTGAATAAGCTTAAGCCAGATTGGATTATCCCTGCGAGAGAGTTTAGGTTTAAGCCAGTACACAGCTAATAACGGGGATAATGTCCGGGCAACCAGCAACGAGGTGATCACCGCTGCGGAGACGGTAAGCCCAAAAGGTTTAAAGAACTGGCCCAAGACACCCCCCATTAACCCGACTGGCATAAAAACTGCCACGATCGTCAATGTTGCGGCTGTGACTGTCAGTCCAATCTCATTGGTGGCAGAAATAGCAGCGTGGCGGGGAGATTCTCCGTTTTCAATGTGGCGGACGATGTTCTCCACATCTACGATCGCGTCATCGACGATAATGCCGATCACCAGAGCCAATGCCAGTAGCGTGATCGTCTCCAGGTTGAAACCGAAAGTAGCCATGACAATGAAAGTCCCCAACAGGGAAGTGGGGATCGCCAGTGCCGAAATCAGGGCTGCCTGCCAGTTCCACAAAAAAGGAAAGATTACCACGACTGACAGGGCTATTGCCAGTGCTAGAGCCTCGAGTGTCGCTTGAATGGCCTCCGAGATATAATCCGCCTCAGTAGCAGCCAAGCTCAGTTGTACGTTAGGCAAAGTGGAGCGCAACTGCTGCACTGCTTTTTCCACCCGACTGACCACTTCTAACGTGTTGGCATCGCCACGCTTGATTACCTGGAAGGCTAGGGCAGCTGAGCCGTTGAACTGTACTAACTCTGGGGGAGATGCAATGCTAGGAGCACCCAACAGCTCTACTTTGAGTAGACCTGGCAACCGCTCTATGCTAGGCACAATCTGATCGCGGGCTATCTGGGTCAACTGAGTTAGAGTTCTGTCGGAACTCTGGATGGCATAGCTGACGACAGCTGACTCATTCAAGTTGAGGGGAATAACCTTGAGAGTTGCTCCCCTAGGGAGAGTTAGTTGCTTGAGCGCTGTTGTGACTTTGAGGTTTGATTCCTCTAGTTTCATCCCCATCTTGAAGGATAGACTGACGGCGGTTTGACCTGGGTAGGTAGAGGAGCGAACATCATCCAGTCCTTCTAGAGATCTCAGCCGCTGCTCGAGCGGTTGTGTGAGCTGTGCCTCTGTCTCCAGGGCAGTCTTGAAAGGGGCTGTGGCCTGAACCACCACCACTGGAGAAGTAATATCCGGGAACAAGGCATATTTGAGAGAACTGAAAGCCAGAACTCCAGCCACAGTCACGGCGAGCCAAAAACTCACTGTAAGCCAGGAATATTTAATCGCTAACCTGGAAATGTTGACACGCTCTCGTAGGGATGTATTGCGATTTGGCTTTACCATTTAGGAGAATTTATCGCCGGGTTCATAGAATCATTAGCCATCCTATCCTCTTGACAAGAAAGCAGGAGAGCAGTTCGTATAGTCTTGACGAGATCATTCGTTGAATGGTTTCCTCGTGAAGATACGGCTCATTCCTACGGTTCCGGCTTGAAATGGCGAGTGTGGCAGTGTTCTGAGCGTCTCTACACGGCTATGATAATTTAGACAAATTTGCTGAAATCATGGAAATGAAAATCGGATCTCAAGCCCATAAGGAGTTGTTCTGCCAAAGCTTCATGGCAAGCCACCGGGAGTATAATCCCGAACATCTACCGTGGCCGACTCTGAACGATGCTGCCCTCGATGTACTGCGAGGAATTCCCTTCTGGGAAGAGGCTCTCGACACTGAGCGCCAAGCTGGAGCCAAGCTCAGCGCCTACGCAGCGACGGTGAGTGATCCCGTTTTGCGCTCAGCGATCGCCCTGCAGGCAATGGAGGAAACACGCCACGCCCGAATGATTGAAACCCTGATTAAATGCTATGGAATCGAAATCTCAGAGCGCCCCACTACTAAGCTTCCCGGCAACCTAGAGCAAGCCTTCATCGACTTTGGGTACGAGGAGTGCCTCGATTCCTTCTTCGCGTCCGGGTTGTTCGGGCTCGCCCGCCAGTCCGGCTTCTTTCCGGAGCAATTATTCACGCTCTTCGATCCGATCATTGACGAGGAGGTGCGCCACATTGTGTTCTTTGTGAACTGGGTGAACTACTGGCAAATTAGTCAGGGTAGGGGGGCAAAAATACTCCGGGCTACACAGGATATCTGGCATTACGGCAGGGCGCTTCGTCATTTGCTCGACGCCTTTTCGAGCCCCAACCCCAATAATGAAGGCTTTACAGCCATCGGGGCTAGCGTGTTTGCTGAAGATTTGACACCTGATAAGTTTCTCTCGACCTGTCTTGAGGAAAACGAACGGCGGATGAGTGTCTTCGATCACAGGCTGCTCCGTCCGCAATTCATTCCCGCGATCGCTAAAGTCGCACTATCCAGCCTCAGACTCTTGCCAAGACGTAATACCAAGTTGAATTCAGTTGACCATACCCATGCAAGTAATTCTGGTTCCTCAAGGGTCAGAATATAAGGCTGTTTGTCGAGGCTTAAGCCGCATTACTCCCACCAAACCTCTGGTTCTGCCGATTCCAGTAGGTCCTGAGCCATTAGCTAGACATCTAGAAAAACTGCAACAAGCTGGACACTTCCGGTGTTATCCGCAGCCTAGAGTTTTGCTCATGGGGCTATGTGGGAGTTTGTCACCTCACTACGCGATTGGGGATATTGTCCTCTACCAAGAGTGTGTTTATGAATCAATTGCGTCTACTCAAGAGTTGCAATCAAGCGATCGCGAATTAACAAGCTTGCTGCACCAGAAGCTGAAAACCATTTGTATGCAGTCGTCCCAGTTAATAGAGGGGGGGCCCCCCTGTCCCCCTCTCTCACTAGTTCGTGCGCTTACGAGCGATCGCCTGATCTGGGAAGCCGATGAAAAACGTACACTGGGTCAGATTTACGATGCTGGCGTTGTCGATATGGAGGGATTTGCTGCCCTAAAGGTTCTGGGTGAAGCTGGGATTGCAGTAGCAATGGTACGAGTGGTCAGTGACGACTGCTACCATAACCTGCCGGATCTCACGCAGGCTATAAGCCCTGATGGTTCGCTTCAAACTCTCCCCTTAACCCTTGGATTACTCCGCCACCCCATTGCTGCTGCCGGGCTGATTCGAGGTGCCTTACGGGGACTGCAAGTGTTGCAGCGAGTTACGACTTTTCTATGTTCGGGCTATTAGGGGCAGGGTAAACCCGTCCTTTCCAACCGCCGCCTCGCCCTTGCCAATGACGCAGAGCTGAGTCTAGGGTCATTAGGGTATAGAGAAGGGCTATACTCGGCAAGCAAAAAGCTAACACGGGTGTACACCCATATAAGCGCAGGGTGGGTAAGTAAGCCCAGGCCATCAGCAACCATCCAGACAAACCCGCGATCGCTGGAGGCCAGTTTCTCGTCAATACACCGAATATTGCTCCCACAGGGGGAACCAGGTAGATGAGGGTCATTCCGAACACGGTTAGCAGTAACAGCAACGGCGAATAGTTGAGCTGGGTAAAGGCAGTGCGGACAACCATCTCCCAGATACTAGTCAGAGATGGATAAGGTCGCAAGCTGCGGGTCAAGGAAGTGAGTCCCAGCCAAATTCGACCCGTGACATCTGCCTGTTCCGATTGACTGTTAGACTTTACTGCTTGAGCAAGGGCGCAATCGTCAATTAAAGCTTGACGAATTACCTGGATTCCACCGATACTGTTTAAAGCCTGGCGGCGAATCAAAATACAACCCCCTGCGGCGGCGGCAGTTGGGTTAGTAGGGTCATTAACCCAGCGAAAGGGGTAGAGTTTTTGAAAGTAAAAAACGAAGGCCGGGATCAAGAGTTGCTCCCAAAAACTTTGACACCGCAGCAGCACCATTAAAGAAACCAGATCCAAGCACTCTCGCTCAGCTTTGGTAACTAGGCGGCCCAGATTTGCACCGTCATGCTCAATATCAGCATCGGTTAAAAGAAAATAGTCGGGGGGCGGTGTTAGCTTCTGGGCATGGCGAATGCCTTGCTCCAGAGCCCAGAGCTTACCACTCCAGCCCGGAGGCAGCTTTTCCCCATTGAGTACCTCCAGCTGCAAGCTCTGGTTTGATTCTTGGGCAACAAGGCGTGCGACACTAGCTGTATTATCCGTGCTCTGATCTTCGACCAAAATTACCTGAACAGAGCCGGGATAATCCTGTAAAAGGAGCGATCGCAGCGTTTTTGGTAGCAAATCGGCTTCGTTACGCGCAGGAATCACAGCACAAACTGCTGGCCACACTTCCAGATCAGTTGCCAGCAACTCTAGTTGCTGGGAAGTTTGCCAAAATTGACCCCGCCAACACAGTAATCCCACCCAAATTGCCAGAGATAGGACTGTAATTCCCAATTCAAACGCATCCATGACTCTATTACCAATTTTGTATGCCACAAAAAAATACAATTGATAGTCTTAAGCCTCTATCAAGCACTATTGTCTTGCTAAGCTGCGCTAAGTCAAAATTTAAATACGTTTGCCGTGGGTTCAGTTTAGACTGAAGCAAGTACCGGTATTCATGAGGCAAAATGCGGTTTAGCTTTGCTTCCCCCATTATTGCCGTCCCCCACTGCACGCTTCACAGGTGTAGTAGTAGGCGAATTCTGCCGGAAACCACTAAAGCTTGTAAGCTTACTGAATAGGGCTGTGGCGTTTCCATTTGGATTAAGTTGTAGGTTTAGCAGATTATATTACTCTCTAGCTATATATGAAAATTGCTCTAGTCCATGATTATTTGACGCAGCGAGGCGGGGCAGAGCGTGTATTTGAACTGCTTTGTAAGCAATACCCCAATGCTGACATTTTCACATCTGTGTATGATCGTGAACGAACCATTGATCTGGGTGAGCGTCTAGTCCGCACGAGTGTACTTCAGAACATTCCGCGGGCAGCGAAGTATTTCAGACTCCTGGCTCCCTTGTATTTTCCGGCCTTTCGAGCATTGGATCTTCAAGACTATGATCTGATTATCAGCAGTAGCAGCAGCTTTGCTAAGGCAGTGAAAAAAAGAAAATCGTCACGGCACATTTGCTTCTGTCATAACGTAACACGTTTCCTCTGGGACACTCAAACCTACTTACGGGAGTATGGAGATTATCGATATTTTTCTCCAATAATCGAAATTATCTTCCGAGCCATGAGAAAAATAGACCTAACTTATGCTCAGGAACCCGACCTTTACATTGCTAATTCTACTGTTGTGGCTGCTCGCATCCAGAAAAATTATGGTAAGCGAGCCATTGTTATTAACTATCCAATTGATACTAGTAACTTCACTTTTTCAGATCAAAAAGCTAACTTTTATCTGACGTCAGCCCGCCTAATCAGCTACAAACGCATCGACGTGATCGTTGAAGCTTTTAATTGGCTGGGATGGCCATTATTTATCATAGGAGATGGTCCAGAGCGAGAACGTCTAGAAGCCAAAGCTTTGAAAAATATTAAGTTTTTGGGACATGTAAGCGATTCAGAGCGCAGTCATTTAATGAAAAAAGCCTCTTCTGTAATTGTTGCAGCTCTGGAAGACTATGGATTAGTTCCAGTGGAAGCGAATGTTAGTGGAACGCCAGTCATTGCCTATGGTGCGGGTGGTGTATTAGACACTCAGATACCTGGTCAGACAGGGGTCTTTTTCAACCGGCAGACACCGGATGCACTCCAAGCTGCACTAATTGATGCCAGTGAAATCCCATGGGACTACAGAAAAATCCGTAATCATGCCCTGAGCCAATTCTCGGAAGAAGCATTCTTTAGCAAAGTTGAGCAAGTGATTGAGAAAGTTTGCAGTTGATGTCAATTATAGGTTCGTTTAGGAGGTTCGCTCTTAGCCATGGAAAAAGTGACTGAAAGTAATTTTACAGATCCAGGTTACGGACAACTGTTAGCCATTTTAATGCGCCGACGCCTTTGGTTTTTCGGTGTAGCAGGTGGAATTTTGTTGCTCGCAACTGTCTTAACTCTGATTGCTAAGCCTACTTATCAAAGCTCTATGCAGCTGCTAGTAGAGCCTAATTATCAAGGGAAAAGAGAAGCCAAAGCAGAAAGTGAGTTTGCTGACTCTAGTGTTGAGATAGACTATGCCACTCAGCTGAACGTGATGCGGAGTCCTCTGCTCCTGCAACAAGCTGTGGATTTGCTGCACCCGGAATACCCGAATCTTACTGCCGAGGAGCTGAAAAAATCCTTACTTTTGACTCAAGTGATGGAGGATAAAGTCAATACGAAGATCGTAAAAGCGGTCTACGCCGACCATGATCGGATCAAGACCCAAAAGGTGCTAAATGCGCTTCAGACGGTTTATCAAGTTTACAACCGAAAACAGCAGCAACAGCGCTTAAACAAGGGTCTTGAATTTATCAATGAGCAGTTGCCACAGGTTAAACAGGACGTTCAGCGGGCTGAGGCAAAACTAGAAAGGTTTCGCAAAAATCAGAACCTAATTGATCCAGCGCAGCAGGCAGCAGCCATATCAGCGTCTCTAAATACCATTGCGCAGGAGCGACAGGCAACCCAGACCCAGTACAAGGATTATCAGGCGCGGGAAAGTGCTCTGCAGCAGAAAATTGGCCATTCTCCACAAGATGCGCTGATTTCTTCCCGTCTGAGTCAATCTTCTCGCTACCAAACGTTGCTCAACGAGTTCCAAAGGACAGAACTGGCTCTAGCACAGCAACGCGCGATTTTCAAAGATGAAGACCCTAGAGTTCAAATTTTGGTAGAACAAAGTACTAGGGAGCGAGATCTACTACAGAATGAGGTAAAACGTGTTTTAGGGGACCAGGCTGCTCAAGTTAAAAGTACAGGACAAGGCCTCCTGGGACAAGGACAGTTCGGTGGGATTGATCAGAACCTCACTGCCCAGCTGGTGGAAGTGCAGACAAATCTACGTGCTCTGAGTGCGCGCGATACTAGCCTGGCACAGACACAGCAGCAACTGCGTCAGGAACTTAACCGATTCCCGGATCTGCTGTCTAAGTACAATCAACTACAACCAGAGGTGCAGGTCAACCGTGAGAAGCTGGAACAGCTGCTCAAGGCACGGCAGAACTTGAGCCTGGATCTTGCCCGAGGGGGATTTGTTTGGCAACCTTTAGAGTCGCCCCAATTGGGCTTGAAGATCGGTCCCAACTTAGAGCGGAACTTATTGTTGGGTTTAGTGGCTGGGTTGATGCTGGGCGGTGTTGCGGCCTTTATGCGCGAAATGGCTGATGATGCTGTTCATACCTCGGATGAGTTGGAGAAGGAGGTGGCGCTGCCCCTGCTAGGAATGACCCCAGAATTCCCGCAGGACAAGTCTAGTCAGCCGATTATCGAACTGCCTTTCGGCAAACCGCAACTGCTTGCACCTTGGAAAGTTCAAGTCAGCAATTGGCCACCATCTTGGGAATCGCTAGATCTTATTTATAAGAACATTGAACTGTTAAATTCTGTTTCTGTGTTCAAATCCCTGATGATCACATCAGCGCTGCCTCATGAGGGTAAGTCTACGCTGGCATTGGGTCTGGCGCTGAGTGCTGCCCGTTTACACCAACGGGTACTGCTAATTGATGCAGATCTACGCCGTCCGAGTCTACACAAGCAGCTGAATCTCCCGAATGAGCAGGGGCTTTCAACTCTATTAACAACTGATGCCAGTTTACCAGTCCAGAAAAGAATCGAATCAGCAGGCGCATGCATAGATATTTTGACCGCCGGTCCAACGCCTGAAGACCCGGCTAATCTGTTGAGTTCCCAACGGATGCGGCAATTGATGGCAGAGTTTGAGCAAAACTATGACTTGGTACTACTAGATGCCCCGCCGGTTCTGGGGTTAGTGGATGCCATCCTCGCTGGGTCATTTTGCAGTGGTGTAGTGCTGGTGTCACGCCTTGACCAAGTGACGAGAACAGAACTCACCCAGGCTAAAGCCATGCTGAGCAAGTTAAACTTGATTGGGGTGGTAGCAAACGGGGGAGCGGGCGGCCCTACCAATGGCTACTATTTATCCTACCCGAAGCAAAACAACGGGGTTGTGCTCCAAAAAAGTATGGCGAAATAAGCTCCTCAGCATACAAGAAAAGTATCTTCTAGTAGAACAGGGGGAGAGGGGGAGAGGGGGAGAGTAATTGTTC
>CAXUIG010000008.1:0-50750 GCA_964250845.1 uncultured bacterium | reverse complement strand
AACTCTTCCATTTATACTGCCATACGCCCTATCAGTACTGCCAATCTTCATTATAACAATAATCTTAACTTTTTACAAATGATTTAGGATTGCTATAGAAGGAGCTACGATTCCTTTCTACCACGTTACTGTTACTTATACCATCCCTGCGAAAGCATCTAAATTGTATGGACTCTTTGCCGGGCGTCGTTATCCTGGGTTTCTCGTTAAGCAAGCCCAAAAGGAACTAGATGAATTTATTCATATTCTGGAATCTGAAGGTGTTGTTGTCAGACGACCAGAAATTACAGATTCTTCTATTTTGTATAAAAACCGTAAATGGAAATCAAAAGGATTTTGTACTGCTTGTCCTAGAGATGGAGTACTGATTGTAGGAGATGAAATCATTGAAACTCCGATGTCTTGGCGCTCGAGATACTTCGAAATGGATGCCTATCGCTCATTATTTAAAGAATACTTCGCACAAGCTGCGAGATGGACTTCTGCTCCCAAGCCCCAATTGCTTGATGATCTCTATGACTATAGTTTTAAGCCACCTGGAAAAGATGAGCCAATTCGTTATGTAATCAACGAATTTGAACCAGTTTTTGATGCCGCCGATTTTATTAGGTGTGGCCAAGATATTTTTGTTACAAAAAGTAATGTTACAAATCTTTTCGGTATCAATTGGCTCAGAAGGCATTTGGGAGAAAAATACCGAATCCACGAAATTGAAAGTAAATGTCCCACACCTATGCATATTGATACTACTTTTATGCCTCTGGCCCCAGGTAAGGTGTTGATTCATCCTGAATACATCGATCCTGATAAGCTACCGAAAATGCTTAAATCTTGGGATATTTTAGTCGCTCCCGAACCTGAGCCTATTCCTGGATACATTTTATCAATGTGTAGCAAGTGGATCAGCTTAAACGTATTGATGCTTGATGAAAAAAGGGTAATCGTGGAAGAATCTCAAACTTCTATGATTAAAGCTCTTAAATCTTGGGGATTTGAACCAATTAAGTGTCCTTTTCTCCATTATGGACCGTTTGGTGGCTCTTTCCATTGTGCCACTCTTGATGTCAGGCGGAAGGGAGAATTAAAATCATATTTTTAACCTAAATTAATCCTACAATGAGAACTCAGGTTTAGCCACGGCCATCTAATCGCTCCTCAAAGCTTTAACTCAGCTCGTTATCGAGTAGCGAAATCGGTTTGGAACTGTCATGAAGCTGATTTACTTTCTTCTTCGTTCTTCCTGGCTCATCGTAGTAGTTGCGATTGTCACCGGATTCGTGAGTGGCGGCAGTAGTGCTAGCCTAATTGCCCTCATCAGCAGGACTGTGAGTCGCAGTGCCACTTCTTCGTCTGTCATGTCCATGGTTTTGGGTTTTATCGGACTGGCAATAATTGCACTCATCTCTAGTATCATTTCCCAAGTGGTGCTGATTCGTTTATCTCAAGATGCAGTCTTCCAATTAAGAATGCACCTGAGTCGGCAAATTCTCTCTTCCGAGTTAACTCGTCTGGAAGAACTAGGGACTTCCCGACTATTAGCAACGCTTACAGAGGATGTCCAAGCAGTTTCTAATGCCGTTTTTGTAATTCCTTTCCTCTGTATTGACATGGCGATAGTTGTGGGTTGCCTGAGCTATCTAGCAAATGCTTTCCTGGGCAGGCACGCTAATGCTTCTTGGCTTTTTAGTAGTGGCAATAGGTAGTTGCCAGTGGCTGTTGAAAAGTGGTGGAAAATTGCTCGCTCTAGCCCGCGAGGATCAAGATCTACTGTTTAGCCACTTCCGCAGCCTCACTGCAGGGAGCAAGGAACTTAAGCTGCACTATCAACGGCGTCAAGTTTTCCTCTCACAAGAGCTCCAATCGGCAGCGGCTTCGTTCCGTCGTCACAACGTTGACGGTCTGACCCTTTTTGCCATTACTTCCAGCTGGGGTAAACTCCTATTTTTTTTCGCGGTTGGGTTTGTGCTGTTCGCACTTCCCCATCTGATTGCTATTAGTCCTCAAACTCTCTCTAGCTACATCTTAATTTTTGTCTACTTTATACAACCGATGGACGGCATTGTGAATGACCTTCCCATCTTAAGCAGAGCTGGAGTTGCCTTGCAAAAGATCGAGTCACTTGGTTTATCTCTAGCCAATCGTGCCGAAGCAGCAACGGTTCCACCTAAATTCAAGTCCAACTGGCGGCGCTTAGAGTTCAAAAGCGTGACCTATACATATATTCAAGAGCAAGAAGACCGTAGCTTTACCCTCGGTCCGATTGACTTGACGCTTCAGCCAGGGGAACTGGTGTTCATTGTTGGCGGCAATGGCAGTGGTAAATCAACTTTGGCTAAGCTAATCACTGGAGCGACTGACGCGCCAAATTGCCGAAGCGATTCAGACCATCTTGGAGCCGCAAGGAGTTGCCGTTGTGATGGAAGCTAGCCATATGTGCATGGTAATGCGCGGCGTGCAAAAACCTGGCTCTTGGACTGTCACCAGTGCCATGATCGGTGTGTTCATGGACGAGCAAAAAACTCGCCAAGAGTTCTTAAACTTAATTCGGCACCACCCGAGTTTCTTTTAGGGGGTTGGTTGTACCAGGAACTAGCACAAGGATTGGAGTTTAAACGAACCTCCAATCCTTGTAGACACTAATTTCCTCCTTTCAGCTTAGCACCTCCACAGCTTTACAACATCCCCTACTTCTGAAAAAGTTTGGCCGCAGTTAATCTAGACAGCTTCAGCTGAAGAATGAATGATGCCTGCCAAAGTTACCGTTAACACCGAACAAATTGTCATCAATGATGGTTCTTCCTTTCTCGTCACAGCCCGTGACGGCTCAATTGATGATAATCGCGCTCAAGGATTCTTTGTCCGCGATACTCGCCTAATTTCCTACTACGAAATTTCTATTAATCGTTATCGCCTTCAATTGCTGGCATCGAGTAGTATTAGCCATCGCGTTGCCATCCATGAATTTACCAATCCAGAGTTGCTCACCGTCAATGGAAAGTTGCCCTCTGGTCGTTTGATTATCACAATTCGTCGCGATATCCTCGGTGGGATGCACGAGGATATTGATATTACTAATCATCATGGCGATCGCGTTGAGTTTCAGTTGATGCTTGCCATCCGCTCAGACGAAAGCCGACATCTTTCAAGTTAAGTCAAAGCAATTGCTGACACGCGGTGAGGTAGAAACAACTTGGCAGAACGGAATGCTGACGACAGAGTACCGAAACGGCACTTTCCAACGCGGCATCATTGCTGCACCGGATAGCTGTGAAGAAAAGCAAAGTTACCGCATTTTCACCCAGTGAAGTGAAGTAATTCTTGCCATTAGCTGGTTCGGATTTTAGCCCCTTATAGATCGAGGACAACCCTTGGAGTCTTGGGTTTGGAGATGCAAATCAGCACGGAACCTTCCTCCGGTGTTCCAGTTGGCGGTACTTGGTAAGCAACTTCACCTTCCTCAATCCGGCACATACAGGTGAGACAGATTCCCTGACGGCAGCTATAGGCAGGCTCAAGCTCGTTAGCTTCTGCAAATTCCAGGATGGTTCCATCACCTTCACGCCAAGTCAGGGTTTGGCCAGATTTGGTAAAAACAATTTCTGCCGTTTCAACTGCACCATTTTTCTGGGCAGAGGGTTTGCTTCCCGCCAGCACCTGAGTGCCTGTGCCGAAGGATTCGTAGAAGACCCTATTCTCTGGCACTCCCCATTCCTTGAGTCCTTCTCTCAAAGACTTTAGGAAGGATGGAGAACCACACAGGAAGTACTCTACATCCGAGAAATGCATTTCTTCTAGCTGCGGTGCAACTACCTCTCTAATCAAAGCAGTATCAACATGGCCAGTGCTGTGATGCGAGCCTGCATCTTCAGGGTTGGGGCGGCTGTACCTGAAATGCAAGTGCAGATTTGGGTTCTGTTGGGCGATCGCCGTCACCTCCTCCCGAAACGCATGGAACTTGCCATCCCTTGCACCATGGATGAACCAAATAGGGCGGTTGGAGTTTAGGTTACTACAAGCTTTCGCCATACTAATCATTGGAGTAATCCCTACACCATTGCTGATTAGCACGGCTGGTAAGGATTTGCGAACATCTAGGATGAACTTACCGCTTGGTGGCTTCACGGAAATGACAGAACCTGACTGAATTTGATCGTGCATAAAGTTAGAAGCCACACCAGGCATAACATCTAACCCCTCAGGAGCAGATTCGCGCTTGATGGATAGGCGGTAGTATTTACCGGAAGCAGTGTAATCAGAGAGAGAATAGGTGCGAATGATGGGCTTGTTCTGCTCGGGAATATCTAGCTTAATTGTTAAGAATTGCCCCGGTTGAAAGTCCGGTATTTCACCCCGATCCTCAGGTTCCAGGTAGAAGGAAGTAATTTCCTCACTCTCTTTTACCTTGCGAACAACTACGAAATTTCGCCAGTCCTTCCCATCGGTACTCCCAGTATCCATTTCTTGCTGATTAAGAAGGGCTTTAGAGGGCCCTTCGTCATCGACCTTACTCTTAACGAGCAAGCCAAAGAGGGCACCGCAACCCGTTGCAGCTAGCGAGGCGTATACAGCGAATCTGTCAGCAGATTTGCTCTTAGGATTAATTACACCTATTACCGCAGCGCCGATGATAGTTATTGCTGCAAATGCTGTAGCTGCCGCTACAGTACTTCTGATTGCTGGGTTCTGAATTTTTCTAATTTCAAGCATGTGCCACCTCTGCCCCGTCTGTAATGTTGACTTCAATGCTAAGAAGCTATATCACTCAATGTCTTCTAGCTTTAACTTTCTGGCAAGTTGCCCGACTTCAACTTTATAGAAACCTCTTTCAGAAGAGAGAGCCGATTAGCTGTAAGCTTTTATATATATTGGCGCTCATCGACTTGCCTCAATGTCCTAAAGACAGTGCCGCTGAGCGCTGAATGCCTAGAATTACTTCACTTCACTGGGTGAAAATGCGGTAACTTTGCCTTTTTTCACAGCTACGACCACGTCATAGGTGGCGCAGTAGGCAAAGGTGATGTCGTTGGCTTTGTTGTAAAGGTTGACAACCATATTTGCCCCACCTGGCTGGACGGCGATCGGCTCCAGGTCACCAAAAAAGAAACGCCGTAGCTGATCGCCACCACCAAACTGACCCTTGTTCTTAGTGACCATTGCGATTTTCTGTTGAGCAGTCAAGTTAGTGCCGTCTTTCATTTCCTGGGCTGAAGCCTGAGTCAGCAGCGGATTGATAGCCTTGAGGGGAGCATCCCAAGTAGTCATCAGACCGACTAGGGCAAAACTTGTTAGAACGGAAGTGAGTTTCATCTGGTTTATTCCTTGTGTATAAAATGTGCGAGGACTTTTTCTGAATAAGGTCTGCTCTGTTCACGAATATTGAACAAATTGCACTTATCACTTTCTGAATCATCCCGACTAATAAAATAATTACAGATGAAAATAAACCTGACCTGAAATAACATAAAATTTTTTCTCAGCTGATTTTTCGAGAAACCTCGGTTTAATCTCAGCATATTCTCATAAAACAGTGATATAATGGTTTGTGTGGATAAATATAGGATGCGCAGGTTTTGTAGTCACGATGATTCTTAATGCCTTGAGCTTTGTAAGTACCTGATTTTATCTGGTTGATAATTTGTTTGGGAGCCATTGGCCCATGCAGACGACCTTATCCTCTCGAAAAGAGCAGTCATCCTCAATAACCTTGCAGTAGTGCTATTAATAATATTAATCTTACCGCCGAAGTAGTCGGTAATCAGGAGTAAGGTTTTGTTGCAATAACAATCATGGCTAAATTATGTTTCTTAGGATCAGGTTCTGCTTTCACTATTGGAGTCGATAATTTTCAATCAAATATGCTTTTAGTCAGCGATCAAGGAAATAAACTTTTGATTGATTGCGGTTCAGATATAAGATTTTCTCTACATAAAGCTGGCTGATCACATCTCGATATCACCGATATTTATATTAGCCATATACACTCAGATCATACTGGTGGACTTGAATATATCGGCTTTAATACTAAATTTGACTCAAGATGCAATAAACCAAATCTTTATTTGAGTAAAGAGCTAGCTGGTGAACTGTGGAATAATACTTTAGCTGGCGGCATGAGATCTGTTGAAGGTGATATTACTAATTTAAAGACTTTTTTTAAACTTAACACAATTAACCGTAATGGTTGTTTTATATGGTCAGAAATCCTGTTTAATTTGGTTAGAGTTATTCATGTTAACAATGGGTATTTTGTCATACCCAGCTATGGCTTATTTTTTGAGATAAACAAAATTAAAGTATTTATAACTACAGATACACAATTTAATTTAGAGCACCTCGAAAAATTTTATAAACAAGCAGATATGATTTTTCAAGATTGTGAAACGTCGCAATTCCCTACTAAAATTCATGCCCATTATCAACAATTATTGACTTTGCCAGATTCGATCAGAAATAAAATGTGGTTGTACCATTACCAACCCGGTACTCTTCCCAATGCCCAAAAAGATGGATTTTGCGGTTTTGTGAAGCGAGGTCAGACTTTTCAATTCTGAAACAGGTTAAAAGAGGTATCCGATTGGTGTTGATAATAGATGAATTGGTTATGTTTTAGCTGAAATCGATTTATAGAGAGCATCCAGCTTCGCTGCTACGTGCGGGGGTTTTGCAGTAAAACGAATGGAAAAACTTCCATCCTCTGTAACTTTTTCCAATACTTTACCATAGACATCTTCGCTGACTTCTGCTTGGGCTAAGCTTAATAAGTTTAGCTTGATATTCTTCAGCTCAGACGGCAGCTCGTTCCCGACGACTTTGTCGGGGCAGATCTCAGCTCCCTGGGCTGAAAGCTTGACTAAACTTCCCTTGAATATGGTGTCACCGACATCCTTATCGTCCATAATTGTATAGTTTAGCTGGATTTTTTCAGCAAGGGGAAATAATTCCTCTTCTTTTTCTTTAGGCAGAAAGAGATTATATTCCCCGCCGATTCCTCCGACTTCGTAGATGGTGATCGGCTGTTTAACCCCTTTCGGGGTTACCTGCTTTTGCCCGTCAATTTTCACGATTGAGCCTGCCTCTTTTAAATTCTGCTCTGAACTGAAAATTTGACCACCAGTCGTATAGGATTCAATGCGGTAAGTCAGGTTTATTTCGCTGCCAACAACGCCGTACTTGGTGCGTTTCTCTGAGCCGATATTTCCCACCACGACTTCGCCGGTATTGATGCCGATACCCATTTCTAGTGGCGGCAAGCCCCACTCCTTCATTTTTTCGTTGACAGAAACTATCGCCAACTGCATGGCAACTGCGCAAGCGACAGCCCTAACTGCATCATCTTCTCTTGCCGTGGGAGCACCAAACAGAACCAAAATCCCGTCGCCCATGAACTCATCAATGGTTCCCTGGTACTTGCTAATTACATCTGCCATGTATTTCAGATATAAATTAAGGATTTTAATCACCTCTTCCGGGGGCAATCGTTCTGAAAGGCTAGTGAATCCTCTTAAATCAGAAGCGAGTATGGTAATTTTCCGCCTCTCGCCACCAAGTTTCAATCCTTCAGGGGTTTCCAGCAAGTTGGCGACAATTTCATCACTTAGGTAACGCCCAAAAATCTTACGAATCAGTTCATTCTTGTTTTCTAATTTTTTTGAATAATCCTGCACCGCTTCATAAGCTTCATTTCGTTGCAGCAGGTTAATATAAGCTTTAGAATGGTAACGGATTCGGGCGATTAATTCAATCTTATTCGGTAGTTTTACTAGGTAGTCATTAGCACCGAGTGCAAAGGCATCAGCCTTGATCTTTGCTTCCTCTTTAGTTGAAAGCACAATCATCGGCACATCTTTGGTTGCCGGATTGACACGAAAAAAACGTAATAACAGCAAGCCATCAATGTCGGGCATGACTAAATCTTGAAGAATCACTGTCGGAGCAATCTCTATAGCCTTTGGAATGGCTTGAGCTGGATCGCTACAGTAGTGAAAAATAATATCTTCTTCAGTAGCTAGCATGCGGCGTACTGCCTCAGCAATGATGATCTGATCGTCAACGAGTAAAACTGTAACCGAGTATTCTGTCAAACAAGATGTGAAATAGGCCATTTATCCTGTTTTTTTTTAAGTAAGTCAGGAGACTTAATTAAAGTTTAAAAATCATTTACCAATCAGATCAATAACAGCATTTAACAAAGTTTTGTAATGAAAATTACTCTTAGTTAAGTAATAATTTGCACCGACTCCCAGACCCCGAATGCGGTCTGATTCACGGTCTTTATAAGAAACAATAATCACAGGTAAAGACTTCAAATTTGGATGATTTTTAATCTGGCTAACTAGTTCTAACCCGTTCATCCGCGGCATATCAATATCAGTGATTACCAGGTTGAAGCGACCAGTTCGCACCGCGTTCCAACCATCCATCCCATTCACAGCCACTTCGACAGTGTAACCGTTGTTTTCAAGTAACTTACGCTCCACTTCACGCACCGTAGTGGAATCATCCACCACCAGGATGCGCTTATGCTTTTTTGACGCCGTACTGTTTGTAGCCTGGCTGACCTTGATCAACGGTCTGCTATTAAGCAGTTTCTCAATTGAGCGTACCATATCCTCGACATCCACTATTAGGACGGGAGAACCGTCTGTCATCAGGGCTGCAGCGCTAATATCCCGTACTTTTCCCAGGCGGTGATCTAAAGGTCTAACAACCAAATCACGCTCGCCCAAAAACCGATCTACCACTAAACCATAACAGTTTAAGCGATCGCTCACAATAATCACCGACAAGACTTCTGAATTGAGAGCAGATTCGTTTAACTCCAACACTTGATGAGCCGCCACCAGTCCAATATTTTGCCCATCAAGTCGAAAATACTGGCGATTTTCGACGACGGCGATCTCAGAGCTATTAATCGTCACGATTTTATCTATGCGCGTCAGCCCAAAAGCATAAGGTTCCCCTGATATTTCCACCAACAGCGTGCGAATCACCGACAAAGTTAGTGGCAATTGTAAGTGAAAACTCATGCTCTTCCCAGGCTGGGATACCGCCCGCACAGTGCCACTCACCTCTTGCACCATTTTCTGAACCACATCTAGACCAACACCGCGACCAGAAATTTCTGTCACTGCGCTTGCTGTCGAAAAACCGGGCAGAAATAGAAATTCCATCAGCTCGGTTTCTGTCAGTTGAGCCCCGATCTCGGCATTTACCATGCCCTGAGTGACAATTTTTTGCCGCAGGTGCTCAAATTCTACTCCCCGACCATCGTCTGAAACTGTAATCGATAACATCCCGCCTCGATGAGAGGCGGCCAACCGCACCGTACCTTCGGCAGGTTTCCCCACGTCTAGGCGCTCTGAGGGAAACTCGACACCATGAGCGATCGCATTACGTAGGATATGAGTAAGCGGAGCCTCTAACTTTTCTAAGATATCCCGATCTACTGGGGTGGATTTTCCGATAATTTCAAATTTGACTTGCTTGCCCAGATGTCTGGCTAAATCCCGCATCATTCGGGGAAAACCCTGAACACCATCTGCGAAAGGACGCATATGACTGGCGATGACTTCCCGGTAGAGCTGGTCTGACAGATTCGCGGAACGACGCGCAAAAACTTCCAATTCGTTCAGACGTTCAGCTAAAATATTGTAACATTCGTTGGCTTTTTGTCGAGAGGCACTTAAATGACTCTCAGCACCTTGATTTAGGGGCTGAGCGGCTAAGGATTCCTGTAGTTTTTCCAGGAGTTTATACAGTTCCTTTTGGTGGCTTCTAAGTTTGAATAAGGAATCTGCAAAAGGCTGTAGCCAGTTCGCCTCTACTAGGGATTCACCTGCCAAACCCATTAAGCGATTTAAGTTTTTTGCGCTCACTCGCACTACACGGTCTGCGGATTTGGGATTTTGGGTCGAGTGTTGCCAATTCTCCCCCAAAGACGCTAGCTCCTCTGGAGCCTCAATGCTAGAGCGAACGTTAACGAGCGGGCGTTGCTGAAACTGTAATGATTTAGGCAGGGATGGGAATCGTTTGGTTTTTTAAGTAATGAAGCAGTAAACGGATTGAACACTCCAACATCTCAACTGATTTGGAATAGCATAAGGTTCGGCGATGCTTCCCGAGCCAAGTAGTGCCGTAGTCGAGTGTTCTCCCCCTCCACTCGAGTCATGTAAGTTTTGCTTACAAGATGCTGATTGGACTCAATTAAGCCCGGATAAACTTTATATCCATCAGTGACATACCAAAAACTTTGCCAGCATCTCACAATTACCCACAACTGCTCAAAAGTCTGGGCACTGCGATCTCCTACTACCCAAGCTAAAATCCCTGCTCTCCAGTGGTTAACTGCCGTCCAAATCCAGATGACGTTGCGCTTGTTGCCCACAAACGTCTGTAACTCATCTAGTTCCGTAATTTCTGGAATCTCTTCATCCAGCAGTGCATCCGGCAACTCAAGCCCTGCCTCTCGAACCCAGTGCATTATGGTGGTGTGGTGAATATCGGTGACTCTTTCTATCCCTCGTAATCCCATCCCATTGAGGTACATTTTTAAACATAGTTGTTTAACATCGTTCGAGTAGTTCCAATGTCGGTAGGACTCCAGAAACTGCCGACCACACTGCTTACATTTGTAGCACTGTCTACCACGGCGATGACCGTTCTTCAAGGTTTGAGTTGCGCTGCACTTAGGGCATTTCATTCATTTATTTTATCACCTTCACCATTACGGTTTCAGCAACGCCCTCGATGGACACTAACGATCCAACAGTGGCTGCAATCGAAGGCAACACCTATGCCCCTGGACTGAAGAGGATTAATACAGGCGCGGATGACAGTTTCTCCAGTGCGATCGAGCGGATCTTCATCGCCACGAACGGACCTCGGCAAGACGGTTGCGCCAACCCGCAACGCCAAGGGTTGTTTGCCGCTCTAACCGACACCTACCGCCCAAATAACACTTTTGGCGGCATCCCGACCCTGGCTTTGGACTACAGTCCGCTCTGGGATGCGCAGCTCTACGAGTGGACACCGGACGCGGTCAAAAAGGGTTATCGTTCACAACTGCGAGAAGAGTTCCGCCTTCTGACTCTGGTTGATGACGGCATCATCACCGGACCTGGCGGCAGCAAGTTCGGTACGGCAGGCATTATCATTAACTGCCCACCCGTGTACCGCCTGGTGTAGTTTGCTAGCTCTAATCGCGTAACACGTAACCCACACTACGCACCGTTTGGAGCAGGCGCTGTTCGTTGTTGGCTTCTAACTTCAGACGCAAGTAGCGAATATAAACTTCGATGATGTTGGAGTCGCCCATGAAGTCGTAGCCCCAGACCTGCTCCAAAATCTGATTGCGGGTGAGCACTTGCCGGGGATGAGCGAGCAGGTATTCGAGTAAATCGAATTCTTTTGCGGTTAACTCAATCAGCCGCCCGGCTCGATAGACTTCCCGTGTGCGACGATTCAGACTCAGGTCTGAAAATTGCCTCACATCGGGATCTTCTTCGTGTGTTCGTCGCAGGTGCGCCCGCACTCTGGCTAACAATTCTTCGATGCTGAAGGGTTTGACTAGATAATCATCCGCTCCAGCATCTAACCCAGTGACGCGATCGCTGACTTCATCTTTTGCCGTTAACAAGATGATCGGAACTTTATCACCAGTGGCTCGCAGGCGGCGGCAGATTTCTACCCCCGACAAACCCGGCAGCATCCAGTCTAGAATCACCAAATCCGGCTGCGACTCCCGCGCTGCCGTCAGTCCTGCTATCCCATCGTGAGCCACGCTAGGGCGGTAGCCTTCCGAGCTGAGTTCTAGCTCAATAAACTTAGCCAATCTGACCTCATCTTCTACTAGCAAGATATGCGCCGTCATGGTTTTAACAAATGAGTTAACCTAGTTTAGCCCGTCTGCTGGAGTAAGGTAACGGTAAAGGTGCTGCCTTCACCCAGCTTGGAGCGAACTATCACACTCCCTCCCATTGATTCCACAAGCGTTTTCACAATCGATAACCCTAAACCGCAGCCGCCATCAGCACGGGCGCGGGCTTCATCCACCCGATAGAAACGTTCAAATATGCGGGTTTGATGTAACAGCGGGATACCACAACCCTTGTCGCACACCTGAATTATTGCCTGCTGCCCCAGCTGGTCTAACTTTAATGTGACTGGCTTGCTCAGGTCGGAATACTTAAGCGCATTGTCAATCAAGTTGAGCAGCACTTGTTTAAGGCGATCGCGGTCTGCCCTCACCTTAATCGCACCGGCTCCTGCCTCAATCACAATCACCCGATCACTATATTGCTGCGCCATCCCTGCTACCTCTGCCACTAGCTCGTTCAGCACCAGGGACTCTATGTGAAGGTGCAGATGACCACTATCTGCCCGTGCCAAATCGAGTAAATCTTGCAACAGACGGATAGTACGCTCTGCTTCCTCGGCGGCAGTTAAGAGTGCTTCCCGCTGGGTTGGCGTTAGGTTAGTCCCCCGTCGCAACACGCTTTGCAAGTAACCCTGCACAATTGTTAGCGGTGTGCGTAACTCGTGGGAGGCATTGCTGACAAATTGTCGCTGTTGCTCCCATGCTTGTGACAGGCGATCCAACATCATGTCACACATTTGCGCTAACTCTCTAACTTCGGTAGGAGCATGATTGAGGTGCAGCCGCGCTTGACCGAGATTGTCCGCAGAAATGGTTCCCGCCAGCTGACTTATCTGCCGCAGCGGTTGTAGCGATCGCTCGATATAGATAGCGATCGCCACTGTAATCGCCAACAGTGAAAGCAGGCTGGCAATACCCAAGCTCCGAACGACTGCCAAAAACGTCGTCTGATCGCGGGAAATATCCATCGCCACAAACACCTGACCCAGTGCCTTCCCCTTCACTTGCAATCGGCTGCCAGACAGAACAAAGTAGCGTCCGCTCACTTCGTATACCTCGGCTTTAAGTGGCATCTGTGTGAGGGACATTAAGACAGCAGTTGTAGGGTCCGCAGGCGTCTTCAAAGCTGCAGATTTAGCCGGAATTGTGCCATCGGGACGCTTAACCCATAGAAGTGTGTGGGTATTGGTCAGGTTATCAATTGCCTTGACGAGCCCGGTCTCTACAGGTAACATTTCACTATAGAGTTCTACATCATGCGGCAAGCGTTGAGCTATGTACTCAATGTTCCGCTTATGAGTGTTAATCATGATTTGCTGCATTTGCCAAGTTGTCCAGATGGCAACGCTGCCCAGTCCCACAGCACAGACGCTAGCAATGCCAACACTCAGCCTCACTTGCAGCGAAAACGGGTCGAGCTGCCTCCAGGCACTACCTATCTTTCTGTGTAGACTGCTGGAAAATTTCATCCCGTCAAAGCCTTTGTACTGCTCAAATCGATAAGCTCTTAGCTTAGACCTTTATAAAAAATTAAGTGGGTAGGATTAAATCAACCGAAGCGTCTACCCCTCACCCCGCAGGCTGACCGCCATTACCATCACGTTCATGGCGGATTAGATAGTCTAGAATCCTGTCCTGTCGGTCTATAGAAGCTTTGAGACTATCGAGAGTAGCGTCAGTCAAGCGTCAAAAATTCTCTAAAGTTAACCCTATCCTCTTCAGCTCTTTCGGCTAGGATATTAATCGCCCTAAGACTCCTGCCAGATGCCTCTGCCACAGTGTTAACTGATTGGGTTAGAGCTTCAATCGCTCTGGCGTTAGATATGGCTAAAGATTCAATTCGGTCTAAGCGATCGCCGTTGGCACTGGTCAAAAGTCGCCCTGCTGGAACCCTACTCCCAATTTTTAGCAGAATTGTGTCTTGTACGCCACAAAATCTAAGACCGCGCTAAAAGATAAGCGATTCTAATCATAAATTGCTGTAAGCCTGATTCTGTCGTAGCGTCGTAGGAACCAGGGCAAGCGCTTATGCGGTCATGGATGGAGTTGAGGCAAAGATTGTTTTCCCCGCCTACCTACTTATGAGTCCTTGGAAATAACTATTTTCGGATGAAAATCGGCTCAACGAATCTGGAAACAATACGCTATTATCTGGATTATCTGAAGTTTTTGTTGGACAAAGGCGGATTCATGTTCCAAAAGATTGCTGTAAGAATTGCTTTTTCTGACTCCTTTCCATATTTAGTTACAGTCTTAGGCTTTACTAGCATAGCGGTCATACAAGGCTGGCGCTGGTGGAAACAAAAGAAGACTTACAAATCTCTACACTCGCTCCCCTCTCCTCCCGGACACTGGCTGTTAGGAAATGCCCCTCAAGTATTAGCAGCAGTAAAACAGAAGAAATACTTCCAATTATTGTTTGATTGGAGCCAGCAGCTAGGGCCAATGTATGTTTACTGGACTGGCAATCCAGTTCTCGTTTTGAGTAAGCCAAAAGTTATTGAAGACACTATTGTAAATGGGATGAGAGACGGTAGCCTAGTTAGGTCTGAGCGAGCGATCAAAGCTTGGAACGATATCAGTGGGCCGATTCTTTTAGGTCAAAACGGGGCTGAGTGGCAGTGGCGACGCAAAGCTTGGAACCCCGAATTTAGTTCTGGTGGTCTCTCCAAATATGTTGAGATTATTAGCCAAGCTTGCGAACAAGTAATCGAGATACTTAAAGAAACTGATCCAGCCAAAGAAGTTGAGATAGATCCTGTGTTTGTAGAACTGACGATGAGGGTGATTTCCTGTCTAGTGCTGGGGATTCCTGTAGATAAAAAGAGAATGACTCATGAAGGGCCACCCCTCGAAGTTCTCAAGGTGTACGATGCAATGTCTATTGTAGGCTATCGGTTCCTACGGGTAGCTACTGGCGAGAAGAGATGGATGAAATATCTGCCAACTAAAAATTCACAAGATTATTGGTCAGCCAGGCGATATTTAGAGGAATTTATTACTCCCAGAGTAGACTTAGCTTTACAGATGAGATCACAAAACCAGACCGACCTAGCACAGGTAAGTCCTTTGTTCCAAGAATCAATGTTAGTCAAAATAGCTGCCAAAGAACCGAAATATAATCGGGAAGCACTCATAGCAGAAACTATTGAACTGTTAATAGCTGGTACTGACACCACAGCTCATACTTTATCCTTTGCAGTAGCAGAGTTGACCTTAAATAAAAGGGTGTTTCAGCAGGCACAGGCTGTGGTTGACCAAGCTTGGCATCAAGGCGGTATTAATACAGAAACCTTAAAGGAATTGACTTACATTCGCGCTATTATCAAGGAGACTTTGCGCCTTTATTCAGTCGCCTCCGGCTCGACTGCATTGGAGACCCAATGTGACATTGTTATTGAAGGTAAGCTTATTCCTCGTGGTACGAAAGTATCCTGGTCAATGCTTGCTGCTGGACGAGATCCAGAAGTCTATCGAGAGAGCGAGGAATTTCTGCCGGAGCGTTGGTTAGACAAGAGTAAGGAAATTAGTTCACTTCCAATGATAGACTTTGGCTCAGGTTCTCATCGCTGCTTAGGAGAACATCTGTCAATGCTGGAAGCAACGATGATGCTGGCACTACTGCTGCGCTACTTCGACTGGGAGTTAGTTAACGGTCGTTCATCTGTGCAACAGTTACAGCAGAACCTTTTGATTTATCCGTCCGACAGAATGCCGGTGCGCTTTCGGTTGAGAAATTAGGTTCGAATTTTTTTGTATCATTCACCTTGACCAGTCAATGTTTTTTAAATTTAAAGATATTTGCTACTACCCTTTTTTTTATATAAACACCCATGATATACTTTGTATATCCTAAAGGTGGCAATGAAAACCGATGAAATCTCAAATTGGGCAATGGGGAAACTCTTTAGCCTTCAGAATCCCCAAACTGATTGCTGTAGAGCTAGGTTTGAAACCAAACGATCCTGTACAATGCCGTGTCGAAGACGGAAAGTTAGTGCTTGAATTGGTTCAAGAAGCTAAGGAATATACGTTAGATGAGCTTTTAGCTGGAGACATTGAGGGGAGCGAGGAAGTCTGGTGGGGTAAAGCAGAAGGTGATGAGGTTTGGTAGAATACACGCCTTCTAGGGGGCATTTTATCAGGCTTAAGTTCGACCCCCAAGCAGGTCATGAGCAGATGGGGACTAGACCGGCACTAGTAGTAAGTCAGACTAGATTCAACCGCCAAATGGGATTCGTCTTTGTCTGTCCAATCAGCAATACCCAACGCAGAAACCCTTTTTACGTTGCAATTCCAGCTCTTGCAGCTGTAACAGGAGTGATCGTGACTGACCAACTACGCTCCTTGGACTATCGAGCCAGGACTGCTGAGTTTATTGGTGAATGCCCTGAGAGTTTATTCGAAGAGGTGCTGCGTCGAATCAAGCCTATCCTGTTCTAAAGATGAATAATTGTAACAATTTACCCGAAATCAAAGTTATTCCACTGTTCTCCTGCAACGCAGAACTCCTTTAAGTTCAACGTATCAAACATCCTATAACACTGAGTGAGCTTTTTTACTACCCAATCAACTTTTAAAACATTCTCTTAGCCCCAGTCTGAATCAACTGAGACAATTCAGTTATGGCCAAGGCATACTGAGGATCTTCTGGCGTCCCCACGGTACGGTTGCTCACCAGCGCTTTGTGTTGAGCATCTGTCAGTCCCACCACCACATTTGGTTCAATTCCTAGCTTATTGATATTTATACCCCTGGGGGTGTAGTACTTGGCAATAGTCAACTTGAGGCCAGAACCATCCTCAAGTTCTTGTAATGATTGAACAAGCCCCTTGCCAAAGGTTCGAGTCCCCACCAAAGTTGCCCGACCGTTGTCTTGCAATGCAGCAGAAAGAATCTCACTGGCACTGGCAGAACCACTATCAACAAGCACCACTAACGGTTTATTAGTTAGTGCTTGGCCATGAGCCGTATAGAGTTCTTTTACGCCTTCGCGATTCACCAATGAAACGATTGTACCTTGCTTGAGCCACATATTGGCAATATCTAAGCTGGCGTCGAGTAGGCCCCCAGGGTCTGAGCGAAGGTCAAGAATATAGCCCAATACCTTTTTGTTTTCTAGGGCTGCGATCGCTTGGCGCATCTGTGCTGGAGCAGTTTCAGTGAACTCTGGTAGGCTGATGTAGCCAATATTGCCAATCCGAGTAGCTTGAGTGTGGTATAATACTGGATGCAGGTCAATGTTGGCTGTGGTTAGCTTAAAGCTTAGTTCCTTGCCCCCTCGCTGGATGGTTAGAACAACCGGATTACCTGCTGGACTCAAAATGCGCTTGACGGCTTCATTAATGTTCATTCCATGGGTTGGTTGACCATTGATTTTCACAATCACATCGTTGGGTAATATTCCAGCTGCGAAAGCAGGGGTGCCTTCAATTGGAGTAACGACCGTCAAGTCCTTAGTTTTTTCATTCTCAGTCAGTTCAATTCCCACTCCAGTTACTTTTCCAGAGGTATCCGTGTTGAGTTCTTTATACTCTTGAGGAGCCAAAAATTCGGTATAGCGGTCTCCTAACTTAGCGACCATTTCGTTAATTGCTTTGTAGGCCTGCTGCTTAGAGCTGTAGTCACGGCTCAGATATTCCTGCCGTACTGCCTGCCAGTCATGATGGTTGAAGGTGCCATCGACATAATTGCGCTCAAGGATTTGCCAAACTTCATCCACCAGTTCTTTGGGACTGGTCTGTAGCCGAGCCCAACTTTTAGAAGCATGAATACTGACCCCTGTGAAAACTACTGTCGCTATTGCTAGGATTGTTGTTATGAGCGCAAGTTTCTGCTTGATCATGTCTTGATATTCATAGTCGAAACGTTCAGGTTGACCTAGTTGAGGAGGCCCTTGTTATAGAGTTCACAACTCCCAGGGTTACCAATCGGTGGGCGAGCAGTTACATTGACTTTGTTGTCTCAATCATAGAAATCAGAGCATGCAGGCCACATGAGGAAAAAGTCACAAATCTAACCATGACTTTTGTCACGGTTGAATTCGTTACTTTTTACACATGTTGCAAATAAACTTTTGAACGGGTTACAAGGAGGGATTAAATCCAGAAAAAATAAGCTCCTTGGCCCTCAACTCTCGTTGATAATACTTTCAATTATTGCGAATTCATCTCATTAAATCAGTGACTGCATCGGCACATGCAAGGGAAAAAATGACCCAGTTTTGACTATGCAAGCCAATATAAAAACTACTATGCCGTCGTAGTGTTTGACCAAATTATTTGAGCCGACCTACATACTTCTGAAACCCACGGAAGTCTGTAACTTTAGTCATCAGGGCGTGTCTGATTCCTGAACTAATTTTGTGACAAGGCAGCAGGTTGACGTAGGAAGTAGATTAAATCCAGCGCGGGGGCTTCGCGACCTAATTGAGTTAATAGCGTGTGCGCTTGTCCTCGATGATGTGTCTGATGGTTGAATAAATGACCCAACACCAGCATCAGCGGTTGCTCAAACCGCTCACCCTTGAGGTTGCAGTACTTCAATGAACTGCACAGCTTATGCTCGTCGAGTGCTGAAACTATGTTTACTATCCGCTCGTCCTCGAAAGTGCGTGCTGTGCGCAGAATATCAAAGTCATCGTACAGAACGGCATCAAGCTGGGATGGACAATCGCCTTCACCAGTAATCCGGTGCAACCAAATCCTATCCGCAACCAGGATATGGTTCAGAGTACCCTGGATGGAGCGGAAGAATGCACCATAGTCCTGGCGGTATTGCGCATCACAGAGCGGATCAATTTCCTGATAAAGGCGTTGGTTGGCCCAGCGATTGTATTGTGCAAGGGTCTGGTAATAGTCTTTCACTTGCTAGCCTAATTATGTCAATGCGAGCGTCTTGACCATTCTAAAGCAGGACGACTCAGGCGGATTGCAGGTCTTTGCCTTTTTGGGGTGGTACAAGTAACGGCAACAGGGCAACGGTTTGGTTGTCCAGCGGCAGTGTTTGTCAGGGCATGTAAAAATGGTGACAAGCCTGAAAGAACAGTATTACAAGATGTTGTAGCGGAAGAAGTGAAAATGATGTAGATCCAAAGTGTAGGGGAGCATCGGTGACTACGTTCTCATAATCCCCTGTCTTTAGGGATGAGGAGTCTGTCAAAACAAAAACATGGTAGCCCGACAACACCTGAACGACCTAGCGGAGTCCTATCTCCGGGAATCGGTGGCACCTTTTGCCGCCCAGATTGATTGTTACCCAGAAGCCCTGCGAAAGGCACTGCAAGGACTCGGCGAACACGGCTTACTGGCGCTGCGCCTTCCCAAATTGTGGAGTGGACCCGAAGTTAGTGAAGACACCTTTGAAACCTTCCAGGAGCTGGTAGCCAGATACTCTGGAGCTTTGGCATTCCTGCAAACTCAGCATCAGAGTGCTGCTGCCATGCTGGTTCAAAGTCAGAACGACTCTGTAGCGCGGGAGTATCTCCCCCGCATGAGCAACGGTCAGGTTCTGGTGGGCGTCGGCTTCTCCCAACTCAGACGAGCGGGTGATCCACCTGTAAAAGCCCTTCCAGTCGTTGGGGGATATCAGCTAGATGGACAGGTTCCCTGGGTTACAGGGTTTGGCTTGTTTCATAATTTTATTGTCGCCACGGCACTCCCCGATGGTCGAGCGGTCTTCGGTGTGGTGCCCTTTGTCGAAACGAATCAGGAGTCTGGAGGCGCGATCGCCTTCAGTCAGCCCATGCCGCTGGCAGCGATGACGTCAACCAATACCGTGACCGCCATTCTCACGAGTTGGTTCTTACCCCAAGAGCGTGTACTCTTTGTCAAGCCTGCCGGTTGGATTCACGAAAACGACAAGCGTAATGTTCTGAAACCGACTGGGTTGGTTCTGGGGTGTGCTAGAGCCGGTCTTGATATTATGCTAAAAGCCCAATATACCAAGCGACTTCCCTTTATCGCCCAAGCCTTTGAGGAACTCGAGTGCGAACTCACCGCATGTAGATCTGCCATCAGGCAGGCCCAGCACGATAACAGTGCATCCCTGGCCAAACAGCTTCAACTCCGGGCTTGGGTAATTGAGCTGGCAGTTCGGTGTGCCCACGCTGCCGTGACGGTTTCCAGTGGTGCGGCTAACTACAGCCACCATGCAGCGCAGCGAGTCTACCGGGAGGCACTGGTCTTCACTGTCTCTGGTCAAACTACGGCAGTGATGGAGGCAACGCTTGCTAGGCTCACCCGTATCATTAGATAGGTTGTTCGCGCAACCCAACCTAAATTAGTTAGTTGACATTGGTGGTTCGCTGACTTCCGGCAGCAGTTGATAATATAAAACGAGCATGGAGGGATTCGAACCCCCGACCCTCAGAACCGGAATCTGATGCTCTATCCACTGAGCTACATGCCCTTGAACTTTCATACTATAGCACTAAATCCTTCCTAGCGTCTGCGGTAACACTCTTCGCGATCACGTCCTATTTCTCCCTCGGCAACTGGTTCATGCGTCAGACTCCGGCACGCCAGCTGCCGAGGTCAGCCAGGGCGCGATCGCGGTAAGCCCCATAGCGTTGCTGCTTGTTTTTGATTCGCTCACTCATGGACGGCAAAATGCCAAAATTGGGCGGCATTGGTTGAAAATGTTTGGGCGAGGCAGAACTAATGAACTCAAATAGTGACCCCATCATTGTTGTTGGCGGTAGCGTCAATGGCTCCAACCCCAAGGCAAGCCGCGCCGCATTCGTTCCAGCCAGCCAGCCCCCAGCAGCAGCAGCCGTATAGCCCTCAGTACCAATCAGCTGCCCAGCTGCTAGCACAGTAGAACGTTGCTTAAATTGCAGCGTCGGTTGCAACAACTGGGGGGCATTGATAAAAGTGTTACGGTGCATCACCCCTAACCGGACAAACTCCGCCTCTGACAAACCAGGAATCAGCTGAAACACCCGCTTCTGCTCACCCCAGCGCAAATTCGTCTGGAATCCCACCATGTTCCACAACTGACCCGCTTTGTCTTCTTGCCGCAACTGCACCACCGCATAAGGTCGTTCCGACTGATTCTCTGGGGCGCGGAAGTCTCCCTTACGAGCATCAAACAGACCCACAGGCTTCAAGGGGCCATAGCGCATGGTGTCTTCCCCGCGCCGCGCTAGCTCTTCAATTGGCAGACAGGCTTCAAAGAATTTGGCACTTTCCCGCTCAAAGTCTTTTAATTCTACCTGTTCGGCTGAACAAAGTTCTTGCCAGAATCGCAGGTACTGCTCCCGATTCATCGGACAGTTGAGATAAGCGGCGTCTCCTTTGTCATAGCGAGAGGCGAGGAAGGCGATATTGCGGTTGATCGATTCCCCAACCACAATCGGGCTAGCGGCATCGAAAAAGCTGAGGTATTCCATGCCGGTGAAACGGCACAAATCTTCTGCCAGCTGGGGGCTAGTCAAGGGACCCGTTGCCAGGACAACAATTCCTGCTGGAATTTCATTAACTTCCCCCCGACGAAGTTCAATCAACGGGTGACGAGAGAGTGTTTCTGTCAAGTCGTGGCTGAATTGTCCCCGGTCTACGGCTAGGGCACCACCAGCTGGGACGGCGTGTTCTAAGGCTTTGCCGATGATAATGGAACCGAGCTGGCGCAATTCTTCGTGCAATAGACCGGCGGCGCGATCGCTCGACTGGGCCCCAAACGAGTTACTGCACACCAGTTCCGCCAGCTGTTCTGAGTGATGGGCACTGCTGAATCGCTGTGGTCGCATTTCATGGAGAATTACCGGAACCCCAGCCAACGCAATTTGCCACGCGGCTTCCGTCCCAGCCAGTCCACCACCTATAACTTGAATATTTTCCATATCGCTCAAACCTGTAACAGATCGGTGATTAACTTGGGAGCGGGCAGAATAATCAGGACTAACAACGTCAGTGCCAGCAACCCCCAAAAGTCACGCCTGTTATCCAGTTCAGTGACATCATTCAGGGCGGGTTGATCGCTGATGGGCATAAAGAATAAGATGATTGCCCAGATCAACAAGCCGGGCTGAATTAGTGAGAGTCCCAGCAACAAGAGGCGAGCAATTTGACCAATCGCTACAGCTGCACGCAGCCCGAACATCGCATGGACAATATGGCCCCCATCGAGTTGTCCTACCGGCATCAGATTCAAGGCAGTCACCACTAAACCAAGGAAACCTGCTAACGCCACCGGATGGAGGTCAATCGCGTTGGTAGCTGTCAACTGACTGCCCAGGGCCAATTTACTAAGCAACGCTAGTAACAGAGAATAGTTGGGATTGAGGGCCTGGGGGTTCAACATTCCCGATTTAGCAGATAGGGGAACGACGGTGGAATGAACTAACCCCCACATCAGTACCGGCAACGTTACTACAAAACCTGCCAGGGGACCGGCAATGCTAACGTCAAATAAAGCTTTGCGGTCTGGCACGGGCGATCGCATCTGAATAAACGCTCCAAACGTACCCAGGAAAAAAGGAACCGGGATAAAGTAGGGCAGCGTTGAACGAATTTTGTAGAACCGGGCAGCTAGGTAATGGCCTGATTCGTGGATGCCCAGGATCGCCATCAGTGCTAAGGCATAGGACAGTCCACTCAGCAGCACAGCTGGGTTAGATTGCAGTGTTGCCATATTAACACCGACAAGATCCAACCCGACTACTGTGGTAGTAAGCAAAGTCGCTGCCAGCAGTCCCAGAGCCAAGACGGGTCGCGTTAATGGCTCGGTTGAACGTTGACCATCCCGTTGCGATTGGGGATTGGGAACGAGGGCAAAGAAGGGTTTCCCATTCAGACCTTCTTGAAAGATCACTAAAAAGCGATCGCCAAATTGGGCCTCAATATTTTCCCGAATATTCTGGTAAGCCACTGCTGGTGTTGTTCTCAGTTGCCCCCGGCAGATCACGGCTTGAGGCCGATACTCAATTTTGTGGATGTAGTATACAGACCAGGGAAAACAATTGCGCAACTGGGTTTCTTCGCTTTGAGCCAGGGGACGCAGCTCTAAAGGCTCCGGCGTTGCCCCAACAGCCGGTTTTGATTCTGGGGCTTGCCCTTGAGGTGCCGCTGGTAGATTTGAGCCCCTACGGCCCCACTGGATTAGCAGCCAATATAAAACAGGGCAGATGACGAAGGGCCCGATCATCAATGCGGCTGGCAGAGGCTGGTGAGAACCATACTTTGCCGTCCATGCGAGCCAGATCAATACCGGTGTCATCAGTACCAGCCACAAAATCCAGACTGGCGTTCGCGTGACACCGGCGACACTGCGCTGCACCATTAAATAGCTAACCAGTCCCAGTAAGAGGAGTAACCAGAATGCCATGCTATCTTCAGTACCTGAAAGAGAAACGTCTCAACCATTGAAAGCAACCCACCGTGTACTCAGATTCCTCAGATCCCCTCACTGCCGGTTCTTCGCCAAATCCCTTGCCTCATCAGCCGAGTGCTTTACCTAAACCACCACGGGCTGTTTTTGACAACATTTTTGCGTTTCCACCAAACCGGGATACATTAGGAGGAACCGCCTATCTCATTGTAGAAAACGAAGGTAACATCCTGCTTGACTGTCCGGCTTGGGACGAGGCCAACCAGAATTTTCTGCGTTCATTGGGGGGAGTGAGATGGCTATTTATCACCCATCGGGGTGGGATTGGGAAGACGCGACAGATTCAGCAAACCTTTGAGTGTGGAGTTCTGATCCAAGAGCAGGAAGCCTATCTTTTGCCCGGATTAAGGGTAACTACGTTTGGGCACGAGTTCGCTCTGAGCCCAAGCGCTGAGGCAATTTGGACACCGGGCCATTCTCCTGGCTCATCTTGCCTTTATTACGTTGGTGAGGGTGGAGTGTTGTTTTCTGGTCGTCACCTACTCCCCAACCAGCTGGGTGAACCGATACCACTGCGAACTGCCAAAACCTTTCACTGGCCCCGGCAGCTCAAGAGCGTTCAGCTACTGCTTGATCGCTTTACACCAGAAACTCTCGAGTATATTTGTCCCGGTGCCAATACTGGCTTTCTCCGGGGCCGCCGGGCGATAAATCAGGCGTACCAGCAAGTAGCTAGCTTAAATTTAGCTGCCTTACTTCCAACCAAACCCCTGCTCTAACGCCGGTCAATTAGCACCTGCTACTACCGCATTGCTCGTCAATAGCTTCACCGCCGCTTGATATTGCTGATCTGCCTCTGTGCCAAGCTGGTCGCGGGTGATTGGCTCTAGGGGAACCAGGTGGTCTGGCTTAATGCCCAATTTGTTGATATCTCGGTGTTTGGGGGTTTCGTACTTGGCAACGGTAACAGCCAATCCAGACCCATCCGATAGGTCAAATAAGGACTGGATTAAACCTTTGCCAAAGGTAGTTTCTCCCACAAGCTGGGCACGACCGTTATCTTGCAGCGCCCCAGCCAAAATCTCACTGGCACTGGCAGTTCCTTGATTGACCAAGACGACGAGTGGATCGGGAGTCATTGCTGATCTGATTGCTTCAAAGCTACCCAAGATGCCTTGTCGGTTAACAGTGTAGACGATGGTGCCTTCATCCAACCAGAGGCGGGCAATTTCAATTCCTGCTTGCAACAGGCCACCCGGATTGTTCCGCAGATCGAGAATATAGGCATCGGCTCCCTGTTTCTCTAGGCTGGCGATCGCGTGAGCCAGTTCTGCTGTAGCATTGGCATTAAATTGAGTCAGGCGGAGGTAGCCAATCGGCATCCCCTCTGGCAGGGAACGCAATTGTGCGACTACGGGGTTGAGAGCAATGCGATCGCGCACCAGCTGAATCTCGCCCACAGCCTCTGCATCGCGTTCCATAGTCAGGGTGACTCCACTGCCGAGCGGGCCACGCATTCTAGCAGCAGCTTCGTCGAGGCTAAGTTCTGCTGTGGAAATGCCATCAATTTTCAGGATGCGATCGCGCGGTCGAATTCCTGCTTTTTCTGCCGGTGAGCCTGCAATTGGGGCCACCACTTCCAGGGCGCCCGTCTTGGGATTGAGGGAAATTTGCAATCCCACCCCTGTCAGTTCACCAGAGGTAATGACTTTTAGACTGCGGTACTGTTCTGGTTTCAACAACCGTGTGAAAGGCTCGTCAAGGCTACCAAGCATTTGCTCAATCGCACTGTAGACCCCCTCCTGGTCTTTGAGCTGCTGCTTGAGCGCCTGTTGACGAACCGACCACCAGTTCTGATGATTAAATGTGTCATCCAGGTAAGCGCGATCAACAATTCGCCAAGCTTCGGATACCAGCTTCTGTTCTTCCGTCAAAGCCGCCGCCGGTTGTACCCACAAGCTCACTGCGATCAGGATTGGGATTATCAGTAAGAGTCCAACCCGGAAAACTCGTTTGTGCATCAACGCCCTCCTCAATTTCACCCTCAGGCCCAATTGTGCTCCCGCCCAGTTAGCGCGCTCACTCATGAAATCCTCCTCTCGATTATGTTACTTTTTTTATAGGACTACGGTTAGCAGACCGAGTTGCTAACCGTAGCTGGGAACCCTGAGCTGCCGTGACTCAACTGACCCGACTGCAGCCTAATCAAAACCGCCTGGATTTCCAGCAACTGAACCGAGGCAAGCGATTAGCTTAAGCTTCACGCCAAGCCTAGCGTTCAAACCTTTGAAAAGCCTCCCCTCTCTTCGGTGAGATTGGAGTAGTTTCAACAACCGCAATCCATTTTTAGGAACTCTTGCTGCATGTTTTCTAAGCAGGTAACCGACTCAAACATATATAACTGGTTTCAGGAACGCCTAGAGATTGAGGCGCTTGCTGAAGACGTTACTAGCAAGTACGTCCCTCCCCACGTCAACATTTTCTACTGCTTCGGCGGGATTACCCTTGTTTGCTTCTTAATCCAGTTTGCAACTGGATTTGCGATGACGTTCTACTACAGGCCAACTGTAGCCGAAGCTTATACTTCCGTGCAGGCTTTGATGACCGAGGTGAACTTTGGCTGGCTCATCCGCTCGGTTCACCGCTGGTCTGCCAGCATGATGGTGCTGGTGATGATCCTACACACCTTCCGGGTTTACCTGACCGGTGGGTTTAAAAAGCCTCGTGAACTCACCTGGGTAACGGGTGTCATCCTGGCCGTGATCACCGTTTCCTTTGGCGTGACCGGTTACTCTCTGCCTTGGGACCAAGTTGGTTACTGGGCCGTGAAGATCGTTAGCGGTGTGCCAGAGGCTATTCCCGTGGTCGGCACCACTATCTCTGAACTGCTGCGTGGCGGTTCGAGCGTGGGCCAAGCGACGCTGACTCGCTACTACAGCGCGCACACCTTTGTGCTGCCTTGGCTGATTGCCGTCTTCATGCTGCTTCACTTCTTGATGATCCGCAAGCAAGGCATTTCTGGTCCCTTGTAATTTAATGTTAAATGTTTTGATTCACCCTACGAAGGAGATCACTGTTAACGATGGCAACACTGAAAAAACCTGATCTAAGCGATCCAAAGTTACGTGAGAAACTGGCTCTAGGCATGGGCCACAATTACTATGGCGAACCGGCTTGGCCTAATGACCTGCTATATATTTTCCCCGTAGTGATCCTGGGGACGGGTGCCTGTATAGTTGCCCTCTCGGTGTTAGACCCCGCCATGGTTGGGGAACCAGCGGATCCGTTTGCGACACCGCTAGAAATTCTGCCGGAGTGGTACTTATACCCAGTATTCCAGCTTCTCCGGTCCCTTCCCAATAAACTCTTAGGGGTCTTAGCGATGGCTTCTGTACCCTTGGGACTACTCTTTGTTCCTTTTATTGAGAACGTCAACAAGTTCCAGAATCCCTTCCGGCGTCCTGTGGCAACAACCCTCTTCCTCATTGGTACCTTGGTTACCCTGTGGCTGGGCATTGGTGCCACATTACCCCTGGATAAATCCTTGACTCTGGGTCTTTTCTAAACTAGCCACGCAACAGCGCTTTGACGCCTGTAAGTTTCTCTGTTATTGCGCCCATGTGCTGCTGAGATTCAACAGGCGTCTATTTTAGTTATTGGTCAGCAGTGTTGAAGCAAGACCATCTGACGGTGAAGAGCGAGCTGACGATTCTGAACCAGGTGCAACAATGGTTTGAGAAATTTTGTTCGCAAAATTTATCTCAATTTTCCTGGTCAGAAACAAAACTTTATCACCTGAATTTAGCCCTAGCAGAAGGATTTACCAACGCCGTTCGTCATGCTCATCATGCCTTACCGCCGGAAACAACCATCGACATTGACCTGACCCTGTGGATTGACCGGCTTGAGATTAGAATATGGGACCAGGGAAAGCCTTTTAATCCTGATGCCTTAGAAGAGCCGGAGCCAGGTACTCTTCAGGAAGGAGGGTATGGCTGGTTCCTCCTGCGGCGCTTAGCAGACCGGGTCGTATATGAACGCGGTTCTGATGGTAGAAACTGTTTGCTGATTGTTAAGCACAGATTACAGCAACAGCCACCCAAGTGAATTAGGCAACTAGGCGGTGGGCGTGGTAGCCTAATAGACAAAGCGACTCAGGTGCTTTGTCGGTGCCTTATGTTGTCCCCGTCTGTCATATGCCAGCAGATATGCCAAGAGAATACTCACTCTGGGACTACGAGTTTCTTGATTCATTGGGAAGCGATAGACCCCGCCGCGCTTTCCTCCCGGCGCTAAAAAATGCGGCTAGAGGGCGGGTCTCCAGCAGGAAAGACAGATGAGCCTGAAAACTTTTCGATTCAATCTTTCTAACATCCGACCTTGGCTCACCCTCTTGGCAGGTATTTGGTTGCTGGGGTTGGTGGGTCTAGGCTGGTTGGTTAAATCGTTTCTGATTCTGGTTGGGCTCATCCTCCTGGCACCAGTATTAGCGCTCTTGGGGTTTCGCTGGTGGATGCAACGCAACCTGATTAAAGACCAGTGTCCCGTCTGCCGTTACGAATTTACCGGGTTAAATCGAACCGAGCTGGAATGCCCCAACTGTGGCGAGCGGCTGTTGGTGGACCAGGGCCATTTTAACCGTTTGACGCCTCCCGGCACAATTGACGTTCAAGCGGTAGAAGTACCCGCTAACCCAGTGGAAGATTAAAATGTCGTTGATTTAACGCAACGCATAGCTGTATGTTTGTAGAACTCAGAATCCAGAAGTTAGAATTGAGCATTCTAAGGAGTTCTTAGGTTCTGACTCGGAGACTTTTTTAATGTTTGTTGTTTTCCGAGATGGAGAGGGTATAGGGATGCTGACCCTGGGCGCGATCGCCCACATTAAGCGAGTACTTACCCGCCTGCCAATAGCCAGAAAATTCCGGCTTCTCTCCAGAGTAAGAATCCCCCAGCACACAGAAGCGCCCCCCTGGGCCATTAATCAAAAGAGTCGGTTGCCCAGCGCTTTGAACGCTTAAGTGCAAGTAAGGCAGCGCCTGTGTAACTTGGATAACTTGGTTAGGTGTGGCGGCAATATTGCCGCAGTCGCTGCTTTTTTCTCCCCCAGAGGTGCCATGAACAACCAACGGCTCTGGCTGAAACTTGGGATTAATGGTCAGAACCGGTATCTCAGCCAAAGTCGCAGCCGTGAGAGCAAAATTTATTGCCAAGGCTGTGGGAACAACCAGCCAATCTGTGCGCGTCTTCATCTCGTCTGTCTCCGACTGTTAAAAGAGCGATTTTAATCTAAGAACCCGTAGTTTTTATAGACGATAGCTACCGGCGTTAGTTCCTGAGCGCAAAATAGACTGACATTAGCTAAAATCTCAGACACAAGCCCAAAGATTAGACTAATTTATTTCTAAGCCCACTTATTGGGCATGGGGAGAACCTAAAAGGAAGTTGTGTGATGGCGACCCCAAGTGTGAGGAGAAATATGAATCGCGATCGCCCCGACAGGCAGGAACGATTCAACCCGCTGCCACTGGTCACTAGGCGCTTTGTAGCTTGGGCTGTTGAAGTCTCACTGGTAGTTGCCAGTGCGTTGATTCCCTTCGGCATTGGGATGTACACCCAGTCTCAGTCAGTTGGGAAGCAAGTACCCCTCAACCCCGTGCTAGCAGTTACTGCAGACGCGATCGCTAGAACCGTAAACCTTCCTGCTGGTGAGAGCGACTCTTCGAGTTCGCTCTCGCCTACTGCAGGAAACCCGTTTCTTGCAGCGCTGTCTCACCGCCAAGTTGCACCGCTGACTAATTTGTTTTGGTTGGTCGCCCTAGTGGCGCCCCTGGTGCTGACCAGCTGGCAATTGTATTTACTGGCTAAAACTGGCAGCACCCTGCCCAAGCGTTGGTTTGGCGTGCGGGTAGTGACCGCCGGTCATAAGCCTCCCGGTATGCCTCGAGTTGTGCTAAGAGAAGGAGTTGGTTGTTGGGGCTTGCCACTCTTGATTGCCTATGTGCTGTGGCTCTACACTGCTGCCTTTCCCTCCTTAAGCATTTTGGCGGTATTTTCTGGTTTGATGGTTTTGGGAGAAGGGATGAGCGCCCGGTTTGATCGCCAGCGTCGCTGCCTTCACGACCGTCTTGCAGGGACTTATGTCCTGGATGCAAATCGCCGTTTAAGCGGGGGGAAGCGTGGTCAGCCCGTCAACCGGGAGACGTCTTACCAATCGACTAAGCCTGCGTCGGATGCAGTGCGATCTGGCATTGCCCTGACACCAGAACAAAAAGCTCGGCGTTACAGTTTGTGGAGCTGGATGCGCCAGCACCCTAACCTGACGCTGCTGCTGGTGTCGCTCTTCAGTATGGCTGCCGTGTTGGGAACCTTGGTAGGCACGGAAGTCTACATTCAAACTCAGGCAAACAAGCGGGAGGAGGAGGGGCACAACCGCCAGCAGTTTCTCGCACTGGTAAGACAGTTAAGCCCTTACTCGCCCACAACTCTATACGAGCGCCAAAGAGCAATTCTGGCACTGGGGACGCTCAACAATCCGCAGGCACTCCAGTTCCTCGTGGATCTTCTGGGTCAGGAAAGAAATTATACCCTGCTCGATTCGATTCAGCAAGCCCTAGCGAGTAGTGGTCCCAAAGCTTTACCCTACTTGCAACGCTTGAATCAGTACCTCTCGAAGGAGCTGGAGTCTCGGCTCTACACTGGCACCCCGCGCATGACGCGGGCGTTCCGTGCCGAGCGGTTACAGGCAACCCAGCGGGCGATCGCCAAAATTCTCGTGATTTACAGCGGCAAAATCCACGCTGTCGATCTCAGTCGCACCAATCTGGGTCAAACGATCACCGATTTTGCCTCCTTCACCCTGGTGCTAGACAAAATCGATTTATCAGGAATTCAGCTCAGAGCGGCAAATCTGAACAACGCCAGTTTTCGCGGTAGCCGTTTTCGGGAACCGAGGGAGGATGGTCGCTGGGATACCTCAGACGATTTGATTGCCGACTTGAGCGACGCGCAGATGAAAGCAGCCGACTTGACCGGTGCTAACCTCAGCCGCGTCTTGATGAACCGTACAAACCTCATCCGTGCCACCCTCAACCAGGCCAATCTCTCTCATGCTCATTTGACCGGGGCTAACCTCAGCAGCACTCAGCTGGTTGGAGCCAACCTGCGTGAAGCAGACCTCACCAATGCCAGCCTCACTGGCGCCAATCTAGGAGAAGCAAGCCTTAGCCAAGCTAATCTGTACGCTGCTCGTTTAGGCCGGGTCAGTGCGTTAGGAACGCAGTTGCAGTTTGCCAACTTGACCGAATCCGATTGGCAAGGAGCAGACCTATCCCAAGCCGATTTGAGTGGCGCCAATCTCCGCAATGCTGACTTCAGGGCGACTCGACTCACCAGCGCTAATTTCCGCAATGCCCAGTTGGAAAACGTCAACTTGCGCAACGCCGACCTCAGCCTAGCCGATTTGCGAGGGGCGAATCTGGCGGGGGCTGATTTGCAGGGGGTAATTTTTCTCAGCTCAAAGTCAGCCCAATCTGATCAATTTATTCAAACGCCCTCATCCGGTTTACAGTCTGCCCTGGTGGAAGGTGTCGATTTTGCCAAGGCAAAAAATTTAGATCCCAAGCAACTCGCCTACATTTGTACTCAAGGGGGCCGTCATCCCCGGTGTCCCTGACGAAAGCTCCTAGCTTAGTGGAATCTGCACCTCACTTCGCTTGAGCGCGTCTGGGATAAAAGGCGAATCGTAGAAAAAGCAACGGGGTTGACCAGCGACTTTATAACCGGGATGCTGAGTCAGCCACTCGCGCAACTGCTCTAGATGTTGCTGGTAGTTAACATAGCTGTAGGTTCCCTGAATGCCGATGCTGACGACCATCATCGGGACATGGTCTTCTACCTTGATTCCCTGGGCAACCTGCTGAGGATGGATGTCTTTACTGCGATACAGAAATGACACCTCCGCTTGACCGCGCTGATCAGGCTTGCCTCCACCACCCTCCTGCAAGGTAATGAGTGGATAGCGGGTTTCGACTGGAGCAGTCATGGCAATGTTGTTTGAGCTAATGTGGCGATACAGGGGGTCGAAAGCAGCACTAGTTGCTTGACTGAGCTGACCCTCATAGCTAACCGTGACAGAACGGTAGGCAGGGTAGTGCTTAACTTCAATCTTTCCGGCAGGCGTAGGCGGTGGAAAACCTTCTGGTAGGGGAGCAGACACAGCACTATAGACTCCAATCAGGATGGCAGGAATTGCTAAGAGTCCGAGGATAAGGAGGAGCGTTCGAAACTTCATAACTTCATTTTGACATCCTCCTGCGCTATTGTGTTAGCTGCCACGCGAGCTTTAATCGCTTCTATTATTTCTGGGGTAGCTTGGTTTTTTTGCCACGCCGGACGTGCTGTTAAGCGATCGCACCAAGCACTCAGTTTGGGATATTCACTCAAGGAAACACCGCCTCCTGGCAAACAGGGTACTACGGTTCCAGCTACAGATTCGGCGAGGGTGATGCTTTGAGAGCCAAAAAATGGGCGCTGATCTAAAAGACTCTCAAAAAACTTCAGCACGGTTGAGATTTTCTGTAATGCTTGCTCAATTTTTTCTGGGTCTGCTCCAGGTAAGCCTAATATCACCGGGGATAATTGGATTGTGGCAGGTAATAATTCGTTAGTTGTCGCTAGTTCCACCATCCGCACAATCGCTAAATCTTTGGCATCAGTAGGCAACATCGCAGGTGTGGGGTATTTTGCCTCTAAATAATCCAATATTGCCAAAGATTCTACCATGTTAAAGCCATCATCCACCAAAGCAGGGATGTGGTGGAAAGGGCTAATTGCCAAAAAATCTGCGTTAAACTGTTCTCCATCCAGTTTGAGCTCAATAAGTTCAAACACGACTCTTTTTTCCAGCAGGGTAATCCAAACACGGCGGGAGTTTGGCGAAATTGGGGCGTGATAAAGCTTCATTTTTGGGAAAACCTCGCAACTTTGATTCCAGTGCAACCCAAACATCAATTCTTTCACATTCCGGGTAGATTGTGGCAGATATAAATAAATTGGTAGTCCTAAATATGTAGTGATAACTCTCCTAAACATGTAAAAATGTATTATAGGGGTGAAAAAAATACCAGATCACCAAGGTGATTATCTAACTTTTTGGAAAAAGATAGAGTTTTCCTAACCAGATGCGATCTCCTTTGACTTAGGGGGTAGTCCTAAATATGTAATGAGAATAACAGATATTAAAGTTATTAGGACTTAATAAGCAGATATGGCGATCTGGACAAAATGTGGTCAATACATTGTCAAAAACGGTCACATCCATAATGGTAAAAACAGATTTAAATGTGGCGATTGTGGTAGACAGTTTGTAGAGAATCCGACAAATAAGGTCATTTCACAGTCAACTAAGGACTTGATTGATATCCTTTTACTAGAAAGAATTTCTTGAGCCGGGATTGCTAGAGTTACGGGCGGATCTGAACTTTATTCTCGGCATAAAGCAGTAGGTAAAGAAACAGTTTTTACCAGTTACATAGAAAGATTTAATAATACTATGCGCCAAAGAATATCCCGTTTAGTTAGAAAAACTTTGTCTTTTGCAAAAAACCTGGAAAACCACATTGGAGCCATCTGGCATTTTATCCACCACTATAATTTATCATTACCTGTTTAGGACTACCTGTTGCTCCTATTTTGATGGGGTCGAGCGATCGCGGTTGATTGGTAGTCGTAATCCGTTAAGATTGCAGCCCCAATAAGTCCAAATTTGGGACAGTCGTCGTGGCGCATTTTCACTGCATCGAAGTAGAAATCAAAGTCTCTCCCAGATGATGTATGGAGCAATACCAGTCCCCGATAATTAGTTTTCCAAGAGCGTAATTCAATTTCTTTGCTGCCTTCAGCAAGCAGTCGAGCGAACGGTTCCGCGATTGATAAGGCGCGGATGTTTTTTGGTGTCACGATCAAGTTAGAGATTTACTAAGTGCCCTTCCAGCGCCTGATACTCGCTAGCAGGGCGTTTTTTTGGCAGAAGTCGCACAGGCGCTACGCCCCTGAGCTTTCCCCCGATATCCACATTATATAGTATAATGTGGATATCGGCAATGTACTGGATGAATCCGGGTTAGATTGGTTAAAGAATCAATCAAAGAACCCTCGCTACCATGACTAAAGTAAATGCCAACCTGCACCCAATGCACCCCAACTCCCTTGCTAACCTGAACCGGAAGGGGAGGGCGAAGGCATTTGATAGTGAGAAAAAGAAACGCTTTTTAACCGTGACTGAGGAAGGTTGGAGTGGGGTTTTGAAGGCCGCTGAAACAGTGGGGTGCTCCAGTGTTTCTGATCTACTTGAGAGACTAGGGCGAGGAAATGTGGTACTTTCTATTTCTGTCGAAAACCATAATGGCGATCGCAGCGGCGAATATGAGCCCGATCGCAACCACACCCCTGGAGCAGCCCGATGAAAAACGGCATAATGACCCCAGCTCCCCCGCCCCCGCCAGATTTCCAGATAGGCGATCACGTCTGGCGCAATTCCACCAACGCTGTCGGCGTAGTCACGGAGATTAAGCGATGGGGGGCTGTCTATGGCTACCGAATTACAGGCGCGGGATTCCACCCAAGACAATATTTTAGTCAGTCAATTTTGTCAGATGCGGAAGGTAAGCTATGACGACTATTGAGCAAATTATCCAAGAACTCGAGCAAGTTCCAGAACCTCTTTTGTCAGAAGTATTAAACTTCGTGCGCTCGCTGAGAGTGAAGCAGGATCGGGAAGAGAAAACAAACAGTAAGGCAATGGTAGCTTTTTTAAACTCTCTAAAAGAGCGCAAGGAGGTTTATCGTCGCCTTGCAGACTCCTGAATTTATAGAAATGGATGATGTCCTGAAAATCCATCAAATTCTAATCGAACAGTTTGGCGGTAGTCACGGGATCAGAGACAAGGGATTGCTGGAATCGGCACTCGCTCAGCCAAAAGCAACTTTCTTTGGTGAGCTACTACATCCAACAATTTATGAACAGGCTGGTGCCTATCTTTACCATATAGCCAAGAATCATCCGTTTTTGGATGGCAATAAGCGTACAGCTCTTGGTGTGATGGAAACATTTTTCCGGTTGAATGAGTACAACCTGGATTTGCCCGATGATGAAGAATACGATCTAGTGATGCAGATAGCTCAAGGGCAGATGACCAAGGAAGACCTTTCTGTATTTCTTCAGAAACATTTACGAGTGATCTGACAACTTCACAGGGGAAGAGGCGAGCGCTTGTTTTAGCAGCAGCTACAAACCAAAACCTTGAGGAAAGCTCGCTATGACCGCAAAAACTTTTCTCACTATAGAAGAATTCTGGGCACTGCCGGAAGCAGAAATTACTTATGAATTAATAGACGGCCAAGCAATACCCAAGGTGTTACCGCTTTTTTTCCACTCATCTAACAAGAGCCGCTTTACTGCGGCTGATTGGTCTTTCTCTACAGCGAAGATACGCCAATTGTGGATACCTTATTCCCTAGTCTGGAGCTGACTAGCTGACTTAGACACTATCTCAAAATGGTCAAAATAGCTTGACAAAGTTAATTGAGTTAACTTAGGTTAATTGGATTAACTTATTGGAGAATCGAGGTGACAACTTCTACTCGACTAGGGCGACCCAAAGGACAAACGCTCACGCCCCAAACGATCGTTGAAACTGCGATCGTTTGTTTAGAGACTGGGGGAAACGCAGCATTCGGTGTCAATCGTGTCGCACAACAACTGGGTGTGCAACCCCCCGCAATCTACAAGCACTTGGACGGCAATTCAGGTCTTTATCGCGCCGTGCGGCTCGAAGGATGGCAGCAGTTTGTAGCTGCTTACTGCGTCGAGAAACAGCCCCGTACAACGCCTGAAGAACAGTTGGGACGAGCTGCCTATCAGTATCGGCAGTTTGCGCACCAACACACTGAACTGTACGCTTTTATCACAAGTCAGCCCTTCGATTTGAGCGATCCGGAGTTTCATGCCATTTATCAAGACATCGCGGCTTTCTATCAACGAGCCTTAACGCCGTTTTGCTCCAGTGCAGATGCAGTTGTCGATGCAGGTCGGTTGTTTCACGCTGCACTACATGGGTTTGTCTGCGCAGAACGCGCCCAGTTGTTTCCTTTACCTCGCTCTTGTGATGCCAGTTTCGAGCATCTTGTCAAAACCTTGATTACATCATTACAACCAGAATCGCGATGAAACTGATTTTTCAAGACCAGAACTTTTCGTACAATTTGCTTCGCACGGTTGGACATAGCGTTTACGGCGGCGCTGACTTGGGTGAATGTGTGGCAACGGCAATGCGGATTGAAGACGGGAATTATCAGCAGTGGTATACCGAGTGGCGCAAGACCGCTGAACGAGTCCATCATCATGCGGATGAGACCTTGCGGCAAGACGACCCCATTAGCGCACGTCAGGCATATTTACGGGCAAGTAATTATTACCGCACGGCTGAGTTTTTTCTACACAGCGACCCCCATGACCCTCGGATTCTAGACACTTGGGGACAGAGCGAATCGTGTTTCCACACAGCGACAACATTCTTCACGCCGCAGATTGAAAGGGTTCAGCTTTCTGGTGACCAGATCGCGCTTCCGGGTTATTTTTATCGCTGTACCGTTGATCCTCAACCTCGTCCTACCCTGATCTTTTTTCCAGGATTTGACTCGACCTTGGAGGAATTACATTTCTTCGGTGCGGCGGCGGCAGTCGCGCAGGGGTATCACTGCCTCACGTTTGCAGGTCCCGGACAAGGAAGTGTCATTCGTCAGCAAAACTTGCCGTTTCGACCCGACTGGGAAACTGTTATTGCTCCCGTTGTGAATTACCTTCTAACTCGGAATGAAGTAGATGCTCCCCCAGCTTATTCTGTTTGGACAAAGTTTTGCTGGACTACTCGCTCTTCGTGCTGCTGCGCTTGATCATCGATTTGCTGCTTGTATTTTTCATGGCGGTATCTTTGATATGTACGATTCCTTTCTTGAACTGTTTCCGCCAAATCTACGCGCTCAACTTGTGGAAGGGAATGATGCTGTCGTCAATCAAATTGTCAGCAGTGTGAGCAGTGCAAATTCTGGTGCTAAAGCAATGATTGGGCATGGACTGTACGTCATGGGTGTTGCATCCCCATCTGAATTAGTCAACAAAATTAAACAATTTACTTTGAAAGACGTGGCGCATCGAGTGAGTTGTCCAACCTTAATTATGGACGGTGCTGAAGACCACTTTCTACCGAATCACGGTAAGCGATTGTACGACAGACTCACTTGTACAAAGGATTACTTGCTATTCTCGCCTCAAGACGGCGCTGAAGAACATTGTCAGGTTGGAGCACTGGCACTGTGTCATGAGCAATTATTCACTTGGCTCAACACTCATTGCTTGAATTCATCACTCAACCGTAACTAATCTGAGATTGGGAAACTTGCACTTAATCACATCGCTTTTGTAGGGCAGAAGCAGCAGCAAAATCCGACGAAACTGCATTAAAGCACTATCGCTAAGATGAACAAAAAGCAAAAATAATTAGGAACAATATGGCGAATACCAGATGACCTGTGGCATCAGCTAAAGTGCATTCTGAGTGAATATGAGCCGCCGAATCTTATCGGTCGTAAGCGCATTGATGCCCGTGCTGCACTCGATGCCATTATTTTCCGCCTTCGGAGCGGTTGTCAATGGAATCAACTTCCCGCTGAATTTCCTGATGATAGTTCCGTTCATCGTACCTTTCAACGCTGGGTACAGATTGGTGTTTTAGATCGAATTTGGGCAGCATTGGTTGAGGAATGTGAGGAATTAGGCGGTGTCGATTGGCAATGGCAAAGTGCGGATGCAGCAATGGCAAAAGCAAGATTCGGTGGCGATAAAACGGGTCCAAATCCCACCGACCGAGCAAAGCCAGGAACTAAGCGAAGTCTGTTGGTCGAAGCAGATGGAGGACCATTAGCAGTCGTCATCGGTGGTGCAAACGTGCATGAGTGTAAATTACTCGAAACAACCCTAGAGGCAGTCATTGTAGAACGCCCAGAGCCACAAGACATTGAACAGCATCTTTGTTTAGATAAGGGCTATGATAATCCCACAGGTCGAGATGCTGTGGACAAGCACCACTACATTCCGCACATTCGTCGTATTGGTGAAGAAAAATCTGATGAACAGCAGCAGAAACGTTATCCTGCGCGACGATGGGTTGTCGAACGAACTCTCGGTTGGCTCTCAAAATGCAGGGCAATTCTAGTTCGCTACGACAAGAAAGCTTGTAACTATCTGGGTATGATCAAGTTCGCTTGTGCGTTGCTTTGGTATCGTCGCTGTTGGCGATTATCCATTGCAAATTAGTCTTCGCACTAACTTTTCTCGATTCTGGTTTTTGCATTTTGAGATAGTTTCTAATCTTGCCACTGCGTAAAGCATTAAAGGCATCGTTTGCTGCCGTGAGGGGAAAAGCCTCCGTTCGCCAGTTTGAGCCCAATTAGAGAAGCTCGTTACGAATGACCGTTAGCCCCAGATTCTTGTAAGCGATAAGCATCTCGTTTGCCACTGTTGGGGCTGTGACGAGGTAAGTGAGCGCCTGAATCGACTGCACGACATAAGAGGCAGCCGTATCTAACTTGGTGGCGGTTGCTAATCCAACCACTTCAGCAGATCTCGCAATCATGGCGCGTTTCACATGGGCTTCATTCAAGGAGGGCACACTAATTCCCACTTCTGGATGCAGGCTGCAAACGCCTAACACACACAGATCAGCCCGAATCATCCCCAATGCCTCGATCGTGGCAGCGCCCACATTGACCAACGATTTTTTGTCAAGCTGCCCGCCTAACATGACGACCTCAATGTGTGGATGGTCGGCTAGTGCGATCGCGACGGGCGGGCTGTTCGTGACAATTGTAGCTTGTAGCTCCAGGGGCAAATGACGAGCAACCTGAAGTGTAGTTGTGCCCCCATCCAGGAGCACAACCTGTCCAGGACAAACCAATTTAGCGGCAGCACGGGCGATCGCTTCTTTTTCTTTAGGAGCTTGTTTCTGGCGCTGGGCATAGCTGGCGGTAGCGGGAGAGGTGAGCAATGCGCCGCCGTGAACGCGCTGCAACAGACCCGATTCTGCCAGTTCTCGCAGATCGCGCCGAATCGTATCCTCAGAGACCTTGAGAACTTTACTCAGTTCTGAGGAAAGCACCTTCTGATCTCGGCCCAGGACCTCCAGGATAAATTGTCGCCGCTGTGCCGTTAGCATGATTGACTTTTCCTGAAGTTGCGTGTTTGAGCTTGAAATTGGTTTTTTGTGAGTTTATACTCATGAATATATTCATTATCACCGATCAAATCTGTACTTTCGGCTGAATTCAAGCACATTCGTGCAGCCCGCCCGACTACAAATTTCCCTCAAGAGAAAACAATGAACCCTAATCCAGCCTTCCCGATCGACCTCAGTGCCTACAAGCCTCTGACGCTTGACCCCACCAATCCGACCCTCACCGATGAGCAGCGATCGCTCCTGAAAGCCAACATTCAATTCTGCCGCGACGTGATCGTGTTCTTCACTGCAACGGGGGCGGCCAGAGGTGTGGGGGGACATACAGGCGGACCCTATGACACCGTACCCGAAGTTATGATCCTGGACGCACTCTTCCGAGGCAGTCCTGACCAGTTTGTGCCGATCTTTTTTGACGAAGCCGGACATCGAGTGGCAACGCAATACTTGATGGCTGCTATTCACGGCGACTTACCCGAAGAGAAGCTTGCCCACTACCGCGAAGCGTATTCTCACCTGCCTGGACACCCCGAACTGCGGTTGACTCCTGGAGTGAAATTTAGTTCGGGTCGCTTGGGACATTTGTGGGGATATGTCAATGGTGTGGCGATCGCGAATCCTGGCAAAACGGTGTTCTGTCTCGGTTCTGATGGCGCACAGCAGGAAGGCAACGATGCAGAAGCAGCACGACTAGCGGTAGCTCAACACATCAACGTCAAGCTGATTATCGATGATAACGATGTGACGATCGCTGGACACCCCTCCGAGTACCTTCCTGGCTACACCGTTGCCAAAACCTTAGCAGGACACGGGCTAAAGGTGCTCGAAGGTAATGGCGAAGATATTGATGATTTATATCGTCGAATTTGTGAAGCGATCGCAACTCCTGGACCCATCGCTGTCGTTAACCATCGCCCGATGTCCGTTGGCATTGAGGGAATCGAAGGCACAACCCACGGGCATGACGTAATTCCCGTGAAACAGGCTATCTCCTACCTGGAAAAGCGAGGACTAACTGAAGCAGTAGAGTACCTGAAAGCGATCAAACAGCCCAAAAATCCATACAAATTCATCGGTTCGGGTGACAACTGGGGTTCCAACCGCAATGTGTTTGGGGATGCGGTGGTGTCGATGCTAGATAGCATGACCGAAGTCGATCGCAAAGCTAACGTTCTGGTGATTGACAGCGATCTGGAAGGCTCCTGCGGGTTGAAAAAAATCCACGACGCGCACCCGGAGGTGTTTATCTCCTCCGGCATCATGGAGCGGGGCAACATTTCTGCCGCCGCCGGATTCGGTATGGTGGAAGGGAAACAAGGCATCTTCGCCACCTTCGCCGCTTTCTTGGAAATGTGCGTTTCAGAAATCTCAATGGCGCGGTTGAACTACTCCAATCTGCTTTGCCACTTCTCGCACTCTGGCATTGATGATATGGCAGACAACACCTGCCACTTCGGGTTGAACAATTTCTTTGCTGACAATGGATTGGATGACGGGTACGAAACACAGCTTTACTTCCCAGCCGATGCGGCGCAGATGACCGCTTGTGTCAAAGCCATATTTAATAATCCAGGACTGCGCTTCATCTTTTCCACCCGCTCCAAAACTCCCAATATTCTCGATGCAAACGGCAATGATTTGTACGGCGGTGACTATACCTTTGTTCCTGGCAAAGATGAGGTGGTGCGAGAAGGAACCGCAGGCTACATTGTCAGCTTTGGAGATGCACTCTATCGGGCTACCGATGCCGTAGAACGCCTCAAGCAAGAAGGGATTGATGTTGGCTTAATCAATAAACCCACGTTGAATGTCATTGATGAAGCGATGCTGACAAAAGTTGGGTCTGCCCCCTTCGTGCTGGTGGTCGAAGCCTTCAACCGCCGCACCGGACTGGGGAGCCGCTTTGGTTCCTGGCTGTTGGAGCGAGGTCTGACTCCAAAGTTTGCTCACCTTGGTACTCATAAAGAAGGCTGTGGAGGTTTGTGGGAGCAGTACCCGCATCAAGGGCTTGATCCAGAAGGCATCATCAGCAAAGTGAAAGAGTTGGTTAAATAATCATTCCTTTACTTAAATGTCGTTACACATAACGACATTTAAGTAAAGGAAACGAGCCGCAGAGGCAGCTTTTTCTCTATCTGTGCCAAGTGATACAACCCGTGCTCGGTTGAAGCCGAAATATTTGGTGTAAAACTTTTCAGTCGAGAGCGGGTCTTTGCAGCTTATTGCCATACGAGAAAATGTTGGAAAAGCCATTACTTATATCTCCGTAGTATTGTGAATTAGAGTAAACGGATTAATACCAGTTCCTCTGCTACGGTGTCAGCTTTATACCTTCTGAATGTCAGTATTAATGCGAAGCTGTAGGGTATCGAGTGAGTCTTGGTGACACAAGCCAATCTGTTGTAGGCGATCGTGGAGCAGAAAATCGTCTCACGACAAACCAAAGATTACATTGACAAGATGTTGCTAGAAAAAAAATCCTTGACTGGGATTGCGAGAGTCACTGGCATCTCCGAAAAATGGCTACAAGATGATGTCAATGCCAAGTAAGCTGCGGTAAGTCAGTCGGTGGAAGTCTAAGCAAAACTTCAAGGAAAGCTAACAATTAAATGTAATGAAGCCTAGTCATTTGTGAAAGCCAAAAGTAACAAACTTTGGCTTTGGCTAGGGATTGATGCTGTCGTGAGAAAGGTCTTCCATAATTTGTGCCAACCTGACACAGCTAATATAATTGGTTTCAGCTCCAAAAAATAAGGTATGATTCCATCCAAAGTCTCTTTATCTCCATTGACAAAGTTTTAGCAACACAACCAGTATTAAAGCATGCTCACTTACAGTACTGCTCAACCAGATTATAAGCAATTCAACCGGAGACGATATGCTTTATAAGCAAAGGAAACTCTGGTTAAAGTCCATTAAAATTGCGCTTTCCCTAATCTTGATTGCCTGCCTTAATGATTTTAAAGGCTTAGCGAATATTCTACCTGAAAGCGGAAAGGTTAGCCCTGTGCTTAGTGAACCTTGCCTAAAATCGGTTCCAAACTCAAATAAAACAATTGACAAGGCTAAGCAATCAGAAATTGACTATGAGATTTCGATTAATGCTAATCGTCCCCCATCGCCGTATTCAGTCTTTTGGTCTAAAGAGCATCGCTGTAAGAATGATTTGCTCATGCCTAAGGATTTTATTAAACAATACGATTACCGTGGCTGCAATTCAGTTCGGTTCTATCCTATACCCAAACAAAAAGGACATTATTTCCAGCGGTTTGGTATTCATTTTAAGGACAAAAATGATCCTTGTTCCTTTCAAGAGCTTGGCATCCGTGTCGCCGAACTCAATGAAACGGCACATCCTCCTCTTTTTCAGCCTGGAGCCTTCGTCTTTGCTCCACCACCGCCTCCAGGAGGAATCGATTTTACAGGAGGAAAATTTAAGGTTGACTCAGGTTACGATCAAAGTGCCGTCATATACAATAATGAAATTTGGACTGCCTTTGAGTGTTACGGTAACTCCCGAGGTTTAGGAGGTAAGCTAGGCTTTGGCATGGGTTTTTATCAAGCAAAATCCGATACGGTTTCCGCATGCATTGCACCTTACAATCCCATATTGCAAAAGATTGATGCTTCCCGCGGCACTATTCCTATCTTGGGAGGCTCAACTGTACCGGGAGATGCCCATACTTTTTCGGCGTCTGTTCCCAAGCTCTTAGTTCACAAAGGCAGAATTTATCTTTATTGGTCAACTACAGAAGTTGATAGGCATAGTGGCAAATGGTATAAAGTTTCCATTCGAGGTATTGAGTTGGAGCAAGAGCATGGTGGGCAAAAACGCCTTTGGGCAAAAGGGTTTATTGGGAAAGAGATCATCGCGAACAATCCAGCAACATCTGAGGTTTGGGGACCAGGTCAACAATCTGATGACAATACTCTTGTTGATGCGTATCAATTAGTGAGTGATGACGAATATGTGTACATCTTGGGAAATACTGGTGGTAGCGGGTGCGTTTCCCCAATTGACCCGATCAAAGGATGTTACCAGTTTAGTATTTCGCGCTCACACACCCCCCTTGGGAAAGGTGTTTTTACCCGGAATAAATTGAATCACTTTACTATGCGTAACACTGCTTCTTATACATTTTTTGATGATAACATAAAAAATTTAAATAGCATTATTGGTATTTTCAAATCCGTACCAAATAAACCTGGTGATAACCCATCTATAGACGGTCTGTACAGAGTAAAGTTGCCTCAGAAATTCTCCAAGCCCACAATTAAAAGTTGGGATGGTGATTTTTTAACAGAGTTAACATTAGATATATTTGGAAGAAAACCAACACTTAAGGAAGTACATAAATATATTTTTCCTGAGTCGCAAGTGGCGTTTACCCCTGATGAAATTGTTGATACTGTGCTTGATAAAACCCAGGTAGAATTCATTCTTTTCAAACACGCCTATGAGAGGGTATTTGCTCATCCTCTCAAAGATTTGAGTGATGAGGAGCGGTACAAATGGATCAGCAAGCTTCGTACAGATGGGTACGTGAAGCTGATCAAAATTATGTTAAAGTCAGATGACGGTAAAAATACTGCGACCCAAGCCCAAAAAACGCTGTTGGGCTCTGATTCCACCCAACTTGGTGAAGAGCTGATAAGCTTTAGCTACAGTCAATTCTTACACAGAACACCTGATATTACTGGCATGCAAACAGCGCTTGCTCTTCTTAGTGCTGACATTTCAGAGGAGGCTGTGCGGACATTTTGGGTTAAATTGTTGGCAAGCGAAGAGAAACAAAACCAAATTTATAATATGCGCGAGTGTCGCTAGTGCATACCCATCTTACCACAGGGTCATGTACTTTAAATATAAATAATTGATTGGATGTTTAAACTAGAATGAAAATTGTAATATTTTAATTGTACTAAACTATAAAATATTCGCTTTGTTGTGACAGGAGAACTCTTTGCACACGCCGTTCCCAGGGATAAAACCCTATCTAGAGCAGCCCGTTTGGGGTATTGAGGCGCAGGCACTCTTGCCAAAGTCTACCATGGGTGAAAAATGATTAAAATCCTGCACCTATCAGATATCCATCTAGGCAGTGGCTTTTCCCACGGACGGATGAATCCAGAAACTGGGTTAAACACACGGCTGGAGGATTTTGTGGGAACACTGTCAAGGTGTATTGACCGAGCGATTGCAGAGCCAGTTGATCTCGTCCTATTTGGCGGTGATGCCTTTCCTGATGCCACGCCGCCGCCGTTTGTACAGGAAGCCTTTGCCACTCAGTTTCGCCGCCTAGTGGATGCCCAAATTCCTACGGTGTTGCTGGTAGGCAACCACGATCAGCATTCTCAAGGGCAAGGGGGTGCGAGTTTGTGCATTTATCGCACGTTGGGGGTGCCAGGGTTTGTAGTGGGCGATCGCTTGACTACCCACCATATCCAAACTGGCAATGGCGCCGTCCAAGTCATTACCCTCCCCTGGCTCACTCGCTCCGCCTTACTAACTCGCCCGGAAACCGCAGGTTTATCGCTGGCTGAAGTTAACCAGTTGTTGATTGAACGCCTGCGAGTCGCCCTGGAAGGCGAAATCCGCCGCCTCCAATCCGATCTGCCAACCGTTCTCCTGGGTCACTTGATGACCGATAATGCCAGCTTGGGGGCTGAGCGTTTCCTGGCAGTGGGCAAAGGCTTCACAATTCCCCTATCTTTGCTGACCCGACCCTGCTTTGATTATGTGGCATTAGGTCACGTCCACCGTCATCAAAACCTCAACAAGTCTAATGACCCCCCGATCATCTACCCTGGCAGCATTGAGCGGGTGGATTTCAGTGAAGAAAAGGAAGACAAAGGCTTTATAATGATTCAGTTGGAGCGAGGCAGCGCCCAGTGGGAATTCTGTCCCCTCCCAGTCCGAAACTTCCGCACTATAGAGGTGGATGTGTCTGGTGCAGCTGACCCGCAAGCAGCTTTGCACAAAGCAATTGCGAAAAAGGACATTGCAGATGCCGTGGTGCGGCTGATTTACAAACTCCGCTCTGACCAGTTGGATCAGATTGATACGGCGTCGCTGCATCGCGCTTTGAGTGATGCCCACAACTATACGATTCAACCGGAATTAGTGAGCCAGCTGGCTCGACCGCGCTTGCCCCAATTGCAAGCTAGTAGCAGCATCGACCCAATGGAAGCTTTGAAAACTTACTTGGACAATCGAGAAGACCTCAAGGACATAGCAGCCCCAATGCTGGAAGCAGCACACAAGTTGCTGACATCTGAGGCGGAAGTATGGCTCTCTCCAGCTGGCATTGAGGAGGAACCGGCAGTAGGTACGGGTCAACAAAGCCAGCTTAAGGTGGCGAATCTTGATGGTCAGCTACGTCTGCTTTAAAAGTTACCGCAAGTGGTGCTGAATCTGGCAAAATTTCAGTTAGCTTGCTCGGTGGTAGTTGATCACCCGCCTGAGCAGGAGGAAAACAAGCACAGGTGGAATTGGTATGGCATCGTCTTCTCGGCTGAAGGAATTTTTAATCGGTAAATCGTTACCGACGAGTGCTAGTAGTCACGAACGCTTGAACAACTTTGCCGCCTTGGCGGTTCTTTCCTCGGATGCGCTCTCATCTGTTGCGTATGCTACCGAAGAGATCCTAAAGGTTTTGGTGCTTACAGGGAGCGCGGCTGTTCTCGGTGACTCTCTATGGATTGCAGGAGCGATCGCGCTGCTGCTACTGATAATTACACTTTCCTATCAACAAACCATCCGTGCTTATCCCAGTGGCGGTGGAGCCTACATCGTTGCCCATGAAAACTTGGGCGTCTATCCAGGTTTGGTGGCAGGCGCTTCGCTGATGATCGACTATGTTCTGACTGTAACCGTGAGTATCGCTTCTGGGGTAGATGCCCTAAACTCAGCGGTGCCACAACTGCTACCGTTCAAGATTTCCCTTTGCTTGCTGTTTATTTTCTTAATCATGCTGGCGAATATGAGGGGTATACGGGAATCGGGACAGATATTTATGGTTCCGACGTATGCCTTTATTGTCAGTGTTTTTATCATGATTGCCTTTGGTTTTTATCACCAGGCTACTGGACAAATACATCCGAGTCCTCCCGCACTCAAGGGAGCAGTAGAACCATTTGGTATATTTTTGATTTTGAGGGCATTTTCTCAGGGGTGTACAGCGCTCACCGGGGTAGAAGCAATATCAAATGGTGTTCCAGCCTTTAAACCACCAGAGTCACAGAATGCCCGGACAACAATGATCTACATGGGTGTAATTCTAGGGACAATGTTTTTAGGCATAACTCACCTAGCGAGCGTTTATCAGATTGTTCCCGATCCCACAGGCCAACAAACCGTACTTTCTCAGTTGGGGCACAATATTTTCGGCGATGGGCTGTTATACTACTATCTGCAATTTGCCACCCTGTTCATCTTGACTTTAGCAGCCAATACCAGTTATGCGGACTTTCCCAGGCTTGCTTCTCTGTTAGCTCGTGACGGGTATATGCCCCGGCAATTAGCACTGTTGGGCGATCGCTTAGTCTACTCCAATGGCATTATTTTACTGAGTATATTTGGTGCTGTCTTGATCATTATCTTCCGAGGCAGTGTTGACAGGCTTATTTCCCTCTACGCCTTAGGCGTGTTCACTTCCTTTACCCTCTCCCAAGCTGGGATGGTACGCCACTGGTTCAAAGAGCGTGGAGCAGGTTGGCAACCTAGAGCTTTTATGAATGGCTTAGGAGCTATTACTACAGCAGTCGTTCTGCTCGTGATCTTGCGGACAAAGTTCGCGTCGGGAGCCTGGATAGTCGTAGTAGCAGTTCCTTTGTTGGTGAGCCTATTCCGAGCCATTCATCGTCACTATCAATCTGTGGCTGAGCAGGTTAGTATTCATGATATGGCACCTAGAGGTTATATTCCTAGACCTAAAGCAGAAGTAGTAACCCATCCAGCAGTGGTTATAGTAGGCCAACTACATAAAGGAACGGTAGATGCACTTGATTATGCACGCAGCATTGCGGATGAGATTGTTGCCATCCATGTCGATATTGGTACTACAGACCGAGAGAAACTGCTACAACAGTGGCAAGAGCTAGAGTCAGATATTCCTTTGGTGATTTTGGAGTCGCCCTATCGCTCATTGATATCTCCGATTTGTAAATTTGTTTCTGACTATGAAGCACATCATCAGGGCGTTTTGTCAACGATAATTGTTACGGCTTTTGTGACACGTAACTGGTGGGAGGGTCTTTTGCACAATCAAACAGCCTTTTTCTTGAAGAGAGCCTTACGTGCCAAGAAGAGTCGAGTTGTTACCACTGTTAGGTATTACCTGTAATTCCGCCATTCTAAGACTAGTCAGTAGCCTTTGGCAGTTCTTGATTTTAGTCATTTCCCCCTTAGCATGGGAGTTGCCAGCATTTGCCTTCTCCCATGTGAGGAGTAGCTGTTAGTAATAGTAGATGATGGCAACTCCAATTAATCTGGCAGCGCTCGTCTTCCGTCTCAATTCCTGCCAAAGCTTCTGCTAGTTGATACCGCTGGGTTTTGCGAATCTAAAAGTCAGGTTCGCGGTCAGGAGACAGCGTGTGGGCTTGGTCTGCTTTATACAGCATAACAACCAATAAACAACATTGGTAATATCACGGATATTTTGGGCAGATTCTGGCTGTCACTAAAAAAATTTTGATATAAAGATCGTTGAATTTACGAATCTCGTAAGCAGTTGCTAATTGATATAAATGTGAATAGCAACTTTCAAAGCTTAGACACACGCTCTAAGTAAGGAGCAGCAATTATGAACACGATGACACGTCCAGAGTTGGGAAATTTTAGCAGCATTGTCTGCTTCAAATCTGTAATTACAGGCATGGAAGACGCTTTGGGCGAGAAAGCAACAGCGATATCTCTAATTGCGGCTGGTCGTGCCCGTGGAAAAAAACTCGCACATGAATTGGGCTTGACTAGCCAATCGCTCAGTCTCGAGGATGTAACACAGCGGATGTCGCAAGCCTTGGGTAAGGATGGCACTCGCCTATGTCTGATTGAAAAAATTGTCCAATCCGGGGATTTAATCAAGGTTTACACCACAGAAACCTTATGTTCCACCGGTGAAGAGGAAGGCTCATCCCGCAAGTGCACCTTCACAATGGGGGCAGTCTGGGGAGCGTTGGAGAAAATCCTGGGCAAGCGCTTGCATGGAACTCATACTGAATCAGTACTGCGAGGTGGCACTCACGATATTTTTGAGTTTAAGCCCATGTAGTCAACAAAGCAGCTGGTGAAACCAGCATTGCATTAACGAAAACCTTTGAATCTATACACTACAGCCCACAATGGGTAAGGAACACGAGCATGGTTATGACTACAGGCAAGATTGACAGCATTTTGCATAATTTTGTTTCCAGCACCGGCGATGTAGAGGGAGCCGCTCTGGTTTCACCAGACGGTCTACCCCTGGCTTCCAGCCTACCGATGAATATGGATGAGGAGCGCACCGCAGCAATGTCTGCCGCTATGTTGTCATTGGGAGAACGGATTGGTCAAGAACTGTCCCGGGGCGCAATTGATCGCATCTATGTGCAAGGGGATCAGGGTTACGGAATTCTCATCGGCTGTGGCGAGGATGCGGTCTTGCTGGTTCTAGCAAGTCAGGTAGCTAAGCTGGGGTTAGTGATGCTGGAAATCAAACGCGCGGTAGCCGAGTTAAAGGCTGCTTTACGCTAGCTATCAGGCTTAAACGCAGTACAAAGAGATTTGCTATTGTGCAAATAACATTGCATTATCAGGGTAGAAGTCAGGAGTCAGAATTCAGAAGTAAAAATAAATTTTAAACCTTTGTCTAGATTAGTTTTTAGGTTTTAATTCTGACAACTGACTCCTGAGTTCTTTAACGACTAGGAACGGCTGGAGTTCAAATCAAGACAAGCAATTATGGCACTTACGGGATACTTATCCGAATTTTCCTTACCAGAAATTTTTCAATTGCTTGAGCAAGGGTATAAAACCGGATTGCTCTCGATCCAGCCCGAACCCGACGCTGACAAACACCAGAGTCAAGTTTATTATCTCTGGCTACAGGGTGGGCGGATTATGGCGGTGGCAGACAAACTAGATCACAACTGCTTGCTCTCGATGCTGAAACAACGGGGTTGGCTTAACCCCGAGGTGATCAACTTGTTGCATGGGCAATCTGCAGCAGAGCAACCGCTGGGGATGTATCTGAAAGCACATGGAGCCATAAGTGTTGAGCAACTGAAGCTGCTATTCCAGGCGCAGGTGCTACAGCGGGTCTGTGCTTTGTTTAAGGTGCCAAATGGTCAGTTTGCGTTTGATCCCAAAGCTAAGCTACCCAAGGCAGAAATGACTGGGTTGAGTATGTCAGCCACTGAAGCCAGTTTGTTAGGATTGCGGGTGCTGCGAGACTGGACGACCTTGGCAAAAAAGCTCCCCGATCCGACTTTCGGTTTGACTAAGGCGATCGCTGGCAGACCCCACCTACAGCTAGAATCTCTTGAGTTGCAAGTTTGGGAGTTTGCTGATGGCTCAGTTTCGATTCAGGGGATCGCAATACAACTGCAACTGCCAGTTGAAAAACTCCAACAAATTGCCTTCCGAATGACGGTTATAGGCTTGCTTGAAGAAGTTCCCATTATTGCTGCCGCACCCAAGAAAGAGTTAGTTGTGGAAAAAATTCCGGAACTGGCAGTGGCTTCGACTAAAGTCACCAGCGTTAATCAGTCGTTTCTGCAAAATTTAGTCGGCTTTCTTAGGAGTAAGGTCTGATGGAAATCATGCGCTTAGTCGTGACGGGAGCGGTGGGGGCTGGGAAGTCCACTTTCATTCGTTCCGTTAGTGAAATAGAAGTAGTCGATACCGACCGGCAAGCCACGGATGAAACTGCACAGATGAAGCAAAAAACCACTGTCGCCCTTGACTTTGGTCGTCTGCAATTTGGCCCAGATATGGCTTTGCACATCTACGGTACACCCGGTCAGGCCAGATTTGATTTTATGTGGGATATCTTAATTCGCAAAGCCCACGCCTATGTTTTACTGATAGCGGCGCACCGCCCCAGCGAGTTCCGCTATGCCCGCCGGATTGTAAGTTTCATGAATCAACGGATGCAAATCCCGATGATGATTGGGCTCACCCATACCGATTGTCCAGGGGCTTGGGCAGAGGAGAATATTGCGATCGCCTTGGGGTACGTGGACGAAAAATACCAACCTTTAATGGTAAAGGTAAATGCGAACGACCAAGCCTCAGTGGCTGAGGCACTGATTATTCTAGTGCAGCACTGCCTGGAAAATACGGCTCACCACGTCACCATCCCCACTTAAATGTATAAAATAGATTGGTTGGCGAGTACCCGGTAAAGATTAAGTGACTGACCTCCCAGTTCAGTAATGTGCTTTGTTAATGCCGGGTCGAGTTCTGCAAACGGAAAGCGGGTCATAACTACACCTCCAGGGCAGACAGCCGATTTTTTGCGGACTTGTGAGAAATCCGGGTCCGACATTTCAACTGATTTGCTTTTGTTAAGGAAATATCTGGCATGGCACCCCAAACAGAAGACTTCACCATCGGTGTTGAAGAGGAATATCAGATTATTAACCCCACGACTCGCGAGCTTAGTTCGCGTGCCAAGCAGATTCTACCTATAGCACAGAAAGCTCTTGGCTCAGATGTGCAGCCTGAAGTTATGCTCTCGCAGATCGAGATCGGGACACCCATCTGTCGAACGATCGCTGACGTGCGCGCCTCTCTTGTAAGCATGCGGCGCGAAGTGATTGCAGCAGCAGCAGCAATTGACGGCAACCAAATCGCCGCTGCTGGGACGCACCCGTTCTCGCACTGGTCCCAACAGCAGCTCACGCCTAAAGAACGTTACCAAGGGCTGATGCGAGATTATCAACAACTCACACGCGAGTTCGTCATCTTCGGCTGTCACGTACACGTCGGACTTGGCGACAAAGAAGCCGCCATCCACGTAATGAACCGGGCTCGAGTCTGGCTGGCACCACTGCTGGCGCTGGCAGCCAACTCGCCCTTCTGGCTGGGTACAGACACAGACTATGCAAGTTTTCGCACGGAGATTTGGGGTAGATGGCCCCTGTCGGGCGTGCCTAACATTTTCTCCTCCCATGCCGATTACCAAGCACTCGTACAAGCTCTGGTCGAGACTAAAAGTGTAGAGGAGGCGACGAAGATTTACTGGGATGTGCGTCTTTCTGAGCGCTTCCCGACA
>CAXUIG010000007.1:0-51121 GCA_964250845.1 uncultured bacterium | reverse complement strand
CCCCTCCACCCCCGCTGACTGAATTAACGCCCGCACCCCAGCCAGCTGAGAGTGGGGCAGCTGACGCAAGCCGCGTTTGACCCAGCGCCGGTTAACGCCGGTCAAGGGGGCTAGGTCGGCAATGGTTCCCAGTGTAAATAGTTCTAGCAGCGGTTTCACCAATCCCGACGCCCGACCCAGTTGTTGGGCAAGAGACACTGCGAGGATGTAAGCAACTCCCACACCGGCAAGACCCCGGTAGGGGGATGATTCTGGAATCAGCTTCGGGTTGAGGATGGCATCAGCGCATGGCAGCTGTTGTGGGAGTTCGTGGTGGTCAGTGACTATGACCAATAGACTCAACTCTTTAGCTCTGGCGATCGCATCAATTGCTGAAATGCCGTTGTCCACGGTCAAAATCAGTTGGACGCCTTCTCGATGGAATTCTTCGACTATTCGCTTGTTAATACCGTAGCCTTCCCGCATGCGGCTGGGAATGGCGTAATCAACATCAGCACCCAACCACCTGAGCGATCGCAGCAGTAGAGCCGTGCTGGTCATGCCATCGGCGTCGTAGTCCCCACAAATGGCAATTTTTTTTTTAGTTGCGATCGCGTCAGTCAACAACTCCAAACTGATTGCCAGATCTGGAAATTCCTCAAGAGGCGAAGGCAATACCTGGGACTCTGGGTCTAAAAACGCTTGCGCTTGTTCCAGCGTTTCGATCCCCCGGTTAACCAACAGTTGGCTGACTATGGGTGAGAGCTGGGTAGCTTCAGCCAGCTGGGTAGCCCATTCGGTGTTGTCTGGGTAAATCTGCCAGCGCTGATTGGGCAACCTCGTCAGCGGACGAGGCAATTCAGGTTCGGATCGGTCGAGCACGGCAGTGGTGATTCAAGCAATTTGGCTCAACTCATCCTATCAGCACAAATAGGCTCATTGGCAGAAAAAACCAGCCAACAGCAGAGGCAAGATTAGAAGGGCAAACACGATCGCAAACAGGGTTCCCGGATCGATGTTGATGTCGTTTTTATTTGGAGCGCGCATTTTGTACCTGGTAAGGAATTCGGTCTGTAACTCAGACTATAATTATCTGTCTAAGCATCTTCAAAACGGGTTCTCTGTTTGCAGGTGAAGAGTCTGTCTGGACTGCGGATGCTCAAAGCGGAGTTCTCTTGCATGCAGATATAAGCGACTGGCAGCTGTACAACTACCATAAAGGCGATCGCCTAGGATGGGTACCCCAAGTCCGCTCGGATCAGCAGCATGAACTCTGAGTTGATGGGTTCGTCCCGTTACCGGAACAAACTCCATCCGAGTGGAGCCTGCTGCTCTTGCCATAACCTGGAACTGAGTCACGCTGGGTTTGCCTCGGTGCCAATCGACCTGCTGGCGTGGGCGATTCTGGGGATCTCCCCACAGAGGCAGTTCAATCACACCTCGGTCAGTCGTTACAGAACCGGCAATTACAGCTTCATACACTTTATGCACCTGCCGTTGCTGAAACTGTCGGCTGAGTTGACGATAAGTCTGTCGATCGCGAGCTAACAGGAGGATACCGGACGTTTCCTGATCCAGACGATGCACGGCACTTAGCGTCATCCCCTCGGGTAGCAGACGACACAGACGACTCAGAACACTATCCTGGCGATCGCTGTAACGACCGGGTACAGAGAGCAGCCCTGCGGGTTTGTTTATGGCAATGAGCCATTCGTCTTCGTAGAGAATTAGCAGCTTAAGATCTGTATGGTCAATTTCTACAACTGGGAACAATTGATGCAAGCCTGAGAGTAGAAACCCCATCAACGGCTGACAGCGTTCCGCACAGGCTCCATAAAAGTCTCCCTGTTTGCCCTTATTAGTTGAGGACGGTCCCCACCAAAACTCCGCCATCGCCAATGGTTTGAGTTTGTGGGTTGCTGCATAATGCAGCAGCTTTGGAGCACAACAGTCTCCTGTTCCAGTAGGCATAGATCCCCCCGAAATTACCTGTTGCAGCGACATAGACTCCCCCGCAAAATTGCTCAGGCAGTAGGAAGCATGCATTTGATCCTGAAGCTGCCTTGACAGGGCTTTGCGCTGTTGTTTCAACTCAAGAATCCGGGCATCCGCTGGTTCAACCACTCGGCGTAGCGACTGTAACCCCGCATCCTGTGTACGCTTGAGCTGCCGTCGCTCTCTCCCATCCTCACGGCTCTGTTGATCGAGCGCTTCAAGCGCCTCTGCTAGAGCTTCCCCTTTGAGAATTTGGTGGAGCCTCTGGCGATATTGTTGCCGTTCGTGCTTGCGTTGACGATGTCGGCAAGACAGTTCTTGCAGCCTGGTCTCAAACTTACGCGACAATGCTTCATATTGCTGCCGTTCTGGAAGTTGCTGCAATTCGAGGAGTTCCTGCTTCATGGCTTCCAGAGCTGCTAAGGTTCGGGCTGACTCCAGGGCAACCTCGTCTCGTCCCGGAATCGGCGGCACCCATCCCTCAATTACACTGTTACCGTTCAGAAGCCCGGAAAAGGCTTTTAGCACCCGCTGTTCCCCAGAAGGGGTTTCGACCAGGAGCACGCCATACATTTTACCCTCGCGGGAATATCGCTGATCGCTGGCGAGGTGCTGCATCAAACCACGGGCGATCGCCTCTGAATAGCAAGTGCGGGGTAGTTTCAACAATTCACCACTTTGAGGGCAACGGCCTTCATACCAATACGCAGGAAATGTGTCGCTCTTAGCACAATCCTGGCTAATGAATTCTGTTGCCGGATGAATAACCATCATAGAGCTATCCCCTTCTAAGGGAAAATAGTTTTCTAGTTTTCGATTAATCAACTATGCCCAAGCAACTTTCACCTATTATCGACGTAAGTGAGCTACGGATTTTGGGAATTGATCCAGGGCTGGCGAGTATTGGCTACGGAATAATTCACGGAACCACAGCATTAGACTACGGTGCCATCACCACCCCAAAAACTGACAGCCTCCCTCTAAGACTTAAGGCGATTCATACAGACATTTTAGAGCTAGTTAGAACATACCTGCCAGAGGTAGTAGCGATTGAGTACCCATTCTTCGGACGCAACAATACAAACCAAGGGGTCGTGCTGCAGGCGCTTGGGGCGATCAGGCTAGCATTGGCAGAAGCTGGAATCACTGATCACATCCTTCTGCATCAATCTACAATCAAATCAGCGATTACCAGCTATCATGCCGACAAAAAGGACATCCAGGCTGCAGTGCAATCCATCTTCAACTTGGCGACACTACCCTATCCTGACGACGCTGCCGACGGAATTGCCATAGCTTATGCAGCCCAGTGCGGGCATCGGTCAAATATTAGATGAAAACTAGCTATGACGCGATCGCGTCCTCAACTGGTGCCGTGACATCACACCCGTACACCAGCTGGAGGGTGCATACAATTAAATTGGTAGGAATACCGTATTTTATGAAGAATGGATTTGCTCTAAACAGCAATTCATTTTATTAATGTAAGCCTTAATTTCCGCCATAAATACGGTAGGTCGAGCGAAATGCCGTAACTTACAAGGTTGAGAACAATGCAAATTCTTTGGTTTATCCCCACCCATGGTGATGGACACTATTTAGGAACAGCGATTGGAGGGCGTGCTATCACCCCTGATTATTTGGGGCAAATTGCCCAAGCCGTTGATCATCTGGGTTACACGGGCGCGTTGCTACCTACCAGGCGCTCTTGTGCTCTTAAGAGCGGCTGTATGAAGCAACAGGGGGGTACGATATAAGTAAACACAAGTACAGCAATCATGGTAGAACCTCCGATTAAGAAGTCTGAGCGTCAGGCTATTACTCAATTAAATGATGTTGTAGAAGCCGACAAAGAGACTGAACCCAGCACCATTGAAAGCCCTATTGACTCTATCCCCCAATCCTCCCAGGAACGGAATAGACCTCAACCAGCACTCAGAAAAGACACACCAAAGGGAAAAGGTAGAGAAGATCAACACAAAGATAGGCAGGATAAGCAGTCCAACAGACAGCCAGGGAATCTTGCCTTAATGCGTGGTCCTAAGCCGACAAAGCCAAAGTCTCCAGTAATCCAAGCTCCTCAAGCAGCAACTGAGTCGGATTCAGCCGATGAAGCGGCTGAAGAAGAGACCTGAAACTGCGCCGTTCTGCTGAACGAGGGGGTATTAGTCACACCCGCCAGTCCCACGCGATCGCAAGCCCTTCGTAAGAGCATATCCGCCCAATAGGGTGGATATGCCCTAATCCCATCGCCCACCAAACCAGTTTTTAGGTCTAGACCGCGCCATCTAGGCAAGAGCAGGGTAACATACTCCCACCGCCGCACTGCGGCATGGCGTAGCTAAAAGTTACGCTGTGTAGGAGGGTCAATAAATAAGATTTATTAATTTAATAATAAATAGTATTTGTATTTATTGGGGAGGTTGTCTAAAGTGAAATTAAGCCCGCTCAGGCTAAACACAGAGGAGGCAGTAATGCAACAACCCGATCAAGTAGACAAAAACAAATTTCTCTACCCTTGCAATCGCTACTACGGCCAATTCAAGCCAGAAAATCTGCTATTCAATGCTAACCTTCAGGAATTTGCTCAACGGGTTAGCTACATCTACAACCTAGAAAATAGTGGTAAGCTCAGCCCAGAAGAGGCTTACAACCGGATTGAGGCTCTCTGGGAACAGCTTCAGCGCAGCAAAAAGCAACTCGGAATTGGTGAACACCCCTTTAAGAACTCAGAAGAGAACGAGTAGCTCTTGTGCAAGCAGTACCAGCTTCTTTTGCACAAGAGCTGTGTGGCTCAACCAAACCGACCGCTGATGTACTCCTTAGCTTCGTTAGTAGTCGGAGAATCGAAAATTTGCTCGGTAGGACTGAACTCGACTAATTTTCCCCGGCGTTTGCCACTCGCATCTGTTTCAGTGTTGAAAAAGGCCGTCAAATCTGATACCCGTGAAGCTTGCTGCATATTATGGGTCACCATGATGATGGTGTAATGTTCCTTGAGTTCAAGACAAAGTTCTTCAACCTGCTGGGTCGAAATCGGATCTAGGGCAGAACACGGTTCATCCATCAATAGGACATCTGGCTTCATCGCGATCGCCCGTGCAATGCAAAGCCGCTGCTGCTGTCCTCCAGATAAAGCTGTGCCCTTCGCTTTCAGCTTGTCCTTCACCTCGTCCCAAATAGCAGCTCGCCGGAGCGATTGCTCCACTAGTTCGTCCATGTTGCCCTTATAACCATTGGCACGTGGTCCAAAGGCAATGTTTTCATAGATTGATTTCGGAAAAGGGTTAGGTCTCTGGAATACCATTCCAACTTGACGCCTTAATTTCACCGCACTAATTTTGTCATCATAAATGTTTTTACCCCGGTAATTAAGCTTGCCCTCAACCCTAGCCCCAGTTATTAAATCGTTCATCCGGTTGAAGCAGCGTAGTAGGGTGCTTTTGCCACATCCTGAAGGTCCAATAAAAGCGATAATTTGTCTTGCAGGAATTCCGATATGAACCTCCTGAAGCGCCATAAAATCACCATAGTAAACTTTGAGACCTTGGACATCAAAAACCGCGTTATCTTGCTTGATTTGGGCTTGGTTGTTGGAGCGCATATCGTGTGTTACCAGTATCTATTACAGCGATGATTCAATCATGAACTCTTATGTTCATTTCAAGGTCGAGAAGCGTTGCCGAATGTAGATTGCTGTGCCATTTAGAACCAAAATTAAGAACAATAACACAAGGATTGCCGCCGCTGATGCGTTAGCAAAACCAGGTTCAGGGCGAGTAATATAGTTGTAAATTAGGATGGGCAATGCCATAAAGCGCTGAAATAAGCCAGGATTGAATGTTAGAAAACTCACAGCTCCAATTACAATTAGAGAAGCCGCATCACCAATAGCACGCGAGACTGAAATAATCACCCCGGTTAAAATACCTGGAATGGCATAAGGTAAAACGTGATTCCAAACCGTCTGCCACTTGGTTGTTCCTAAGCCATAGGAAGCTTCTCGTAGGGAACTAGGAACAGCTCGAATTGCCTCTCTGGCAGTCACAATAATTATCGGTAAAGACAGCAAGGACAAAGTTAGTGCCCCAGAAATCAAAGTGGGACCAAAGCCCAAAAAATAAGTGAAAACGCCTAAACCCAGTAGTCCGTAGACTATTGAAGGGACTCCTGCTAGATTGGCAATGTTAATTTCAATCAAATCACTCCACCAACTTTTCGGTGCATATTCTTCAAGATACAAAGCCGCTCCTACGCCCACAGGTACTGAAATTAACATAACTAATATCCCGAGGAAAAGGCTGCCCAAAATAGCAGGACGTATGCCGCCTTTATCGGCGAAACGAGAAGGAGTTTCGGTCAAAAAACCAGGTGTCAACAGTCTTGGTAACCCATCCCTAAGAACAACAAAGAGTAGGATTGCAAGGACTACTAAACCAACACAAAGACCAATCAGAAAAATAATTTCAAATATTTTTCCAAGTTTTTCTCTCCTCTCTACATGTGGAGTAAACTCCCCATCTTGTTCTTGAAATTTGTTTTCGGAAATAGAAGGAGCCATGTTTATTAATCGTACTTTTACTTGTAGTGATTAGCAATCCAATGACCGAAAATGTTTAAAGCTAGAGTGATCAAAAACAGAACAGCTCCCACAGCATATAAGGTTCTGTAATTAATACTGCCACGGGGACTATCTCCCCCTGAAATTTGAGCCATATAAGCCGTCATCGTTGACACTGACTCAAAGGGATTAAGACTAAGTCGGGGCTCTTGCCCAGCGGCAATTAGCACAGTCATAGTTTCACCAACAGCTCTAGAAACTCCCAGAAGAATCGAGGCAGTAATTCCAGAAAGGGCGGCAGGAAGGACAATTTTGGTGATGGTTTCGAGTTTAGTTACTCCGATTGCGTAAGCTCCTTCTCGCAAAGAGCGAGGAACAGCTTGCAGGGCGTCTAAGCTGATAGAGCCAATTGTTGGGATAATCATTATTCCCATCATCAGCCCAGCGCTCAAGGCGTTAAAAATTTCAAGTGGGAGAAAAAGCCGCAGAACAGGTGTCACAAATAAAAGAGCAAAGTAGCCATAGACAACAGTAGGCACTCCCGCCAGCAGTTCTACAGCTGGGCGTAAAATAGCTGCCACCTTGGGTGAAGCATATTCGCTTAAGTAAATAGCGGCGGATAAACCCAGAGGAATGGCAACTGCCATGGCAATAACCGTAGTAATTACAGTGCCATTGATCAAAGGCCAAATTCCAAAATGCTGTTCTGCAAATAAAGGTGTCCAGCGGGTATCTAAAAAAAACTGAGCAAGCGTTACCTTTTGGAAAAACTCAAATGTCACCTGTAAAATAATACCAACAATCCCAAAAGTAGTGAGAATGGAAACCAAGCCGCAACAAAATAAAACCGCCTCGATAACTTTTTCTTGGATATCTTCAGACGCTTTCTTTTCAATATCTTGCCTGTCTTCCTGATTGGACTGATCCCAAGAATTTGGTTGCATAATAAGTAAAAGGTAGTTAAGGAGCGTGTTATTAATTGAGATTACCTATCTCAGGCTGGCTTGCTCAAAAAGTGCTCGAATAGTTTTCACTTATACTTGATTATTCCTCTTAAAGAAGTTTTGCGATCGGCTGGCCAGGTTTGGCGCTTTTGAATTTAGAACCCGTTTCACCCAAGGAAACTATTTGCTTAATCTTGGCGTAATCCTCATCGGGTAGCGCCACATAACCAACTTCCCCGATCCATTTCTTAGAATTCTCTAGATAGAAATCAACAAATTCCTTTACCGCTGGTTTGCTATCCAGGGACTTTTTGCTAACATAAATAAACAGGGGACGAGACAAAGGCGCGTAGGTGTTTTGAGCCACTTTTTCTAGAGGAATTGGCCTTTCACACTGTCCTTTGGGATTTTGCACAGCAACCAGGTTCAGCTTATTTTTATTCTGCAAGTAGTAAGATATCCCAACGTACCCCAGAGCAGTCGCATCGCCCGCAATCCCTTGAACAAGGATGTTTTCATTGTGACTAGGAGTGTAGTCTGTGCGGCTAGCTTTGGCTTTGCGGGTGACGGCTCGTGTGAAATAATCAAATGTTCCAGTATCAGAAGCGGGGGCATAAAGCTTTAGCCGTTGGTTGGGAAAGTTTGAATTTACTTGATTCCAGTTTTTTACTTTGTTGGTTGACTTGGGGCTCCAAATCTTGTTAAGTTCCTCGATAGTAAGACATTGGGCGAAGTTATTTTGACGATTGACAATCACAGCAATTCCGTCTAGAGCAATAGGCAGCTCTAAAAACTCAATTTTCTTTTTCTTACAGGTGGCGATTTCTACATCAGTAATGGGACGTGAGGCATCAGCGATATCAATTGAACCGCCACAAAACTTACTCATGCCACCGCCAGTTCCACTTGAAGCAACACTAACCTGAGCAGTAGGTTTAACCTTCTGGTATTCTTCAGCAACCGCTAGAGAGATGGGAAAACCTACAGCCGCACCATCAATACTTACCTGATTCTTCTCCTGCTCGGCCCTGCTGCAAGAAGTTATACTCAAGGTAAGACATATCAGAGATCTCAGTAAAGCTTGACTCTTTAATTGGCTGCGAAAGAACATGGTGATTAAGTTGAAATCCTTCTGTATAGAATAAACCCTTATGTTTTAGTTAAAACCATAATTCTTCAAACAAAATGAGAAAAAGTAAAGAGCATGCCATTATAACTAGAATAAATGCAAAAATTGGGGCGAGATCAACTCCCCTAGTTCTTGCATATATCTATTATAATATACTTTAAGCCCGGTAGTTCGGTAGAAATGCCGTACTTAAAATTTACCGAAGAAGATTATGCCATAAGCATCTCTAAAAAACAAGTGTGTATTTAGGGAATCTCAGACCGGCTCCGAAGGTAAGCCCAGGGAAGTTTGCCCAGCCTAACGCCCATGGAGCGAGTACCCCCGCAGTTGAGGGATGGGACAAAAAGCTCTCTTAGCCAGTATTCTCAAGCGTCTTGGATGCCTCACCAGTAGCTGGTAAGGTGATAATTGATCTACAACACCTCCGGGGAACATGTCCGAAGTTGAATCACGAGTGGCGTTGCAGAAAAAACAAGGTATAATAGAAGGTTTATATGGCAGCTTCTGAGGATGTAGGATCTAACACCACTAGCAGTACACCATCCAGCACCAACACTCTCAAGAGCGATCGCCGACCATTGATTGCGGCTGGAATTGTTCTGGGAATAGGTCAGGCAGGGTTTTTTGATGGGATCGTGTTTCACCAACTCCTGCAGTGGCACCACATGTTCTCAGGCGTTAAGACTGACGCCACGATCGCAGGTCTAAAGCTGAACACAATCGGAGACGGGTTGTTCCATGCCTTTGATTGGTTGATGACTTTGCTAGGAATCTTCTTACTCTGGCGTGCAGGGAAACATTTTGACGTTCCCTGGTCAGCTCCAGCATTTGTCGGCTCTCTACTAATTGGTTGCGGAGCATTCAACCTAGTAGAAGGCATCATTGATCATCAGATTTTGGGCATTCACCATCTGAAACCGGGACCCAACGAATTGGCTTATGATATCGGCTTTCTCGCTAGTGGAGTGCTCCTGGCTGGGGTGGGTTGGGTGATCTTACTAGTGTTTGATCATAAGCATCAGCCCGACTATGGCGAAGGCGGTCGCCGCCACTCGTTGAAATAGCCTTGGTTTAATCACTTTTTTGGCTTGACAACCAACTATAACTCCAATAGCTGCTACTGCCCAAAGCGCTAGAGTTGCTGCGGTAAAAATGGTGAGCCCAGATGAGTACTTAGCTTCTAAAGTGGCTGTTGCTAGTTGGGTTAAATCACCCCATTCAGCCGCAAAAATTACCATAAATGAAGACACTATACTTTTTGAAAAGCGAACTGATTTCCCTTGACACTGCGATTGGGTAATATCATCTTTAGGTTCCGGTCTGCGCCACATTAAAACAGCAAATACGAGGAAGAGAACGCCTGCAGCTAAGTGAACAAACGAAGGTGGTAATAGACTCAGTACACTGCCGAAACCAACTGCGACTAAGCTCTGAATAACAAAGGCAGCGGCGGCACCGATAAAGACAGCAAACGGGTGGTGACAGGTGGCTAAGAATAGAGCTGCGAAGGCAGTTTTATCAGGAAGCTCAGCCACGAAAATTAGTCCAAACGTAGAGACAAAGAGTTCCCAGTCAATCAACATCTTAGATCTCAAGCTCCTCAGTATCTGTTCCTATCACTCTGAGTGAGCTTGGTCAAAGCGCAAGAGACTTCACCAAGATCACATCAAATGTGAACTAAGTGAAGGTCTCGCTCCCAGGTATTTGAAAATTCAGCTTGGTCAAAAGCAGACCTTTCGGGCTGAACGTTTAAAGACTTGTCACCTGAACCAGGCAGAGCGCCAGTATGTTGATTCAAGTGGACTAGCTAATTTTTAGCTAGCAGCTACTCCCCTTCAGGCTGAATTGTACCACACTAATTTCGCCAAAGTCTTGAAATATTTCTCATAGTTATTTCATATTTATTCTGCCGCCAGTAGTGCGCGAGTGACGGTTTGAATGAATAGGACGCAGCCATTAGCCTGTAAGCTGAAAGCTATGGCTATACCCGCAGAAATTACAGTCCTGATTGAACGGCTAAACCAGGAACTAGACCAAACCAGTCAGTCAGCCACAGAGGGGCTTTCCATTGTTCGTTCAAGACTGCTACGCAAGACGTGCAATGCTATCCTGATTCAACTTTTTGCCTCTAAATTCGCCTGTGCTTGCTCAAGGCTTGCCTTCAACTTTTTGGCTAGAACACTTACGTATGGTTCGCTGAACATACTGTAGTGATCGCCAGGAACCTCCTGGATTTCTAAACCTCCAGCAACCAGACTACCCCAGCCCAATTGGGGGTCAATTACTTGATACTCTTCTACAGGTTGCTGAATGGCTCGGAATAGGATTGCACGACCTGAGTAGACTTGATATACATAATTTATTGTAGCCTGCTCGTGAGCCTTTAGTAAAGGGGATTTGTCTTGTAAATGAGATTTGTGGTGTTCTTGAGGATCTGAATAAAACCTCCGGGACAACTTCTGCAATACGTAAGTTAATTTCTCTTTCAGTTCAAGTTTTAATAATTTATCCAGATGTCGAGAGACCCGAGTATGTAATGGTTCGGGTTTGATCCACGCCGGTCCATGGGCATCAAACAAGGCTAGCATAGCCACTTTCTGACCTTGTGCGTCGAGCTGTTGAGCGATCTCCAGGGCGACAGAGCCCCCCATGGAGTAGCCACCCAGAAAATAAGGCCCCTGAGGCTGGATAGTACGTATTTCCCTGATATAGTTAGCCGCCATGTCCTCAAATCGGTTGTGGGGAACCTGTTTTCCATCCAGACCTTGTGGTTGTAGCCCATATACTGGTTGTTCCTGATCCCAATAGCGGGCCAAATTGTAGTAGGGTATGACGTTGTCAGCTATTGCATGTACCCCGAAAAAAGGCGGTTTAGAACCGTTTGGCTGAATTTTTACCAGCGAGGACCAAGTTACTGGCACCGAAAAATCGCTCTCGTGAATTAAATGCTGGGTAATAGCCTCAATGGAATTATGCTCCCAAAGCAGGGTGGGAGGAAGGCGGCGTTGAAGCCAAAGCCCCAGTTCATCTGTAAGCATTAACAACGTCACTGAATCTATATCGTATTGGACAAAAGACTTGCGAGTGTCAATCGAATCGACCTGTATTCCTAATTCATCTGCTAACCATTTTGCTATCCAGGTTTCAATAGACTCTGCGGTATGGTTAGAAATTCCTATAATTGGGGAGTTGTTGTACATATTGTTGTCTGAGTGGGTAGTCCTAGACAGGTAATACTGTTTAATATTTGAGAGATTTGCTCTAAAGCAGCCGGACTCATGCAGCTAGATTTTTTTTTAAATTTGTGCTAGTATCAATCATAACGATATGCGAAATTTAGGTAGCTTGTAGTCCCAATAGTCTGATTTTAAAATCCAGTTTAAAATCTCTGGATTTTGGCGAACTGCATTTTGATGAAATTGGTATCCTTCTAGGAAAGCTGTATGAAAACGTTGTTTCAACGCCTCTTTTTCTGAGAAAATTTTATTTTTAGTTAAAATTTTCTGCTTAATTACCTTCAACGAAGCCTTAATTTTCTCTTTCACACTTGTTGATTTTAATTTACCGTTGCTCTGACGAATATCTGTATAAGAGTTACAAACGCCTTGAAAAAAAGAACGCTTTTCAAAGTATTCATATGTCATTCTCTCTTTTGAAACTTGATGTAATACTAAGGCTCTAGGCTGATAAATTGCTTTATAGCCTAATTGATTTGCTTTCAAAGTCAGACCAGTTTCTCCATCTCCTTGGAAATATTGCAAATGCTTGGGAACAGAATCAGGATGAAACCCACGTAAGTCAAACAAGGCTTGTTTGCGAATTGAGAAGTTCAAGCCCCAAACGTAGTTACTATCTATTTCACGAACTTGGTCTCCAAAGTCTAATAGGCTTAAGTAGCCACAGCTTTGACCATATTGGTGCTCTTCCCAAAACCATTCTAACCATTCAGGTGGCTCAACTTCATAGTTTGGCAAATTTCGACCACCCACAATTTGTACTGAGGGATCAGCAAAAGATTCCTGAATAGCTTGCAGCCAATTTACATCCGCCTGAATGTCATCATCAACGAAGATTAATATATTGCCCTTTGCCTCTAAAGCACCACGATGTCTACCTGATAGCAACCCAGGCTCCGGTTCGTAAATATAGTGAATCTGAGCAGAAGGATGATTGGCGATCGCAGTCTCTACAATCTGTTTTGTATCGTCATTCGAGCCATTATCTACCACGATAATTTCAAATTCATCACCTGGAAAGTTTTGGGCAACAAAAGACTTGATTGCTATAGCTAAAGTTGGGGAGCGATTCAATGTTGGGATGATAATTGAAATCATTATTCTACTGGGCACGTCTAAAAGCTAATGCTATTTTACCTTCCAAAGCAGCCAAGGTAAGGGCTACTACAGAGCGCGGGCAACAATTTTTTGGTAGATCTTCGCTATGTTCCCTGCCTCATACGAGCTGAAAAGCATAATACATTGGGTTGAGTTTATCTGAGCAGAAAATTTACTAGATTTACAGAATCTTTTCTAAAACTTCATACATGCCCCAGATTCCCCTTCACATATATAAATTTAGCGCCGCGAATCCTTAGCTCCTGTGCTCTCAAGAGCTAATTATGAAAGTCATAACAAAGTAATATTCAAAGTGATAAATAAAGTAAGAATTCAGGTCATGTCCAAACCCCACCCTTAAACAATAAGCTTAACACGGAGCCGATGTGGAGGTCGAGAAGGAAGACATCCAAGGAATTCTTGGTAAATTAGCTACATCAGTACCTCTACAGTGCTATACTTGTCCAACCTAGAAGCCCTCAAACAGTTGTTGCTTGCCGGAGCTAGCTAGCTTAAAGAAAGCAGCAGCAACAAGCGGCAAAGCAATTGACGCTTGTTGCAACGCAGTTAAGCGAAGTATGTTGATAATGAAAAGAAACCACTGGGCTGTTTTTGCGTTCTTTGTATTATTAGTAGTTGTCCTAAGGTTTTCGTCATTCTTTGAATCTGTTATTGACTCGGATGAAAGCCTTTACCTTTTAATGGCACAAAGCTGGCTAAATGGCCAGCCACCTTACACGGAAATTTGGGATAACAAACCTTTAGGAATATATATATTATTTTCTATTGCTCTAATTCTGTTTGGAAAATTTTATATTTCTATAAGGATTTTGGCATGTATTGCAATTATTAGTACATCCTATTTACTGTACCGAGTAGGAAATACAATTGGCAAAAATGGTATTGGCTTGTTAGCAGGCACACTTTATGTATTTAATTCTTTAGAAAATGGGGGCATGGCTTCTAACACAGAAATATTCTTCACTCCCTTTGTTACACTTGCTTTTTATCTACTTATTTATAAAAGAATTTCTCCCATCAGACTTCCTGTCCAAATAAATTTACGACTTCTGGCGATTGGGTTACTACTGGGAATTGGTTTTGAAATTAAGTATGTCGTTATATTTGAATTTATAACGGTACTCCTGATAGTAGGTACTAGCTTGTACTTACAAAAAAATAATAGTAAATACTTTTCAATCTTGCAGTCTTATATATGGCTGAGCCTTGGATTTATCTTGCCTTTATCGCTGATCTCACTATACTTTGTGTTTAATGGACATTTTGATAACTATTTTTATGCTAATTTCATTGCCAATAAGGTACGGACTATTGATAATGCTTTTTCATTCGCTGCTTTGAGACAAGCTATCTTCAATCAGGTTAAAGATAATTTGTTGCTTTGGTCATGTCTACTATTGACCCCTTTATATTTATCCCTAAATAGAGGTATTGACTCAGAAGAACGGAGGAAAATAACTGTTTGTATTGCCTGGTTTTTTGGAGCTTTATTAGGTATTTGCTATGTCTTTAGAGGAGAATTTTGGCCTCATTATTTTCTACAATTAACTCCTTCTCTCTGCTTGATAAGCTCTTATCTCATCATTAGATTGATTTTTAATCACAAAAATATAGCTTCAGCAAATCAGTATTTTCTTTTAATTATCATATTCTTAGTACCACTTTTACATTATGCAAATAGCTTTAAACACAGTGCAAAAATTATATATTTTCGCCAAGTAAAAGGAATTAATAATTGGGGAGATAACCCAGCAGCAATTGGGGAATATATAAAAGAACGAATCGATAGAAATGATTATATATATGTAGTTGACTATGAACCTATTATTTATTTTTTATCGCAAGCAAAGATACCAACAAGATATGCTTATCCAGCTTTCTTAGTAGGAAATATTTCGAAACTAACGGGCATTGATCCAATCCAAGAGCTAAATCATATAATTATGCAGAAAAAACCGATTTATGTAATTCAAGAACAAGATCATAGCGATTTTTTTTATACTAAACATCAAGACCTTTTTTATGCTGAACTCAATGAATATTTAAGAAAATATTATCTTTTAGAAAAATCCTATCCACAGGGTTCATCTAACGCGATAAAAGTGTATAAATTAAAACATAACATCAACTAAGATTGCTGTTTGACTAAAGTGCTCCTAGATTGGCGCTCACTTGGTTTTAACTACAATAAAGCGCCTGAGCCAAGCCTATTCTTAGGGTGCAGGTCTTGAGGAACAGTTAGATCTCGATAAGAAAGCGGTGCTCACAGCGCGATCGAGCTATAATCCCCGTCGTCCGGCTACACTTAAGAAGGACGAGCGGCTTGGCTTAGGGGTGTCTCGAAGAACTCAATGCTCTCCGATTCCGCTTTGTTCAGGACTTTTGTCAGTCAGCCCGATTGGAAAGACCTGTGGCGAACACACATTGTTCTATTTTTTATCCTGGCGTGATATTGTGGTACGTAACAAACAGACCGTAATTGGCATTGCCTGGGCTTTGATTCAACTATTTTTAACGATGGTTGTGTTTATAGTTTTGATTGTGCCTACCAGTGCTGTGATTGTCAGCTTTGTGGATTTTTTGATTGACGGGATCAGCTTGTTGGCGCAGATTACCTGGTATAATTGTATACTAGATTTCCGGCTCGTGACACTACCGTTATTTATTATGATTGCATTTGCTGCTTCAATGGGGGCGGGGGTGTGGTTGGCAGCTCTAAATTTGAACTACCGCAATTTGTTATTTAAATGGGGACCCAGAGCGTGTCTGATACTGTAATTCGGATTGAGAACCTGGGCAAGAAATATGTGCTTGGGCACCAAAACCAGGGAAACTATACAACCCTGCGAGACAAAATAACTGATGGAGCCAAGTCTCTGAAACGCACGCTGGGGAGTTCTTTTGGTAAATCCATCTCCCAGCCAGCTTATGCAGAGTTTTGGGCGTTGAAGGATTTGTCTTTTGAGATTAAGCAAGGAGAAAGAGTTGGGTTCATCGGGCGCAATGGGGCAGGTAAATCGACGCTATTAAAGATTTTGAGCCGGATCACTGAACCAACATGTGGGCGTATTGCCATTAAAGGGCGAGTGGCAAGTCTGTTGGAGGTTGGAACCGGGTTTCACCAAGAGCTGACAGGTCGTGAGAACATCTACCTCAACGGTGCGATTATGGGCATGAGCAAGACCGAGATCAAAAGGAAGTTTGATGAAATTGTTGCTTTTGCCGAGGTGGATAAGTTTTTAGATACACCAGTGAAGCGCTATTCCTCTGGTATGTACGTGCGTCTTGCCTTCGCTGTAGCAGCACATTTGGAGCCGGAAATTTTGATTGTGGATGAGGTGCTGGCGGTGGGGGATTTGCAGTTTCAGAAGAAATGCCTAGGAAAAATGGAGGATGTTGCCAAAGAAGGCAGAACTATTTTGTTTGTGAGCCACAACATGGCAGTAGTGCATACGCTCTGCAGCCGTGGCATTTTTCTGCAGCAGGGGAGTGTCCTAACCGACGACACTACTGCTGCAGCAGTAAATACTTACCTGAGAAGTCTGGAAAAATCGGCATCGCAGAACCTGTTAGAGCGAGCAGATCGACGAGGCAAAGGCGAAGTGAGATTAACTCAAATAGAGGTTTTCACTGGTGGCGATTTTCCATCAACCACTTTGGCAACAGGTGATCCCATTCGTTTTGTCTTCCATCTCACTACAACAGTGCCAGGAATGTCATGCTCTTTTACACTCTATGACCAGCAGGGCCAGCCGGTGGTAAACTTCAGCAGTCATCTGCACAGCGAAGAGGATTTGAATGATCCAAAGATAGGTCCGAAGATAGTCTGTGAGCTTGATGAATTGTTGCTTCTGCCTGGCCGCTACCGGATGAATGCTGGAATTATAATTGCCGGTGAGTGGCAAGATCTGGTTGAAGCCGCCGCAATCATCGACGTTGAAGAAGGTCGGCTACGGGGGCGCCCGGTAGAGAAAGCTATCAGCTATGGTAGTGTCTGCATGCACCATCGCTGGACCCTACCAGTGTAGGCTTTATAAGCAGAAGCAGCACCGAGAGAGCTTGGTCTAGCTAATCTGGTCTTTTGAGGTCTTAAGGATTCGTTTGAGTGAGGCTTTCTTAACCCGCTTGACGGCTTTGGTGATCTCTAGCCACTGCCGCTGTCTTTGACTTGCTTCCGGCCAATCTGACAACACCGTCTCCACTGGCAACAAAAACACCAAGACCTGGTAAGTTTTGCCCCGTTTGTGATAAGTGTAGGTGCCGAGCTGATTGTCATCCACTTGACCAACAACCCCGGCTTCTTCCCAAGCTTCTTTAGCTGCCGAATCGGGCGGGGACATCGCCTTGGAAATCCCCCCTTTAGGAATTCCCCAGTCTTGACGTCTGTGGCTTGTGATCAGCAAAACTTCGATTTTGCCGTTTCTGACGCGATACGGAATTACCCCCGATTGCTTAAACACTTTGCTGGCTTTTCGACTCATGCAACGATGCAGGTGGCTCAGAGGAGAATTTTTTTCCCTTTCCTCAGGCTAAGAGCCCTACTTGGTGTGGATTTAAGGTAAGGAACGGAGAGGGAGGGATTCGAACCCTCGTTGAAGTTGCCCCCAAACAGCATTTCCAGTGCTGCGCCTTCAACCACTCGGCCACCTCTCCAGGTGTGACAATTTACTATCATACAATGGAAGCGATCAGAAAATCAACTAATGACCCACACATACACCATTCAGATTCACGATCGCCAAACAGGCACGGCGCACACCCTTGAGGTGCCGGAAGACCGCTACATCCTTCAAACTGCAGAAAGACAGGGGGTGCAACTGCCGTTTTCCTGCCGAAATGGAGCTTGTACTACATGTGCGGTGCGGGTGCTGTCGGGAGAAATTTACCAGCCAGAGGCAATAGGACTCTCGCCAGAGTTGCGCGATCGCGGCTATGCGCTGTTGTGTGTCAGCTACCCTCGTTCCGACCTAAAAGTGGAGACGCAAGATGAAGATGAAGTCTACGAACTCCAGTTTAGTCGGTACTTTGGCAGGGGCAAAGTCAGGGTGGGTTTGCCGTTAGATGAGGAATAGAGTGTTGGGAACCACAAATACGACCAGCGCCTTGAACGCGCCCCATTCTGGGGCTAAACTCATGGGGCAGGGGATTATGAGCCGCATTCTATGAGCCGCCCGACATCTGAACAGCTGCAAATTTTCTTAGAGATTGCCACCGAAGCGGCGCTGGCTGCCGGGGCGGTTTTGCAAGGTTACTGGGGAAACTTAGAGGCGATCGCGGAAAAAGGACGCCCTGGAGATTTAGTCACCGAAGCTGATAAAGCAGCAGAAGCGGTAATCTTGGACATCATGCGTCGCCACCTTCCCAGTCACTCTATCCTGGCAGAAGAATCAGGCCAGCTGGGAGAAAAAGATAGTTTATACCTCTGGGCGATCGATCCATTGGATGGCACAACCAACTACACCCACCAATACCCCTTTTTCGCTACCTCGATTGGGCTGCTGATCGCAGGCATCCCCCAAGTTGGAGTTATCTTTGACCCGTTTCACAATGAACTGTTTCGTGCCGCTAAAGGATTGGGAGCCACGCGCAACCGCCGTCCCATCCAAGTGTCCCAAACAACTGAGCTGAGCAAGAGTCTTTTGGTCACAGGCTTTGCTTACGATCGCCGCGAGACATCTGATAATAACTACGCCGAATTTTGTTACCTTACCCATCTCACCCAAGGAGTGCGGCGTAGCGGCTCGGCTTCCCTGGATTTGGCTCACGTTGCCTGTGGACGTGTGGATGGTTACTGGGAGCGGGGACTCGCTCCTTGGGATATTGCAGCTGGGATCGTTTTGGTTGAAGAAGCAGGGGGCAAAGTGACCGCCTATGACGGCACCCCCTTAAGCATTGAGTCAGGTAGGATTCTGGCTACCAATGGTCAGATTCACCCCAGCCTGAGTACTGAACTTTTGCAAGTTCCTTCATTGTCAGTCTGGGGCCAAAAACCGTCGTTAGGGTAAGAAAACCAATCCGGGGATGGGATGCAGCTTAATTCAATCCGGCTCGACGAACTTAAAGTCAAAGCATTTTTGGCAACACAAACACTGCGGTTGTACTACCGTACCTTCACTGAAGTAATTTGGCCGGAAGCAAAAGTAGTCCAAATTCTTCAGTCAAATTACACTGGGACACACAGCAGAAGTAGGGCTAAGTTGATTGTGGCGATCGCTAAACACATGGCAGTTACGACCTGTTAACCCGCTACTAGCTCGAAAGGCGGCATCGCTTGGGGTTGGCGCAGTAAAATAGAAAGTATATAATGGCTCCGGGGTGGGCCAGGGAGCTATGGATTTCAAAATTGATAGCGGACTGTTCAAATTTGATTTCACGGATCACCACGCAGTTTTGGGGGTTCCAGTGGATGCAGAAGTCAAGGACATCCGCAAGCGCTATCTCAAAATCGCCCGTTGCCTGCACCCTGATACCTGCTCTGCTCAAAGCGAAGCCGATAAACAGCGGGCTAGTCATCTGTTCTCAAAGCTCGTCAACCCAGCTTACGAAAAACTCTCTCACTCAAGCAGGCGCGCCGAATATATCGTACTTCTAACGCAAATGGGCAAGAGCCTGCTACAGCAATCAACTTCGATTGAACTCAAAAGCGAACTCTCCAAGCAGCTAGCCCAGACCAATAATATCGACCACGTTTATAAAAAATCACTCTACCAACTTGCTCAAAAGCAATATGACTCCTTTGACCAAGTCCTGCAAGTGATTGCCCAAATCAGTGAGCTGAATTTGGTTTACTTGATGCGTCAAGGTGGCATTGGAATTCAGTCGCCGCCCCCGCTTCAAGGTGCCGGAAACAACTCAGGCGAGCCAAAGCGAAACACACCATTCTCCGAGCCACCCCCGCAACCAGAACCAGAATCGGTTGTGGAGCAGTATTGCCGTCGCGCCCAAGTGTTGATGGTGAAGAATAACTTTGCCCAAGCCAGGGTAGAGTTACAGGATGCCCTTAAGCTAGAGCCTAATAATAGTCGCTGCCATAGCTTGATCGGGGTGGTTTATTTGAAACAAAATCAGAACACGATGGCTAAGATTCACATAAAAAAAGCATTGGAATTGAACCCCCAAGAACCAATGGCGTTAAAGGGCAAACAATTCTTAGACAAGCTGGCTCAAAAAGCCAGTGTTCAGACGACTGCCAAGCCAAAGCCTACTCCGGGTAATGTATCATATAAGTCCGATGGCAGCGGGTTGTTTGGTGGTATGTTTGGCGGGAAGAAAAAGTGATGGTGTATCAACCGCCATCTGGGGGAAGGGATTTATTGCCCCTGGATGTGGCTCAAAAAAGCTGGATCGAAGACCGGTTGCAGCAGGTGTTTCACCGCTGGGGTTATCACCGAATTATCACCTCGACTCTGGAGCGGTTAGATACGCTGATGGCTGGTGGAGCAATTCAGCGGTCAACGGTGATTCAATTACAGGATGCCCAAGAGGAGGAACTGGGGCTGCGTCCAGAGCTGACAGCCTCGATCGCACGGGCAGCTGTAACTCGAATGGCGGGTGTGACCTATCCGCAACGCCTCTACTACAATGCCAATGTGTTCCGCCGGACAGGGGAAAGCAGCCACAATCGGCAGCAGGAGTTTTATCAAGCAGGGGTGGAGTTGCTGGGCGGCGGCGGCTGGCTAGCTGATGCTGAGGTGCTGTTGCTGCTGGCAGACTGCCTGAATAACCTGGGTTTGAATCGGTGGCGTTTGATTTTAGGGGAGGCAGGAATCGCGCGATCGCTGCTGGCAACCTTTCCAGCTGCTTTGCAAGACCAAGTGCGTCATGCGATCGCCAATCTTGACCGGGTTACCCTCGAAACTCTGCCTCTGAGTCCTGAACTGCTGGAACGGGCTAAAATAATGCTCGATCTGCGCGGACGTCCAGCTGATGTATTGCAACAAGTTGGCAGCTTGGATCTAGACCAACCTCACAAAGACACACTCAACCATCTCAAATCCCTGGTTGAGTTACTGGATGAGTGCTTCCCGATGCAGTCGGGTCAATCTGCCACGAATTTTCCTTTGATCCTCGATCTCAGTCTGATCCAGACCTTCGACTACTACACCGGCATTGTGTTTGAAGTCGTAAGCGACATCGAGGCGCAAGCGCGGGTTTTAGGGCAGGGGGGTCGCTATGACCAGCTGCTGGGACTCTATCATCCGCAAGGGCAAACAGTCCCAGGAATTGGGTTTGTACTTAACATCGAAGACTTACACCAAGTTCTGCTATCTACCAATCAGCTGCCTAAGCAAACCCCAGCCAGCAACTGGCTCGTCGTACCAGAGACGCCTCAGGCTTACGCCGCCGCCTTTACCTACGCCGAAAAACTGAGAAATTCCAAGCATTTAGTGCAGGTTGAAATCGATTTAGGAGGTCGCGATCCCGACGCTATCCGCGAGTACGCCCGTCGTCGTCGCATCCACCAAATTGCCTGGCTCAAAGCGGAAGAGCTACCCGTGATTGAGTCACTGACTGATACGGCGAACCTCTCAATTTTGCCAGAACAATAAGTACTTAACAGTAGTCTGGGAGTCTCCGATTGAAAAAGGACTCTTGGGACTCTTGATACAAGAACATTAGGCCCCTGACTCAGGTGGAGCAGGAAAGACCCAATTGTTAAGTTTTGTAAAAACGTAGTATATTCATACACAGGTGAATACATTGAACAAATGAATCCAAATACCTAAGTTATCACTGCTAGGCTAGAGAAAAACGTTAAAACACAAACTTGTCAAAACAAAGTCTGAGGAGAAAACACTATGGCGCACACGATTCTTACCGACACCTGTGAAGGCTATGGCGATTGCGTCGATGCCTGCCCGGTTGCTTGTATTCACCAAGGTCCTAGCAAAAACGTCAAAGGTTTTGACTGGTACTGGATTGACTTTGCCACCTGCATAGATTGCGGCATCTGTATACAAGTTTGCCCAGTGGAAGGGGCGATCATTCCAGAAGAGCGACCGGATTTGCAGAAAACGCCACAATAGCGCCCTTCGCGGTTAAAATTGATAGAACGAATGTCCAGTCTGTGGTTCTAAAACTCCACTCTCCCCATCTCCAAACCATCCGCGCCCATGCTGAAAGCACCTATCCCGATGAATGCTGCGGCATAATGCTAGGGCACCTGGGTGATGATGGCAAAACCCTAGTAGAAGTTTGGGCAACAGAGAACGCCTGGAGTGCCGAAACAACTGGTGCTTACCCAGATGATGAACTGGTGACGACTAGAACACGTCGATATGCGATCGCCCCCGCAGTCCTTCTCCAAGCGCAACGCTATGCACGCGATCGCCACCTAGATATAATTGGAATTTACCACTCTCACCCCGATCATCCAGCGATTCCGTCTGAATTTGATCGGGTGTGCGCTTGGCATCAATACTCGTATATCATAGTTTCCGTTCAACAAGGCAAAGCTTGTGACCTCAATAGCTGGAACCTCGATGATGACAATCGCTTTCAGCCAGAGGAAATTATCACCGTTTGATCATTTAGAAGACTTGCGGTGATCGCATCTTAAAAATTGCTCCTCCGGAGAGACTGCTATGTTAAATCCCAATCTGGATGAGATCCAGCTGACCAAAGAAGAATACGCACGCTATTCCCGCCACGTCATCTTGCCAGAGGTAGGGCTAGAAGGGCAGAAACGCCTGAAAGCTGCCAGTGTCCTCTGTATTGGCACAGGTGGATTGGGCGCTCCCTTGCTGTTGTATTTAGCAGCAGCCGGAGTTGGACGCCTGGGAATTGTGGACTTTGATGTTGTAGATAACTCCAATCTACATCGTCAAGTCATCCACGGGACTTCTTGGGTAGGCAAACCCAAGATCGAATCTGCTAAAAACAGAGTTTTAGAGATTAATCCCAACTGTAATGTTGATCTTTATGAAACTCGGCTGACTTCTGAGAACGCCCTAGACCTGATCAAGCCCTACGATATTGTAGTAGATGGCACCGATAACTTCCCCACCCGTTATCTAGTAAACGACGCCTGTGTGCTGTTGAACAAGCCTAATGTCTACGGCTCGATCTTACGGTTTGAAGGGCAAGCGACAGTCTTTAACTACGAAGGTGGCCCCAACTACCGCGATCTCTATCCCGAACCACCACCACCAGGCATGGTTCCCTCCTGTGCTGAAGGCGGCGTACTCGGTGTTCTGTGCGGCATTATTGGCACAATCCAGGCTACTGAAGCGATTAAAATCATCTTGGGTCAAGGGACTACTCTCAGCGGTCGCTTGCTGCTGTACAACGCCCTAGATATGAAGTTCCGCGAACTGAAGCTCCGGCCTAATCCAGTGCGTCCGGTGATTGAAAAGTTGATTGACTACGAAGAATTCTGTGGGATTCCACAAGCAAGGGCAGAGGAGGCGAAACAGCAGATGACAATGCAAGAAATGACGGTTCAGGAATTGAAGGAATTGCTCGATAGCGGTATCGATGATTTTGTGCTGCTTGATGTCCGCGATCCTCATGAGTATGAAATTGCCCAAATTCCGGGATCAGTTTTGGTGCCGTTACCAGACATTGAACGCGGGGAAGGGATTGATCAAGTCAAGGAATTGCTCAACGGACATAGGTTGATTGCTCACTGCAAGATGGGCGGGCGCTCGGCGAAGGCGCTCGGCATTCTAAAGCAAGCTGGGATTGAAGGCACCAATGTGAAGGGCGGTATTACCGCTTGGAGTCGGGAAATTGACCCGTCTGTGCCGGAATATTAAGTAGAGCCGCTAAAAAACCCTCGGCGTCGGGCTAAGGTTGACCGAGAACGGGGTGTGGGGTTGCAGGTGACGGGTGCCCCTTCTTCCACACCCCATAGAGTACAAGCCCCCGACTTTAGATGCGAGTGAAAAAGAAATATTTGTTCCACACCCCACACCCTACACCCGCACTTGATCGCGTTGACATTTAATCTTAGTTAGAACTATTGGGAGAACCCAGCAATGCCCATAGCTGTGAGTCCGTGAAATCAGGGATCACTAACATTGCCCCCAGGTCGTAGAGGTCTCCTGGCTCTTGGGTTGAAGCGATACCAATTGTTGGGATGCCCGCTCCGACAGCGGCGCGGATTCCAGAGGGTGAGTCTTCAAAAGCTAGTGCTTGCTCTGGAGTTATGCCAAAGTAGTTGAGAATATGCTGGTAGGGGGCAGGATCAGGCTTAGCTATTCCGATCTCTTCAGATATGACCACCTGATCAAAGGCTGCTTGCAGATTCAGAACTTTCAACATATAGTCAGCATTCTGACGAGGGGCATTAGTCACTACGGCTTGTTTAAGTCCGCGTGCATTTGCCAATTTGATCACGTTGAGGAGTCCAGGGAGAGGGGTGAGTTCAGGAGCCAGTTCCCGGAAGCGAGCCTCTTTTCGGTCACTGAACTTAATTACTGCTTCTGGCGATAATTCTGGCAACACTTCTCTAACAATATCTGGGTTGAGTCGTCCACTGATGTGGGTGACGTAGAACTTTTCATCAATCTCTTTGCCGTAGTCCCTCAATAGTTGCTGCCAAGCTTGGTAGTGTAACGGGTCAGTATTGACGATGGTTCCATCTAGGTCGTACAGGATTGCTGCAAGCATGGTCACTCTGTTGAGAGCTGAGCGGTTGTAATGACCTTAACACGCCGTAATCTAACCTAGCCACGCAATCAACAGGGGTCAGGGGAAGCTTTTGCTGCGTGGCCTCGCTCCGTCCGCAGAACTGGCCTTCAGAGGTCAGAAAGGTCAGTAAAATTGTCTTATTTCCCTGACCCCTATTTTTGTCACACACACCCCTGTTCTCATAGTTTCCCTGCCTGAATAAAAGACCACTGATCAGGCGGGATCTATTCAATGCAAATGTTAGACAGGTATTTTTACCCGGCTAAATTCCGCCAAGTCTCTGAGAGTTGTGTATAAGAAAGTTACAATTCCCAGCTTTTGTTAATAAATGTTGCACAGACTTGATCCCGTTGCTAGGGTGTGTACACAAAGTTGTTTGTGGTTGATTCTTGTATCTAGGAGACATACCACCCATGCTCTACATCAATCTTGGATAGTCCAACTTATACCCCGATCACGAGTCACTTTTCGTCTCACTGCGCCTCAAGGATGCTGTTCTCTGCTTTCATCTGCAAAGCCGAGCGGGCAGAAAGCGCATTGAGACCTCAAATTTAGAGGTTTTGGTTATGAACATTCAAGGAAAGACAGCTCTAGTTACAGGAGCAAACCGTGGAATTGGGCGAGCGATCGCTCTGGAACTAGCCCAACAAGGAGTCAAACGCCTGTTGTTGCTGGCACGCGATCGCCAGCGCTTAGCTGAAGTGGCGACGGAAATAAAGGCACTGGGCGTGGAAGTAGTGATCCTGGCTTTGGATCTAACGCTTACTGTAGAGGTGAATATTGCGCTGGCGCAAGCTTGGCGAGATCATGGGCCAATTCATCTGCTGGTCAATTGTGCTGGAGTTGCCCACCAAGCTCCCTTTTTGCACTCCCAACTGCGGCAGGTGCAGGAAGAAATCGCGATTAATTTAATCGGCATGTACACTATCACCCGCCTAGTTGCCCGCCGCATGGCAGCACAAAGGGAAGGGAGAATCGTTAACGTTTCTAGCTTGATGGGCAAGGTGGCCGCTCCGACGATGGCTACCTATTCCGCCACCAAGTTTGCGATTTTGGGGTTTACCCAAGCCTTGCGCGGTGAATTAGCAGAACACAATATTAGGGTGACGGCTTTGCTGCCATCCCTGACCGATACTGACATGGTGCGAGAATTACAGTGGTTTCGCTGGGTAGTGCCCATGACTCCCGAGCAAGTGGCGAAGGCACTCGTCGCCGGACTGCACAATGAATCACCTGAAATCTTAGTGGGATGGCAAAGTCATTTAGCGGTCTTGTTCAACCGCATTGCTCCTGGGCTGCTGGAGAAGGTTTTACTGATGGCTGCTCCCCTGTCCAATAATAGACAAAAGCGCTATCAAAGACTCACACATGCTAGGGCTACCTCACATTAGAGCCTTTTGCCAACGGGGGATCATATTCCTGATTCTGTATACAAGTCAGATAACTTGTATACAGAATATTCGCTAAACGTTGGCAATACTCCCGTCAGGCATTGTAGTGTTGCATAATGTGGCCCCAGTCAGGTCTTTATTCAACTTGGCATTGAGCAGGTTTGCCCGTTCTAGATTGGCATTTTTCAAGACTGCATGTTCTAGACGTGCCTCTTCTAGGTTTGCTCCTACTAATTTTGCACTTTTGAAACGTGTGTATTCTAGGTTAGCCCGACTCAGGTCGGCTTCGCTCAGGTCAGCTTCGTTTAGGTATGCCCTAGTCAGGTTTGCCCCACTTAGGTTGATCCCACTTAGGTTTGCCCCAGTCAGGTCTGTGCAGGACAGGTTCTCCCCCGAAAAATCTCTCTCTCCCGCTGCATAGCGCTTTAGAAGTTCATTTTCATCCATACAATCTGCTCACAAATCACCCTTTAAAATTACCCGGTTTTGCCGCCTGTTGGGGGATTGGTTACCAGACGGTCGCCTAGAAGACAAGACATTAACCGATGAGCTCGTAACCTGACATGCGTGCAGCATCGTAGGTCATGCCGATCGCGGCATAATCTTCAGACTGTACAGCAACATAACGCAGTATCTGCGCCCGAGCCATCGCAGATTGCAGTTCTGTATCTGGCTGGCATAGCGCAGACTGCACCTTGTCAATGAATGCCGAACCGAGCCGCTGTGCTGCAACTACTGGTGGCATGGGGCATGGTCCAATTGATTCGACAACCCGCAGGCGATGCGACAATTGAGGCGAGTTGCGCAGTTCCTGTTCTAACACGGTGCTATCAATCGCTGAACAGTCAGCCAGTCCGTCAACAACTAGTCTGATCGAACGTTGATGAGAGCCTGACTGGATGACCTTGCCAAAAAAGCTACTGGGGTGTTCAGCCTGGATTAGCCTTTGGCGCAACATATTGTAGCCGCTGTTCGATCCTGGCTCGTTGTAGCACAATGTTTTACCCGCCAAGTCATCAAAGGAATTGATGCCACTGTCAGCGTTGACAATGATATCAGAAAAGTAAACTGGGCGGCAGGAATAACGGCTAGCTTGCATCACCGGCGCAACTAACGCCTGCAATTGACCGGAGACGATAAGGGATAGCTGTGCGAAGGGTAAGCCACAGATAAAAGCAATGTCCAGTTGATCTTGCAGCATCATTGGGTCTGACAGCGGCTCGTGTTCGCTTTGTGTGCTCTGCGTTTCTACACCCAATACACGACCCAAGTATTCCCCAACTGCCTGATAGAACCAAAACATATTGGGAGCAAGATAAGATACTAATCTGAGTTTGTCGAGTCTGCTCAGATGATGGATTCCTGTAATTGGCATCATGTAAAATCCGACTTTAGTCGTCGGAGGGTTTGGTTTGCCTTCCTGGTTGCCCTGAGTATAGTAGCTGTTGTGATGGTCGATCCTGCATCTTACACAGTTGGGACGCCGACAACTCAGGCAGCTGAGTTAAGGGGTGTCTGGCTGACAAATGTTGATAGTAATGTGCTGTTTGAGCGCCATCGCCTTACCAAAGCCCTGCAACGCCTGCGAGAGCTGAACTTCAACACAGTCTATCCCACCGTTTGGAATTGGGGATATACACTTTACCCCAGCCCAGTTGCCAAGCGGGTAATCGGGCGATCGCTCGACCCTCAACCCGGATTACAGGGGCGAGACATCCTCCTCGAGATTGTAAAACAGGGACATCAAAAAGGTATAGCCGTCATCCCCTGGTTTGAATTTGGCTTCATGGCACCAGCTGATTCTGATCTGGCAACACGTCACCGCCAGTGGCTCACGAGTCGCCGCAACGGTAGCCTGATTTGGAAAGAAGGTCCCCATAATCGAGTTTGGCTCAATCCGTTTCGTCCAGAAGTGCAGCAATTTATCCAGGATTTAGTCGTTGAAATAGTTAGCAACTACGATGTGGATGGGATTCAATTCGACGATCATTTCGGCTTTCCATCCGAGTTTGGCTATGACACCTTTACGGTGCATCTGTATCAAAAAGAACACGCAGGTCAGGTTCCCCCTGCCAACCCCCAAGATCCAAGCTGGGTACGCTGGCGGAATGACAAAATTACCGATTTCATGACGCGGCTGTTCCGGGCAATCAAAAACCGTAAACCAAAGTGCCTTGTCTCCTTAGCTCCCAACCCCCAAGATTTCTCCTACAACTACTCTTTAGCAGACTGGGAGAGTTGGCAACGGCAGGGGCTAATTGAGGAACTCATCGTGCAAGTGTATCGAGATCACCTCAGTAGCTTTATTGCAGAATTGGAGCGACCAGAAGTCCAGGCAGCACGGAGTCATATTCCAGTAAGTATCGGCATTTTGACTGGGGTGAAAAACCAATCTGTTCCTATTGGCCAAATCCAGAATCAAGTGGGGGCTGTTCGCAATCAGGGCTTGGCTGGGGTGTCGTTCTTTTACTATGAAACTTTGTGGAATCTTGCTAAGGAGAAGCCAGCTGAGCGCCAATCTGCCTTGCAGCGACTATTTCCAGCATCGGTGGAGCGACCGAATATTTGGTCTGGGTGGAAGCCATGACTAACCTATTACAAACCCCCAATGCCCAGACGGCCCGCCAAAGCCGGGGTTAAAGGTAGTAGGGTGGCAACCATTAAAAACAGAGCCAAAAGACCCAAAGCCGCTCGCGCATCATCGGGTTCAGTCAGCTCATTCAGGCTAGGACGCTCCAAATCTCGTTGTAAGAATACAATTACAATTGCCCAGTACAAGGCCAGAGGATTGGCCAGAGATGCGATCGCCAGCACAATTAACGTCGCCACCGTTGTCCGCCCGGCAGTTTTGCGTCCATAGATTGCTTGGACAATCCGACCCCCATCCAGTTGCCCAGCTGGCATTAAGTTCAACGCCGTAATCACCAAGCCCAGCCACCCAATCACCGTCAGCGGGTGGACATCCACCATCGGCCCATGTACGGCAGAACCAAGAACAACCCGTGCCAGCGTTCCCACCAAAATCGAACCCTGGAAAAACTCAGCTGGCACTTGAAACAAACTGCCTTTATGGGAAAGCAGCAAGCCCACTATCAGCATCAACAAAGATAGAATGCCCCCAGCAGCTGGCCCTGAAGCGGCAACATCAAACAAAACTTTGCGGTTCGGCAGCAGAGACTCAAACCGGGTAACAGCACCAAAAGAGCCAATTTGCAAGGTAGGAAGAAAAAACGGAGGACTGAGGCGAACCTGGTGACGACGGGCAAGCAACCGATGACCAATTTCATGGGCAGCCAGTACCGCTAAAATGCCAGCAGCAATCGGCAGGGGTTCTCTAAAACGCTCTGTCTGAGTAAAGAAATCGAAGCCTAGTAATAGCCCCCCAGTTTCAAAACTTGTGGCTATCGTCGCTACCAACAATACAACCGCCAAGATTTTTTGGGGAAACGTTGTTGGTCGCGGGTCATTACTGCTGGGAAGGACGATGACGAAGGGCTTCCCGTCCATATTGTCTACTAAGAAGAGTCGGTAGTGAACGCCCAGTCGCTCCTGCAAACTACTACTCAAACGCTCGTAAACTGCCTCTGGCTCTCCTCGCAAATTGCCCTTGAAGATCGCCCCGTCTTGATAGGGAATAGTTTCCGTGGCAAAAAACGTATCAATGCCAAAAATCTCTTTAATCGTCCTGAGATCCTCCTCCGGTATCGGCACTACATCCGGTTTCAGCGGCGATTGGGCTGGCTTGGTTGTATCAGCTGGCTTGGTTGTATTTTCTGTTTTATTTGCTTCCTGGGTGTAATTGGCAAGCCTTTCCGTTGCTCTTGAACGCAGCACCGCATCTTGACCTGCGGCTCTGAGTCGATTCCCCAACAAGATGTACAACCCAGTTGAAGCTACCAATAAAAACAGAACACCCACAATATTGATGTAAATCCCCGCTGCGAACAACCCAAAAAACAGTAGCCAGGGAGCAATCAAGACCACCGACTGCAACCAGGCTAAAATTCCCAATTTGCCAAAAGGTCTGGCTCTATAAAAGCCCCAACCCAATATACCGAAAGCAGCCAGTACAATTAGCCCGATTAAAGAGGTTTCTGATGCCGTAAACATTTTTTAATGGAATTGTAGCAGCTACCAATGAATCTACTTTAGCTGAGTAGGATACCGCTTGCGGTTGGCGCGAGTGGGGTATGTCGCGGATAGGATAGAAACATGGCAACCATTGAAATCCTGGGAACTCGGCACGCTTACGAGCTAACGGCTCCGACCAAAGGCCCCCATGCTTTAGTGTTTATCCACGGTTGGCTTTTAAGCCGTGGGTACTGGCAACCCCTGATTGAGCGCTTGGCACCAGATTACCAGTGCCTAGCTTATGATTTGCGCGGTTTTGGTCAGTCGCACAATAGCGCAGAAGCCGAATTGAACTCTCAACAAAATTCCTTGAACCCGACCCCGAGATCCGTCGGCGCTGCCGCTCTGGTGACGGCGGCTTCTCGCTATACCCCAGCTGCTTATGCTCAAGATTTGGCAGTCCTACTGCAACAGCTCAATATTACGAGTGCTTGGCTGATCGGTCACTCGCTGGGAGGCACAATTGCCCTCTGGGGAGCCGACCACCTGCCTCAGTGTGTCAAGGGAGTGATCTGTATCAACGCGGGTGGTGGCATTTATCTCAAGGAAGCCTTTGAGCAGTTTCGCGTCTCTGGTCAGCAGTTGTTGAAACTCCGTCCTCGTTGGCTCAGCCAGTTGCCTTTGATTGATTTGCTGTTTACGCGAGCGAGTGTGGCTCGTCCGATCGCTCGCTGTTGGGGTCGTCAACGCGTGATTGATTTCGTCAGAGCTTCTCCGGCAGCAGCTCTGGGAACGTTGCTCGACTCCACTACAGAGGAGGAAGTTAACCGCTTACCCCAGGTGGTGTCCCAGCTGAGGCAGCCGGTTTATTTCCTCGCCGGTTCACTAGACCCAATTATGGAACCCAAGTATGTCCGCCATTTAGCCAGCTTTCACCCGTTATTTCAACCTTTTGGTAACAATGTAATTGAAATTCCCCAGTGTGGGCACTTGGCAATGCTAGAACAGCCCGATGCTGTCGTTACTCAGATTCGCACTATCCTTGCCCAGCACTAGTTTGATACAGCTGCATGACATCCGTAATCGCTAACCTGGACTGGACGCCTAATGTTAATTCAGAGGTATGACCCCGATTCAGATGGTCAGCTGCGGCACAGCCAATCATCGCGGCGTTATCGGTACAGAATTTGAGGGGGGGAAATAGCACTCGCAGGTTATGAGCAAGAGCGGCGGAATGTAGCTGCTTTCTCAACCCACTGTTAGCAGCCACTCCTCCTCCGACGGCAATAGTGTTGAGACCGTAATCGAGAGCACATGCGATCGCACGTTTGGCAAGCGATCGCGCCACTGTCTCCTGAAAACTGGCTGCCACATCCGACACCGGCAGCGGTTGTCCATTCTGTTTAAGCTGTTGCACCAGGCGCAGTACCGCCGTTTTTAACCCACTAAAACTCGAATCATAAGGATGATACCCCCCACCCGGTCGGGAAACATTTCCCTCTGGTAGCGCAAAGGCTTGTGGATTACCAACTCCAGCCAGCTGGTCAATTACAGGTCCACCAGGATAGCCCAGCTGCAACAACCGTGCCACCTTATCAAAGGCTTCACCAGCTGCGTCATCACGGGTTGACCCTAGCGTTTCGTATATACCACAATCTTTGACATAAATCAAGCTCGTGTGACCACCAGAAACCAGCAGACTCAAGAAAGGCGGCTCTAAACTCGGCTCACTCAAGTAGTTAGCATAAATGTGGCCTTCTAGATGATGAACCCCCAAAAACGGCTTTTGATGCACCATCGCCAGAGTTTTTGCGGCGGTTAAACCGACCAACAGCGCTCCCACCAGTCCAGGCGCACAGGTGGCGGCGATGCCATCAATTTTAGAAAAGGAAAGCTGAGCTTGTTCGAGGGAGCGTGCGATCGCCTGATTAATCGTTTCTACGTGTTGGCGCGACGCTATCTCCGGCACTACCCCGCCATACTGCCGGTGGACTGGAATTTGGGAAGAAATAATACTACTACAAACTTGACGATTGTTAACAACTGCTACCGCAGTTTCGTCACAACTTGTTTCAATCGCTAAAACGGTTGCCATTGAGTGTTATGCAAAAAGTGAATGGACTTGTTTGAGAAATTTAAACTTTTATTTACTTAAACATTCCTGGTATCCCCAGCAAGAGTATGATAGCTTCCAAGTTCTGGAGCGAGCTGGCAAGCCAGACTGCAGGGGGCTGTGCCGTCCGCAGTCTCTGGCACCGTTAGCTTAAGCTCCCTGCCTTCTCTCGCGTCAAAAGCATGTACAAGCCGCTTCGTTTTGTACAACAAACTTTGTGTTTCGTAATAAAGGAAAACAATTCCATGCGACGATGGTTTGCTCTGATTCTCGTCATTGGTCTTTGGCTCAACTTTGCGCCGCAAGCATTAGCGGCAGAAGGGGCTGGTCTTGTACCTTGCAGTGAATCACCTGAGTTTCTTCAACGGGCGGTTAACGCCCGCCGCACCACCGACACTACGGGAGCGCAAGACCGATTTAAACGTTATGCCGACAACGGGGCACTTTGCGGTCCAGAAGGTCTACCTCATCTGATCGTGGATGGTCGTGTTGGTCATCTGGGAGAATTCACAATTCCCAGCATTCTCTTTCTCTATTTTGCCGGTTGGATTGGTTGGGCGGGTCGCTCCTATCTACAAGCGGTCAAAAAAATGGAAGGTGCCAACGAAAGCAAAGAAGTCATTATCGATGTTCCTTTGGCAATCAAATCTGGGTGGGCAGGTGCAACTTGGCCCTTAGGAGCCGTGAAAGAATTCCTGACGGGTGAATTGTACGCCAAAGACGAAGAAATCCCCATTTCCCCACGCTAGTTCAGCTTAACTCATTTATTTTTTTTGGAGAATGATCAATGGCGACGAATGACGACCAAAAAACGTATTTCCTTCAGTATCTTTCCCTGGCGCCGGTTCTTGCCGTTGTTTCGGTGTCAGTGGCATTCACTACTTGGGCTCTAATTAACTACTTTTTCCCCGATTTCCTCTTCTACGCCCCGAAGCCATAAATTCCAACGGCGGCTCGAAGACGGCTGCGTAGTGATTGTAAGTGTAGTTTTTCAGCTTGGTTGAGTGAGTATGGTTTTGAAACTCGCGAGGCGCTAAGTAGATCGCGAGTTTCATTTTTTTTGCTGTCAGCTTTCAGCAAAATTTAAGTTTTATAAACTTCACTCCAAAGACTGATAGTCAACACCAACTGTTCACATAAAATAATGCCACTACCATTACTAAATACAAACAGTAAATATGGCGCAATCAGTCGATGCATCAAAAGATCGCCCCAGCGATCCAAGAAACCGAGAAGTTGTTCATCCAGCAGAGGGTGATCCGCAAATTGGGAACCTGGAAACGCCGATCAATGCTTCTGGTCTCGGCAAGTGGTTGATTAATATCCAGCCTGGGTATCGACAGGGTTTAACATCTTTTCGTCGAGGGTTTGATGTTGGCCTGACTCAAGGTTTGTGGGTAATTATCCCATTTGTCAAGCTTGGCCCTTTACGGGACACAGATGTTGCGAATATAGCTGGTTTACTCTCAGCCATTGGCCTGATTATTATTTCGACCGTTGCTATCTGGCTGTACGCTGCTAGCAATCCACCAAGACCTCACGTTACCGTTACGACCCCTAACCCTCCAGCCGAACTAAATACATCAGCAGGCTGGTACGAGTATGCCAAGGGTTTTCTCATTGGTGGACTTGGCGGTGTGACGATTACCTATTTTGTGCTTTCCAATTGGGGAGCGGTGCAAAATCTGTTTAACTAGTTCGTCGTATTCAGAGGGGCTAGGAGTCAGGGGGAGTCCCCTGACCCCTAGCCCCTTTTTGTGAAGTCTTAAAAGCAAGGTTGATGCTGTTGAAATTGTCGGTTTAATTAATTTTTCTAAAGTTTGCTGCTAAGACTGAAATTCATACCCATCCCAAAACATAAAATAATGCAAATACCATTACTTGATACCAAGAATAAGTATGGCGCAAGCAATAGATGCATCAAAAGATCGGCCTAGCGATCCCAGAAATCGGGAGGTTGTCTTTCCAGCAGGGGGTGATCCCCAGCGTGGGAACCTGGAAACGCCTATTAATGATTCTAGCCTCAGCAAGAGGTTCATTAGAAACTTGCCTGCCTATCGCCAGGGTATAACTCCGCTGAGACGGGGTCTAGAAATTGGCATGGCTCATGGTTATTGGCTGCTTGGTCCCTTTGCCAAGCTCGGTCCACTCCGGGATACAGATGTTGCCAACCTAGCTGGTTTACTCTCAGCCATTGGCACGGTCGTGGTTTCGACCCTGGCTATAGAACTCTACGCCAATAGCAATCCACCTCAACCCCTTGCCACCGTTACAACCCCTCAAGTGCCAGAAGCATTCAAAACACAGTCAGGCTGGAATAGTTATGCAAGCGGTTTTCTGATTGGTGGTATTGGCGGTGCCGTGTTTGCCTACTTCCTGGTTTCTAATCTGGAAGTGATTCAAAGTTTCCCTAGGAATCTGTTCCATGGGTAGTTAGGTTTAATACTAATTAGGCCCAGAAAGTAAACGCAGATGAACGCAGATGAACGCAGATGGTCTTGGATACTTAAAACGAGCTATAGATCATCTGTGTCTTTTGTTTGTTAATAGGAGGAAAATACAGCTGCTTCGATGCAATTTAAAGCGGTTTCAAAATTGTCGTTAATAATTTGAAGATCGAATTCAGCGGCGGCATTAATTTCTGCTTGGGCGCGGAGGAGACGACGAGCGATCGCCTCTTCAGAATCTTGACCGCGACGGCGTAGACGCTGCTCTAGTTCCATTACCGAAGGCGGCAGAATGAAAATGCGGAGTGCTTGGGGAAATGTCTTGGAAATTTGCCGCGCCCCTTCTAGCTCAATTTCTAGCAATACGCACTTGCCCTGAGAAATTTGCTCTGACACAGGTTGGCGGGGAGTGCCGTAGTAGTTACCGGCAAACTCGGCCCACTCCAGCAGTTGTTCGTTATTTGCCATTTGTTGAAACTGGCTGTGGCTAACGAAGTAATAGTGTTTACCGTCGATTTCACCTGGACGGGGGGGACGGGTCGTGACAGAAATCGAAAAATACAGTTCTGGATGACGTGTCTTGAGCGATCGCACTAAGGTGCCTTTGCCCACTCCACTAGGGCCGGTCAAAACAATCAGTCTGCCATTCGGGCACTTCGGAGTCTTAGCAGAAGTTGAGGTGGGCAAAAGCGGAGTCATCCGAGCAAATAAAAGCAAGTGAAAAAAACACTTTCGTCTAATTCCACATTTTACTATTGATCCAGGCTAACCACCAACCTCAATTGTCCCCATGACCATCGCGGCCAATCACGAAGCGATTTGCCACCGTTTCCGGCTGAATCGCCGAGAGAATCACATGGCTGGAATCGGTAATAATTACAGCTCGAGTGCGGCGACCGTAGGTGGCATCAATCAGCTGGCCTCGATCCCGTGCATCGGTAATGATACGCTTAATAGGGGCAGACTCTGGACTGACAATGGCAACCACTCGGTTGGCAGACACAATGTTGCCGAAACCGATGTTGATTAGCTGAATGTCCATGATAATTGACGCAAAATGAGGTGTGAGAAGCTTCATTCAAATTACTTTTCATGGTATCGACAAAAATTTTGACTTACAACGCTAAAATCACGTAAAAACCAGGTTTTTAGGTTTTATATCCTTGTTGGTATCGTTTTTTACCAATGGATATCCATCCATTGGTAGAGGCGAAGACAGACGCTTAACTACAAGACGCCAAAGAATACTGTTTTGCAACCGGTTGACTTCACTACGCTAACCGCCGCTTATAGCGAGCTACGCACCATCTGGCTGCCAGCGCGTACAGAACAGGTGTATCAGCGCGATCGCTATACGATCGCGGTGGGATTGCGCACGCTCAAAGCGCGGGGATGGCTGGAAATTTCGTGGCATCCTCAAGCCGCTCACATTTGCATTGGTAATCCACCACCTCGGATACCAGATACATTTACCTTCAGCCAACAGCTGCTGCACCAGCTGGGTGGTTTAGCAGTGGTATCTTGCGCTGCCGTCGCTCCTTGGGAGCGCGTTGTGGATCTCCAGTTTGCCCGTCGTCCAGGAGAACCAGCCCTCTGGCACCTGTACATCGAAATCATGGGCAAATATAGTAACGTTATCCTGACTGACTCGGCTAACCTTATTGTCACTGCCGCCCATCAAGTCAGTCAGCAACAATCCAGCGTCCGTCCAATTCAAACGGGACAACCCTACGAACCACCACCGGCACTAACTGGTGCGGTTCCCACCCTGAGCGAATCCCAGGAGCGCTGGCAAGAACGGGTGAGCCTGGTACCAGAAGCGTTGCGGCGCTGTCTGCTGAAGAGCTATCGCGGCTTGAGTCCGGCGCTGGTGCGGTCAATGGTGCTTTCGTGTGAGCTGGACCCCGATCAATCCACCAATACCCTAAAGGCATCCGATTGGCAACAGCTATTTCGTCGTTGGCAGGATTGGCTGCAAGCTATAGAGCGATTTGAGTTTCATCCCAGTTGGACAACGGATGGATATACGGTACTAGGCTGGGGCGGAGTCGAGCCAGCCCCAACGGTACAAGATTTACTCAACCGCTACTATACAGATCAACTGAATCTACAAGAATTCACGACTCTGCGGCATCAGCTGAGTCAGAAACTCAGCAGTATGCTGGAAAAATTGCGGCTCAAAGCTCGCACCTTTGAAGAACGCTTGCAGCAATCCGCTCAGGCAGACGAGTACCGGCAACAGGCTGACTTGCTGATGGCTCACCTCCAAGACTGGAAACCGGGGATGAAGTCAATTAATCTGCCCGACTTCGACACCGGCAAACCAGTCAAGATATCCTTAGAGCCAGAGAAAAATGCCGTCCAAAATGCTCAAAGTCTTTACAAGCGCCACCAAAAGCTCAAACGCGCTCGGAGTGCTGTTCAGCCTTTGCTAGCAGAGGTGAAGGCGGAAATTGAGTATTTAGAGCAGGTGGAAGATGCCATTGCCCAGATCGACAAGTACCAAACATTAGAAGACCTGGAAGCGCTCAAGGAAATCCGCGAGGAGCTGATTGGGCAGGGCTATATGGAAGATTCAGAATACGGTCGTCGCAGTTCTGCCGAGGCATCGAGCCGTACGGGCGACTCGGCGAGTAGCCCTTACCAGTATCTCACCCCCAGCGGCTTTGAACTGTTAATCGGTCGCAACAACCGTCAGAATGACCGATTGACCTTTCGCCTAGCTGGGGACTACGACCTCTGGTTCCACGCCCAAGAGATTCCAGGGAGCCATGTGCTAATGCGTCTGGAGCCTGGGGCTGTGCCGGATGAAGCGGATTTGCAACTCGCAGCTGACCTTGCCGCCTACTACAGTCGCTCCCGCCAAAGTGAGCAAGTGTCGGTTGTCTATACCGAACCAAAGCACGTCTATAAGCCCAAGGGAGCCAAACCGGGCATCGCCATCTATAAGCAAGAGCGCATCCTTTGGGGACAGCCGCAGCGGGGAAACGAATATCTCAGGCAGGCAAATAAAAAAATATTTTGAGCTTTATATAAAAAAAACTGTCTTTATGGTTACAATATTGTAAAGAAAGATTGCCCGACGTGGTGCCGCAACGCACATCCGGGTTTCCTTCAATTGAGAAGACAACGCAACGAGAAACTTTTAGACCAGCTGTGGTGAGCTGGTCATTTTTTTAGCTCTCAACGGCAACTCGTCTGTATTCAGTATCACTGTTCCTAAACAGGCTATAGCAAATATCTTGGCTTCTTTTCGGTAATGCTGCTACTAAGGCGTTGCTGATTAACATGTCTCAAGTTTGCAGCCTTGGTAGTAAACCATACGACCGGAGCAGTATCAGTCATAAAAACTTCATGAAATTGACAAATGATTACAACATTTATTGCCTATGGTTTAAAATAATTAATTTTAAACATAAATTGCTATGTTCTTCATTTGTCTTCGCGTTCCCGCTGCTGTAGTCGGACTGGCTTTATGAATACCAAACCAAAAAAAAGTGACGCGCTATCCGACCATATACTTCCAGTATCTGCAACGATGATCGGTGTGTGCATAACAGTCATCACACTCTTTAAGGTTACTGGCTTCCACCTAAAAACGTATGCAGATGAAATTCTTGGTTGTGATACACTTTTTTTTATTTTGTCTTGTTTGTTGTCTTATACCTCACTTCGCATAAAAAATAGCAACAAATATGAAACAATTGCGGATTATTGTTTTTTGTTTGGTTTATTTGTCATGGTTGCTATCGGGTTTTTAATATTGCGTATTGAGTAAAAAGTACATATTATTTTTGCCTAAGTCCTACATTTTTGGCTCTGGCAGTGCGATTTTCCAGAGTGCGGAAGACAACCGGCACAAAAATCAGTGTGAAGACTGCAGAGAGGGAAATACCACCAATGACTGCTAGAGCCAATGGCTTTTGCAGACCTGAAGAATCGCACCTATACCTAGGGCCAAGGGCAGTAGGCCTAGGATCGCGCACAGCGTCGTCATTAGGATGGGTCGTAGACGGACTTCACCAGCCTCAACTAGTGCTGCTTCCAGAGACTGGCCTTCCGAGCGCAAACGGTTTGTGTACTCCAATGGAAAATGATGCCGTTCTTGACCACCAGACCTACAAGCAAAATAATTCCCATAAACGATGAAATGTTCAGGGGCGTGTGTGTCAGCCACAAAGCCATTACTACCCCAAACAGAGCTAAGGGAAGAGCGGTGAGGATGGCCAAGGGCAAGCGAACCGGGGCAGGAGAAGACTCAGAAGAGGTGGCAGAAGTAGAAGACTTTGCTTGACAAGCTGAAAGTATGAGTAATAACACACAACTAATCCCTAGAGGGAGTTTTGTTGGCACTGGTGTCGCAATAAATTTTTTGACTGCCATTGTGGATTGGGCTTGTATGAATTCAGCTATTGCGTCTGATTCTGCTTTATGTTCTGCAACTGCGGTACTAATTTGTGCAGTTCATTCTCAACAGCTTTTAGGTATCTTTAATGGCTGAAGACCTTTTCGAGATTGTCCACTTGATTTAGTACAGGAGTGGCGAGACGATTATACTGAGTAGCTGACGAAGCCGCCTTGACCTGCGTTACCAGAGTGTCGAATTTATGCGCTTGAGCAGAGCCGCCGTGAGACTCGACGGCAGGGCGTAATGCATTCCAGGTTTGACTAATGTCTTTAGCCGTCTCTTGGAGCTGGGTCATGTCCTTCGTCGCCGCTCCAATCTCTAACTGGCGACCGTAATAGTCAAGCTTAACTAATGATACCGGCACTTGTGGATTGAACGGCTGGGACAGGTTGGCGGCGAGCAGCGTCACTCCATTAGCCTCACGCATTGTTGCCAGCTGGTTTTTTGCTGGCACAGAGTTGTCAAGGGCAGCGATCGCTCCGTCAAGTTTATCTTCGTTCGGATTTTCATTAATCCTGCTCTCATTGTCTAGTCTTTTGGCTGCATCCTTGAGCGCCGTGAGTTTGGCAGTAGCCTGTGTCCAGTTGTTCGCCTGTGCCGCCTCATAGATATTTTCGCCGTACTCTCCTACCTGGCTGACCGAGGTTGGAACTCGGTTAGTATTCGTAGTCATCCCAGTAATCAAGGCGACGGCACCTGCAAATCCCACAATCCGCTTGTCGATTTCCATTGTTATCTCTTCTGCCTCATTTCTGGTTTTGTAGAGTGATGAGTCTCACTACTTTCAGGATGCGGTCGGAAATTATGAGGACAGTGAAAGAATGATAAGAATGTTCTTATTTTTCCAGTTGGACGACCGTAGTCCAAACCCAACCGGAGCATGACGCCGCCCAAGCGCACAACTGGGAGCAGATGCAACTTGCCATGAAAAACTCCCATGAGGACTTAGCCCGTAAAGCACTACTCAGTAGAAATGCTTGTAGAGACAGGGCGCTTAATCTGAAAGCTTTATATAAATAAGCATGCTGTCAAACAAAAGTAGATGCCTGGAATAGTAATCATTACTATCCCTCGACCCTTAAAAAGTCTTCAAGCATCAGATGCTTGCCAGTTCTCTCCGAAAAAAAATCCTTGAGCTTCACTAGAGTCTCTAGCTTGCACCGATCAACTGTTCCCTTCCTCAAATTACTGATGCTATTGGGGTTCACACCAATAGCCTTAGCGACCTTGTCGTTTGTTAGGTCTTCTGTCCAGAAAGGCTCAAGACTAATAGTCACTCTCATCTCTATAACTTTATTTCCCATATTCCAACCTTCTTGATTAAAGATATCAACAATCTACTAGTCACATAATTTCACAGTCAACTGGTTGACACCCAACTAGTTGACTAGTAAGATAAACATATCAAAAAGCGACCGCCCAGCCCTAGGAAAGTTGCAACGATCGCTTACCCCTAAACAGGAGTTTTTCAATCATGGCACAGCCAGTAGACGAAGTCACCCGCGCCTCCGCCAAGCTAGCCCAACACCTGGAGCGCCAGGTCAAAGCAATTGCACCAGAAAAGAAAGCCATCCCCGCGCTCATCCTCAAGCCAACAAACGACCTGATCAAAGCCGTAGCCTGCATCTTAGAAGGCGCGGCTAGATTCATCCGCAAGTGCGGGGTAGCTGCACACAATCGCTGCCCTTGGGTCAGCTACGTCAACCAGGCTGGCGGTGTCTGCTCGCAATTCCTCAAGCGATCGCTCTTCACCGGCTACCATTTCCAGTTCAAGAATGGTCTGGCTGTGGTCACGAACCTAGAGACTGGCGCGCAATATACAGTCTCACTTGAACCCAGGTTCTGCTGCACTTGTCAAGCCTTCCAATTCTCCCCACTGCCCAAGCAGCCATGCAAACATATCGAAATGATGGCAGAGATATTAGGAAGAAGCTTGGAGCAAACCATACTGCCTGAGTATGTTGGCATTGATGAGCAGGACTTACCCAAGGGATGCTTTTTACAACGCACGGAGGACTGCCTTTCGCGAGAGTTCTACGTGTTTGCTCATATCATCTCACGGGTTAACGGTGTGCCCACGCGAACAACCAAGTGTATTGGGCGCTTGCTTGAAGGTTTAAGTGGTATCCAGACTTATAGGCTACATTCAGGCGTTTACAGTAGTTTCAGCAGGACGTTGGATGCCGCCAAATATCTTGTTTCTAGTTCTGATTATTGCCTCAAGGAGATCGCCAAAGCGTTTGATGTTTGGGATGAGCTAGCTTTGGAGCAATATTTGGACATTGAGAGTGGGATAGCATTTGTCAGTGGTTGACAGTAAATGTCTCGCCCAAAGGCTGAATTGGGAGGTGTACGGTGAAAGTGGAGCCACCAAGCTTGCTCTGGACTGACAAAGTGCCCCCATGAGCGCGAGCAATCTCCCAAGCGATCGCCAGTCCCAGCCCAGAACCGCCTGTACTACGGGAGCGAGCAGCATCCACGCGGTAAAAGCGCTCGAATAGGTGGGGCAAACTCTCTGGTGGAATGCCCGGTCCGGTATCACTAACCGCCACCCATACCTCGGTGTCGTCGTCGTCGTCGTCGTCGTCGTCGTCGTCGTCGTCGTCGTCGGCTCCCTTACCTTCTGCCTGCAGCGTTACTCGGCCCCCCATCGGTGTGTATTTGATCGCGTTGTCCAACAGATTCAAAAACAGCTGGATCAGGTAGTCTAGGTCACCGTAGATCAATAAACCTGATGGAATATCCCAGCTCAGGGTGATGTTCCGCGTCTGTGCTAGTGGTTGTACTTGCTCTAGGATCGTTTCCAACAAGTCAGTGAGAACCAGGGCTGACGGTGAAGAGCTTAGTTTCCCCTGATCCAGTCGAGCTAGAAACAGCAGATCGGTGCTTAGACGGATAAGCCGGTCTACCTCGTGCTCTAAGGCTCGCAGCGTGTTATCATAGTCTACAGGAGTACGTGACCGACTCAAGGTGACACTGATGCGTCCTTTGATCACAGTCAGTGGCGTGCGCAACTCGTGGGAAGCATCGGCGGTGAAACGTCGTTCTCGCTCAAAAGCGTCTTGGAGGCGGTCCAGCATCCGGTCGAAGGTGATGGCCAACCGTCCCACTTCGTCGGCTGACCCTTGGTACTTGATGCGTCGGCCCAGATCGTTGGCGCTGATAGCCTGTGCAGTGTGGGTGATCCGGTCGATGGGACGTAAAGCCCGATTGGCCAAGAAAAGCCCGCCTAGCCCTGCCATAAACAATACCAGAGGCAGACCCAGAAAAATTTGTATACATAAGCTTTCCAAGGTCTTTTGGATTAACGATAGGGATTGCGCTACCTGTAACCAGCTAACAATAGGGCGATTGTACTCTTTAATTTGTTGGCTATAAATGCGCCAGTGGGTCTTCCCTGCTGTCAGCGTTTTATAGCCAGGGGCTATCGGTACCCAGGTAGGCAAATCCCTGTATCTGCCGAAGCCATCTAATATCTTTCCATTTGGGCTGATGAGGCGTACAGCCAAGCCCGCCTCGCTCAAGCGACGTGCCGTATACTGATAGTTCTCCGTGTTCGGAAAAGCACCAGGTTGGTTTCCATCTTCATCTTCCAAGTTAGCGACGGCCTGGGCGGATGCTAATTGCAATGCAACGTCCGTTTGGGCTAGCAGGCTACGCTCTAGTTGAAGGTATAAGTAGCCGCTGAAGATGAGCAGGGTCAGTCCCAGTAGCAGCACGTACCAGAGTGTCAAGCGCGTCCGTAGGGTTCCCCAGCCTTGTCGCCGCAGGCTACGCATCTTCCATCTCACTGTTTAGCCGGTAACCTACGCCTCGCAAGGTGTGGATCACTGAGCGGTTGAACCCTCGGTCCAACTTACGCCGTAGATAGCCGATATAGACATCGACCACATTGGACTCGTTGAAAAAATCAAAGTTCCAGACGTGCTCGGCAATCTGGGTGCGGGTGAGTACCTGACAGGGGTGGCGCATTAGGTATTCCAAGAGCGCAAACTCGCGTTGGCTAAGTTCAATCAGGCGTCCAGCCCGGCGCACCTCCCATCGGGCGGTGTCCATCTCCAGATCACCTACGCGCAGGATGGTGTCTGCTTGCAGGGGTGGACGGCGCAGCAAAGCCCGGATGCGGGCCAGCAATTCGGAGAAGGCGAAGGGTTTGACCAAGTAGTCATCAGCGCCAGCATTCAAGCCTTTTACCCGGTCTTCCACTGCATCGAGGGCAGTGAGGAGTAGAACAGGTGCCTTAATGCCCCGCGATCGCAGTTTCTCCAACAAGAGTAGGCCATTTATCTTCGGTAGCAAGATGTCCAGCACAATCACATCGTACTCAGCTGAGCTAGCATAATTCAGGCCCTCTTCGCCATCGAAGGCCATATCCACAGAATATCCCGCCTCACTCAGCCCCTGACACACGAACTGAGCAATGCCCGGTTCATCTTCTATAACTAATACGCGCATCACTTCACCCGTTATAGTTCCAAAACCTATAAACAAATATAGGCATCGGGTTTTAGTTCGCAGGTGTTACCTTGGCTCCAGATCCCTGGAATCTACATCGGGTGTCTTCCTTACCTGGAGTTAGGTGGAACATAGAACTTTTCTAGCAACACAAGTGACCAAAAAAGCCGCGATCGCGCCAGCAACACCACAATAACAATGATTCCCACTATCACGCTGCGGAATTCATTCCCCCAAGTCCATTGCATTTCCCCGAGATAATGCGAACCAATCAGCACTGTATGAATGCCAGCTAGTAGTAAAGCCGGAACGCCCAGTAGATGAATTTGTCGCCACCGCTTTCCCAATGCCTTCTGCAAGAGGTCAAAACTGGTAAGAGCAGCTGGGGTCATCAACACCAGTGCTAAGGCACCTGTTCCCATACCCAGCTGATACACCGGCAGCATGAAGGAAAAAGCATCAAGGTTCCAGTTCAGCGTGTGGTCGAGCATATGACTGGTGTGAGCCATTGCCAGCACAAACGCTCCAACTCCTAAGGCGCGTCGGTAACGCAAGGGGTGCGGCCACAATCGGCTAATGGGACGGGCAATCAGCGCCAGGATCAGAAATATCAGTGCGGCATGGCCTGTGTAGTCCACCATATCGCCAGTACGCAGGAGCGTGAGTAGCCCAATGGTCAGTGTTACCCAGCCTCCGATCCTAAACAGCTGGCTGCGCCGGTCAGCACTCAATCTAGACGCCGAGATCCCAACGCCGAGCATGGTTGGCATCGTTCCCAGTCCAAAAGCCAGCATCGTTGCCGCCCCCATCCAGACGTTGCCGGTTTGGGCTGCCTTGAGCTGAGCAGCATATAGGAACCCACAGGGAATTAAACCCCAAACCATACCCAAAAGGGCAGGCGTCCACCAGCCCTTTTGCAGCGAAAGCTTAACCATCGCGGCACTTAGGCGCTGATGCCAGCTGCCCTGTGTCAGTGGGTGTAGCACTGGGAGACGGGGCAGGAATTCTGGTTTAATCTGCACAAGGCCAAACCAGACCAGCAAGACACCTGTAAGAATTGCAATCCACTGGCGTAGGACACTGCCTATCCCAGCCATCTGTCCACTGGCAATCAAGACGGAACCCAGCCCGCCAATGCCAGCACCAACCAGGGCGTAACTCACTATCCGCCCCAAGTTCAGCAGCCCGTGAAAATAGAGTTGCTGACGCCAACGCTGAGTGGTCTGTTGCCGTTGGGAGAGCGAGAACGCCACCGTCAGGGGGCCACACATCCCAACGCAGTGACCAAAGCTTCCCAGGAAACCTAGTGCCATGATCAGCAGTAGGTCTAGCATAGTTCTGGGGTAGGTAACCGTTTCAATTAATTTCTCCTCTTCTCAAGACTTGCACTGTTCACAGATGCCCCCCATGATTTTGATTTGAGTTGTTGCCTGCGTCAAAAGACACGCTGTCAAACTTCGCCCCCAGCAGCTCACGTTTCAATTTTTGGGTGTAACCTGTTTTAGAAAGCACACTATGGTGTTATGACTCCTCTACCCAATTACCATCCTAAACAACTCTCCCTCGGTCCCTTGGAGACAGAGATTTTGAACATTATCTGGGAACTTGGTGAAGCCACAGTCAAGGATGTGCATCAACGCATTTTGGCTGACCCAGTGCGGGAGTTAGCCTATACCTCAGTAACCACGGTGCTACGTCGCCTCACTGAAAAAGGTTGGTTGGCCTGTGATAAGAAAGAGCGTACATTCTGTTGGCGTCCCTTAGTTTCTCGGCAGCAGGCGCAGGTACTAAAGGCTCACGAGCAGTTGCACCGATTTCTGGCAGTAAGCAACCCCGATGTAGTAGCCGCCTTCGCAGATAGTCTTGACTCTGCAAGCTTAGACCAATTAGAAGCGATCGCCCAAAGGATTCAAGCCGCGCGCCGAGCGAGGGAGGAGAAGTAGCTATGCATCTGCTCATGATTATGGCATCATTGGGATTGGCTTTATTTTTACGATTACGCTGCTCATACTCAGCAGAAAGTTGGACAGACCGCTGTTCACAATCTCTATCGTTATTTCTGTTCCCTCCCCTGTTATTGATGATGACGGCGTTAGCCGTGCTTTGCATGGGACCGCAGGGACGAATGATCGGGCTTTCTGCCGGATGGTTCAGCTACTTGCTTGCTATTAGCTTTTTAGGGTTGGCAGGAGTAAAATGCATCCAACTAGGTTTGCAGGGATGGCGATCGCTGCGACAGGCCCGCACCTATCCTCCACTCGTCTTTAAAGATAGACTAGGCCGCGTTCTCGACACACCCGTTCCGTTTGCTGCCTTAATTGGTTTTTGGCAGCCGGAATTGGTAGTCAGTCAGGGACTTTTGAACACACTCGAGCCAGCTCATGTTGATGCTGTCATCGCCCATGAGCAAGCGCATTACTATTACAGGGACACGTTCTGGTTTTTCTGGCTTGGCTGGCTCCGCTCTTGCACTACCTGGTTACCGAATACAGAAGCCCTGTGGCAAGAACTCTTGAGCCTGCGGGAACTCCGTGCTGACCGTTGGGCGGCTCAACGGGTAGACCCCCTACTGTTGGCGGAATCTCTGCTAATGGTAGTTAGCGCTGGGAGTTCGATGCCGTCTGAAAGCTTCTGTGCTGCGTTCAGCTCTGTTGCCCCTCAAAATCGGTTAGAGGAGAGAATAGAAGCGCTGTTAGCAGAACCAGAGTCTACCCTGAAGATTAGACCAAGGTGGTCTTGGACTTGGTTCCTCTTCACGTTCCTGCCCCTAGCCGCTGTGCCGTTTCATACTTGAACGCTCCAACGGTAGTTAGTTTTTCGCAATACAATCTGCCTGCAGGACGACCAAGCTCTTGGTCTCAAATACAGAACAGCGCTCCATGAGTGCCAACGCCGGTGTAGTTCCCTGCTCTAGATTTGCTAGAGCCTCTGTAAAGGCTGGCTGAAAACTTTGAAGCCAGGGGGGATTATTGTGGGTCAAATACTCAGGTGTAAAGGCTTTGCGCTCCAGCAGCCAGAAATCTACCCCATACTTCTGAATTAGCTGTTTTGCTGCTGCTAAGTCCTGACTGTACTGAGCATGAATCAGATCTATTGTCCGTTGGCGAATTTGGCGATAGTAGCCTAGATGGAAGGGAAGTGCATATTCTCTGCTCACTAAAATAGACCTCTGGGCAAATGTCGGTATGTTATTTGCCTCGTCTGACAAGCTGGCAATGAGAATGTCTTTAGGTTGCGTCTTTAAGAACTCATACAACGCTGAGTCTCCAGACACCCGAAAATTCGTCATTGGGAAGCCTGCTGAAAAGTTGGGATACAGAAAGAGTGCAGCCCATAACGGTAATGTTGAAGCCAGTACCCAGAACTGTCGTCGCCGGAGGCGGGATTTGCCCAGTTTTTCACAAGTGTGCAAAACCGCATCCAATATCACACTCAGCACTATCCCCGCCGCAAGCGCCATCACAACTCGCAGACTATGCCCCATGTATCGGCTGGGAAAAAAGAGCTTTAGCAGCAGGGCATGAGCGGCTAAAAACAGACCCAAGGATACCACCACGATTTGAGGTAAGACTGTGACTGTGCTCTTGACCTGTCTAACCAAGGGAAAGCGGGACGGATTTCGCAGTATCACTGGCAACAACAACCCAATCCAAATCAGGGGAGGTAATAACGGTGGCAGTACGCCACTGTGTTCTCCAATCAGCCAAAACCTCCAAGGATTGTTGTTAAAAAAAGGGTGCCTACCTCCTGGCCATAACTCTGGCATTGCCCTGGCTTGGGTCGCGTTAACAATCGGACCAAATTCAGACGAGGCCAGAGCATAGGGCAACATCACCAGAAAGGCCATTCCCAGTCCGGCTGCACACAAAAAATAATTATTCCGATTCTGCTCCAGATGGGGTGGCCAACGTTGCCAATCCCACAACCGCACGAACAAGATTCCTGCTGAAATAAATACAAGCAGCGGATAAAACAATCCCTCGAGAGCGATCGCTACAAGACAAGGTAACAAGGAGCAACGCAACAAATAGTACAAAAACGCCAGAAACAGTGGATACACAAAAGCTCTTGGGGTGGCGGAGGCTAAGTCATCCTTGAACCAGAGACTTTGATTGAGCAGCAAGGTAGCGATAAATCCGGCAGCTGGCACCGGCAACAGCTGGATGCAGACGTAAAAACAGTAGCCGGTGGTAATCAGTCCCAGCACTATTGGCAAGATTTTACTGAGCAAAAGTGGACTGGTGCCTAGACTGGCCATTAGGTGGTAAACAGCGGCATATCCAGATGGCGTAACGGATTTAAAATAATCTGCAATCAAATCGTGCGGCAGTAATTCTGGATCGACAAACCGCTGCATCCAAAACACATACTCCCGCGCATCCTTCGCCACGATGTACTCAGTTCTGAAGGCTTTGTGTAGCCCTAGAATGCCGTAAAATGCTGCAAATGTTAGGCTGAGACTCAGCCAAAACACAAAAGACGCAGAGGCACGGTTGTCGCCAGGAGCGGATGTTTTGGCAATTGGGCCGGTTAAAAACCTGTGCAAACGTGTACTATTCATGGCAGTGATCGGTCTAGGTAGGCCAAATTGCTACCATGTGGGGTTTAACAGTCCAAAACCATAATAGTTCAGACCGACAGTTTTGACGGTTCTGTTGCCACAAATTTTTTATTACATATATTATGCTTCCAGTTTGTGCTATAAGCCTACTTCTCTACCTTTGTTAGCCTCACCCTGAAAACTGCCTAAATTTTTTTAAAAACCTACTTGCCAACACCTTCTGGATTTGCTACCTTAGTTAAGCGCTATACAAAAAGGTTGCCTGCCGGGATAGCTCAGTTGGTAGAGCAGAGGACTGAAAATCCTCGTGTCCCCGGTTCAAGTCCGGGTCCTGGCATTCTAAATCTGACTACTTGAAAGGGTTCTAGCCGTTAGTTCTACACCCCGCTACTTGCAAGTGTTCAGCGGCGGGGCGATCGCCTGTGTCTACGGGGAACTTTCCCACCGCGACCTGGCTCAACAAAGGACAAACCGTTTCGCCAAGAAATCTACTTGGGCGTCTATTGTAATTCCGCTGGCTGGCTAAAACCCTTAAGAGTCTTCCATGTTGAACCATCTGAGTTTTAATTGACCGGAGTGCCTCGGCCCACCATCTGGGGCACCCGCCAAGTGTACTACGCAGGGAAAGTGGTGAGAGAAGCCCTGATGTTAAGTGGTATCCGCCGCCCCTAGATGAGGAAAGTATCAGGATAGGGGAAGAGGCCATGCTACAGAAGATCCAAGGAAACCAGAGCAGGTGACCTAAACTAGCAAAGTAAACCATTACGCGGACTCCAGACACACCCGAATGGTATTGCCCTGGCCTTTAGGTTGGTGCTTTTCTGATGGCAGGTCTAACTAATCATATTGAACGATTGAATAATACCAACGCCAGCAGCGGGTTTCTCGACTGGTGAGAGAAAGCCTATCATTTTCCAAAAAGCTGAACAATCATATCGGGGCGATTTGGTACTTCATTCATGGCTATAATCCAGATCTGGAAAGGATTTGAGCCTCACCACTACTTCCATATCACTACCATATTTGAACAATATCTTAATATACGACTAAACTACGACTAGATTCACAGCGGTTAGGGTATACTAAACTCAGCTCCTTGCACTATGGGAGTTTCAGGGATGCCATCCCCTTTCCCCGGCATGAACCCCTACCTAGAATTGCCTGCGCTGTGGCACGAGTTTCACAACCGCTTGATTGTGGCACTTTCGGATGCGCTCACCCCCTATCTGCAACCCAAATATTATGTCGCGGTCGAAACCCGTACCTATTTGGATGACGACAATCCTGAATTGCTAGTGGGAATTCCCGATGCGATCGTGCTGACAGCCTCAAAAACTCCTGTAGCGCAACCTACGGCGATCGCCACACAAACTCGTCCCAAACAAATCCAACTCCCCATGCCAGTCGAAGTCAAAGAGCGTTATTTAGAAGTACGGGAGGTAGGCACTCATCAGGTGATTACCGTGATTGAAGTGCTATCGCCCAAGAATAAGCGCAAAGGTGAAGGGCGAACTGCCTATGAGAAGAAGCGGCAGCGGTTACTAGGGAGTTCATCTCACCTGGTTGAAATCGATTTACTCCGAGAAAATGCACCCATGCCCATGATTGGAGTAGAGGAAACGAGCGACTATCGCATTGTGGTGAGTCGAGCCACTACCCGTCCCATGGCAGACCTGTATGAATTTCAATTGAGAGAGCCAATTCCCAGCTTCCCGTTACCCCTCAAACCCGACGATCCAGAATTAGCAGTCGATTTACAAGCCGTTGTGCTAGGTGTTTATGATCGCGGCAGCTACCATGTCCGCATTGATTATCATCAGCCCGTCCCCCCGCCAAAACTATCCGAAGCGAACCAGCAGTGGGTGGATGAGTTACTTGTCCCCATTCGAGGTGCGTGATGGCACGTCCCGATCAGGAAAAGTGTCGGCTTTGCTCCAAGCTGGACTAACAGCCAACTTCGTGCCAAACAGCCGACTCAATTAGTAGCGGGGCACTGATGCGGGGTAGTATAGCTTGGACACTTTGCCAGAAAGGCGCTGCGATCGCGCTTTCTTCATCTTCAGAATCTATCCGATAGTTACCAGTCTTGAAGTAGTTCTCGACCATGCCATGAAAATGTTTTTCCTCGGTCTTGCGCCTGGTCGCTATATTCTACATTTTCAGGGTGCGATCGCCATCGACTCCAGAATTCCTGTTGCTCTACTGAGTCAGTGGCATTAAGAACTGTGCCGATGCCTGGGTAATAATGCTTGTTTACTTGATAAAACCGGCCTGCATCAGTATAAACATGTAACTATTTACTTGGACAGACGTTCCCCTGATAAGACAGCAACCTGGTATTCCTTCCCCCGGACTGAAGAAGGAACAAAACAGATGGAAGAAGTCTTACGTTAGAAACTCCAAGAGAGCCAAAGTAGGGATAAATCATCCTGAATTCGTGACTTAAACTGGCGTTGTACACATCACGCGGACGGAGACTTTGATCCCGAATGGTATTGCCCTGACCTAAAGGTCAGGGCTTTTCTCGTGGCTGATTCAGCTCTACTAAGACCAATTGGGCCAACCCAGCAATCGTGAGCATTCGAGAGAATCTGGCTTAAGTTTTCTCCACCCGGTGAAGCTAATCGCCGCTCAGGGTAAAATTTGGCCTATTTTCAATATGTTTGTCTGGGTGAAAAGAAAATTATCAATAAGATTCTGGACAAATGCTGGGCACGAGAGTAAAAATAAAAATAGTTTTGTATTATGAGCCGTCATAATTATTGAGAAAAATCACAAATCTTTTTTTGACCATAGAAGAGGTATAGGGTCATGTTTTAATGCCGATATTCTTGGATAGGTTTCTCTAATAAAGGGGAATCGGTTTAAAAGGGTTTCTAACTCCGACTCAGTTAGAGTTGGCATTTCTACGCCTGCCACTGTTTGTATAACTGTGTTTTCTCCTAGTTTAGGCCAAAAAGTTAAGCAAGATCCTTTACTGATTTTCCAAAAACTCAGCTCAATATTCACGCCATTACAACCAGCTTTGTAAGGATTCAGGTTTGAGGAATTAGAGAAGGCTTGGATACCTCAGCAAAT
>CAXUIG010000006.1:0-51767 GCA_964250845.1 uncultured bacterium | reverse complement strand
ATACATTGCCCCTTGTTCACATTGCAATTTGGCTAAATCAGGATGAGTGGAGGTAAGGATTCAGGTCATCTGGAAATGTCTCAAATGCTTTTCCGGCAATGCTTTCGACGAAAATCTCGATTATTCTTATTATCAATAGCGATTGCTGAAACGCTGATTTTTCGTTGTTTATTGAGAACAACTAACAATTTAGCCTTAATCTCCAGAGCTGAAACCCTTGTCTAGTAAGGGTTTGGATCACCTGAATCCTTACGAGTGGAGGTACCGAAGATGGAGGTCGTGGTGGGAGCGCTTTGCCAATCACATTCAGGATTACGACATTTATGTTTCTGGAGCGCGACTTTGTGGTCAGTAAAGACAGCATGAAAGTTAGATTGGGTGTAGCCAATTTTATTGAGCTTCTGTCCACACTTTAAACAAACGTCATAGCCAGGGTCGATTAATTTTGATTGTGCAGCTAACACGGAATTCTGCACTTTTTCTAACAGAGAGATTTGTTCTGCGTGACGTAGACCTAATTCTAAGATTGATTCAGGAGCTTTGATGTCGTAGACTTTAAGAGTGTCCCTGTTGATGACCTCTTGAGAACTGACAGACACCTTCTCTACAACAATCCGTAATTCGTAGTCCATTCCCAAGTTTCTTTAGATACAGCTCATCTAAGGAACTCTATCATGGCTCTAGCCATACTGCAAATATATTACGCTTCCATTCAGTGTACAGCGTGGATACGAGCAATGGCACCATGACTGCGCTAACACCATTCGACGTTGTCAAGTTTACGATTGCTCGTATATAGCGGTTGTAGGTTCGGGTTCTGACGGTAATTTCTGCCCCAGTCGCGGCTCTGTACCGGCGAGTAAGCGCTGGATGTTGCTGCGGTGTCGCCAAATGACATACAGACCACCGGCGACTGCAAACAACTGGTAGGGCAGCGGCTGATGCAGAAGCAGCATCAGGACCCAAACCGCGATCGCCCCAGCAATGGAACTGAGGGACACAATCCGCGATAGTGCCAGCACGACGGCAAACACCCCAAGTGTTCCCAAACCCACCTGAAGACACATTGCTAACAATACGCCTAAGCTTGTCGCCACCGATTTGCCACCAGTAAAGCCCAGCCAGATTGATTTACTGTGTCCTAGTAAGACTAATAACCCTGCCATTGCCACCATCCAAGGAAGCCAGAGGTCAGGATTCACTGGTGGGGGGACAATGTTGCCCAAGAAGGCTTGGGTTAACACCCACGGAACAAGTGCGATCGCCAATACCCCTTTCAACGTATCCACAAGTAAAACCAACAGCGCTGGACCTTTTCCTAGCGTTCTGAGCACATTGGTCGCCCCTGTTGAACCCGATCCACATTCACGAATATCAATGCCTTTTAACAGCCGCCCTGCCATGTATCCAGTGGGAATCGAACCCAGTAGGTAAGCCACGAGCAAAATTGCACCACAAAAAATCAACCGCATAGCCATATTTTTGGATCAAGCAGGAGTTACAATCTGTCTTTTGGCCTTAAAAGTCATAATCTCTCGACATTTGGGGGTCAGGGGCAAAGGCTAGCCACTGGGGGAATTGCAGCAGTGACAGACTGATTTTGTCTTCGGAATCGTCAACTAAAATCAGTGGTAGCTGATTTGCTTTAACGAGTCGCTCAGCTTTGAGCGCCACAGCTTCAGGTGTTTCAAACAAGACCACACCGCGCTCTGGGCCGAAATCGCCGCGAGAAATTCCCAAGCAGTCCTGCAATCCTCTGCGCCATTCTCCCAGACGTTCGGGCGTATTTGCTAACACCAGGGCGCGGAGGCGATCGCCGTGCAGCGTGTATAACACCGAGATGATTGCCGAGCCAATCAGGATATTTTGCAAGCGGCTGCCCATCGTCCGCAAAGCGCCGCGCCCCCCTTGGGTGAAAAACCAGTTGGACACTCGCTCAGCGTGAACTGGTTCAAACGTGCGGCGCAGTTGCCAGGGTGGACCGTAGTAGTCCGGCTTGGAGCGGTATTGGTCGATTAAGCGGCGAATTTGCTTCGTGTTCGATTCAAACCGCTGTTCGGCAAACTGCGACGTTGACGACGGCTTTTGGTCTGACTTCGACTCTTTGACTACTGGCAATTCCATTGCTGGTTTTGCCTTTGGCACCAGTTCCAGTTGCTCTGCCGCCGCTGCCAAATCCTGTAAGCTCCCGGTGAGATAGTCTTTAAAGCCTTGCACACGAATCGCCAGTTCTTGGGAGGACCCAGCAAAAGTAGTTCGCATCTCCGCCCGGATGCGTTCCTGACGACGTTCGAGCTGTTCCACAGCGATTTGCAGCGACTGTTTGCGTTGTTCCAGCTGAGAAAGAGCTTCTGGCACCAAGCGTGCCAAAGTCGTTTGGGTTTGACCGACTTGCTCACAAAGCAGTTTGTGAGAGGCTTGCAGGGTAGCTATCTCTTGTCTGAGAACCTGTTCCTGAAGTTGCAAATCCGCCACTCGTTGCGCCGCTTCCAACTCTCCCCTATCACTGTCTAGCTCTGCCACTGGCTCAACGGTAGAACTTTGCGGGTATTGCTCAGTTAACCACTTTAGGGCTGAGTCTTCCACTTGCTCATTCGTAGAACTTGGCAATTCTGGCTCGAGTAATAGCTCAACACCTGAGTCAGCTACTGGCTCATCATTAGGACTTGGCAATTCTTGCTCCACCGACGACTCAACAGCTGGTTCTGGGGTTTGGGGTTCGTCTGAATTCATAAAAAGTAGTGCATATCTTGACTTATTGCGATTGAGGCAAGCACTCGCGTCCGCTATTGTTGGGCAGTAGGGCAGCGTTGTTCTAAGCAGGTTTTTAGTGTCTTGGGGTCAAACAGAATCGGCAAGAAGTGAATACTATTGACTTCTTTGAAGTAAAACAGAATCGGAACTGCACTCCAGAAAATCTGCCAATGAAGCCATTCTTGGTAGGGAAAGCGCCGAATTAATGTTTCGCCTCTGTAAATATCTAAGGCGCTTTCACTAAATTGCAGACGCAACGTTGCGGCTTGGAACATGAGAAACAAGCCAAAAAGTGCGATCGCACCTCCCACCCAAGGTTGCACCAGCAGCACTGGAATCGCAGTAATCACCAACACTAAAGGCAGCTTGTAACTAGGCGCGAGTTGAACGGTTGATGCCGAGTCGGGCGCTATGGAAGTGGTCACAGTCTCAACTCCTGCTATATATCAGTAAATATTAATCCTATTCTAAAAGCTGAAGCGATTAGATCCCTTGAAGCACTGCACTGCCACTCCCCTGAAACATCACCCAAGACAAGAAAAAATTAGTAACAAATATCACCAGCAACGCCGTCACCACGGCAGCCGTCGTGGATTGCCCCACTCCCTTGGCTCCCCCCCTTGTCGTTAAGCCCCAGCTGCAACCGATCACAGCAATCAAAGCCCCAAAGCAAGAGGCTTTAATCATAGCGCTACAGATATCCCAGACTCTGATAAAATTGCGGGCTGAATCGAGAAACACGGTTTCGGAGAGGTTGTATAAATTGGTGGCAACTAGCAATCCCCCAAACATACCTGTAATCAGAAACAGGAGCGTCAAAATTGGCATCATCAAGCAGCAAGCAATTAAACGCGGAGTCACCAGATAATCAATCGGGTCGGTTTTGAGTATATAGAGCGCATCAATCTGCTCTGACACCTTCATAGTTCCGATTTCCGCCGCGAACGCAGAGCCGACTCGCCCTGCCAGAACCACCCCCGTGAGAACTGGCGCGAGTTCTCGTGTCAAGGCGATCGCCAGCACCCCGCCCACAGCGTTGCTAGCACCAAAGTTGATAAACTCCCGCGCCACTTGAATGGTGAATACCATGCCCACAAAAATAGCCGTCACCAGGGCAATTATCACTGACTCAGGGCCAACTGCTACCATCTGGTCGATGGTGTTGCGCCGGTGGATCTTGACTCTGAACAGGTGAATTACCACTTGTCCACCCAGTAAAATCGCCGACAGCAACCGCTGACTCCATACCCCAAAGCTTGAACTCTTCGTAGTTTGACTCAATGCGGTAAAGCTAACTCTACACCTGGGTTAAGAATACCTAATTTACAGGGCAAAAGGCGAATGGGGGAGAGTAGAGTCATAACCAGAAATTTTATAAAGATTTAAGATTCTTGTCATTTTGACCCCTGAAGCGCTATCCGCCCTTATTGTGGAAAGTGGAAAACGTCTTGAATCGTCTATGGTCAAGTTGACCAAGGGACACTCCGCTGCATGAGTATTGTGCCTAATTTTCTCTGCTCTCTGCTGCTGGCAATTGTTTTCAGCTTTGTCGCTCCCATCTTGTTAGTAGGTGGGGTATTGGTCAGTCTGTCTCTAATCGGTTACATTCCTGGCCCGGAAGGGATCGCTGAGTCGATAGCTGAACACATATTGCATTTTTTAGCTACCTTTGGGAGCGGAAATCCCTTCCAAGGACTTGTAGTGATTGGCCTGACTTGCAGCCTCGTCGGTGCGCTGTTTGATACCTATGCGTTCTATCGGTATCAAAGCCTGCGCAATTAGCTATACTTTAATCGGTGCGCTTTTGAGAGTTGCTACCAACTTAACCCCATATTCCGCCTCGAATACTCCTTTTTTATAATCCAAACTCCAGAGTTCCAGGGCGCAGTCATCATTGGGCTGGGATGCCTGTAGCTGCAAGTGGAGTTCCTGGGCATCTGGGTAGTACTCGCAGCGCACTCCATGAATCGCACCAATCTGCCGCCGATCGAGGGCAACAGCCAATCGCAACAAGGCACTGAGCTGGTTGACCATCTGGCGGTACTTTTTGCTGGGCAGGTTGCGGTAGTTTTCATGCTTTTTCTTGGGAGCGCTCCTGCGGTGGTAGCGGGCTAAGTTAGCAATGACTTCAATCTCGGTTTCCGTATACCCCAGTAAATCACCATGGCGAATTAGGTAGTAAGAGTGCTGGTGATGGGCGGAATGACTGACATAATGACCACAGTTGTGCAAGATGGCGGCAGCCCAGAGCAGTTGCCGTTGTGCTGGTTCCCAGGTGTGGAGTAACGCTTGAGTTTGGTCAAAAAGGCTGATGGCAAAGGCGGCGACACGCTCACTGTGTTCTAGGTTGATCTGGTATTTCTGAGCCGTGTTGAGCACACTCCGCTGGCGCACTGAACTCTGGTAGCGCAGCCGATCTTCAATTAAGCCGTGAGTAAGCATCCAGTCAACAATCACTCCTTCTCGGAGCGATCGCTCACATACGGTCACCGCCTCCACCCCCAACTGTGTCATCGCTTCAAGTAAAATCACTGCCCCAGCCAGGATAATTTCAGACCTTTTGTCTGACATTCCTGGAATCGCAGCCCGTTCTGAATTACTCAACTTCCGCAAGCGATTGACCAAATCCTGCAGGTCTTTGAGGCTGAGCTGGTAGCCGCTAAGTGGCGAGGGTACTATGCCCAACTTTTCTCGCGCGTGGATCGTCGCTAGTGATTCAATCGTGCCGGAAGTTCCCACCAGACGCGGAAACTCGTGCAGCTGTACGTGTGTCAGCAACTCCTCAATCGGTCGCTCCAGCATCCCGCGCACGTAGGCTTGCAGGTACTGAAACTCGGCGTTACTAACGGGGTCAGTGGTGACATATTCGGCGGTGAGTCGCACCGCGCCAACTTTGGTACTGCTGAGGGAACGCGGCTGATGACTATCCCCTAAAATTAACTCGGTGGAGCCGCCACCGATGTCGATGATGATGTGGGGCTGGTTGTTGAATTCCATCCCCGACAGCACACCCAGGTAAATGCGCCTTGCTTCCTCTTGACCGGAAATCAAGTCAACGCTCAAGCCCAACTCCGTTTCTACCTGTTGCAAGAAGTCTCTACCATTGGGAGCTTCTCGCACGGCGCTGGTTGCCACTGCCACAATTGTTTCTGTCAACAAACTTTTGGCAATTTCTTGGAAGCGACGTAAAGTGGCGATCGCCCTTTCCATCACCTCCGGTTTCAGCTCACCAGTTTGAGGGCTGCGATCGCCCAGTCTCACGGTTTCTTTTTCTCTGGCAATGATGGTAAAAGCTGGCAGCTGAGGTTCAAGCCGCACGACCACCATGTGAAGTGAATTTGTCCCCAAATCAATCGCAGCGAGAATCCGTTCTTGCTCCACTACCTGAGTCGGAATACTTACCCAGCTAGCTGAAACTGTATTCACCATTTAGCCATATCCAGGATTGCCATCACAGCGAAAGTCTTTAAGAATAACGATATCCTAATAGGGGGTAAAAACTCGCTTTACTACCATGCTGACTCAGCAAGAACGAAGCCCTGAACCGGCCTGGCTTACCATCATTCGGCTTTTGAGGTGGGACAAGCCAGCTGGACGGTTAATTTTGATGATTCCTGCCCTCTGGGCTGTCTTTTTGGCAACGCGGGGAACACCCCCAGCCCCGCTTGTCGGCGTTATCGTGCTCGGTAGTTTAGCCACCAGTGCCGCTGGGTGCGTTGTCAACGATTTGTGGGACAGAGATATTGATTCGCAAGTTACAAGAACCCGCGAGCGCCCCTTGGCTTCCCGTGCCCTCTCGGTCAAAGTTGGGGTCGTAGTTGCCTTAGTAGCTATGAGCTGCGCCTATGTTATAGCATTATATCTCAATCCCTTGAGTTTTTGGCTGTGCGTGGCGGCAGTTCCGGTAATTATTTTCTATCCCTCAGCCAAACGTGTTTTTCCAGTACCGCAATTAGTAATGTCTATTGCCTGGGGCTTCGGGGTTTTAATAAGTTGGAGTGCAGTGACTCAAGACCTAGAATTCTCCACCTGGTTACTCTGGGGCGCGACCGTACTCTGGGCTTTGGGATTCGACACTGTTTATGCCATGAGCGATCGCGAGGATGACAGGCAGATTGGGATTAACTCCAGCGCCCTGTTTTTTGGTGACTACGCTGCTGTTGCGGTTGGTATTTTCTTTGCTGGCACCGTTTTCCTACTAGGTTGGCTGGGCGTCGTTATGCAGCTTCACCTTGCCTTCTGGGTGGCTTTGTTACTTGCTACCGCCAGTTGGGGTTGGCAATATGTACGACTGCGCGATCCGCAGATTCCCCATTCTGCTTATGGTGAGATTTTCCGCCAAAATGTCTGGATTGGTTTTGTGCTACTCGCCGGGATGATTTCAGGGGCTTTGTGAGAAAACTTATCGTTGGGGTGATGGGACCGGGAGCCAGCGCTACAACAGCTCAAAAGCAAAACGCTTATCAACTTGGTCAACTTATCGCCCAGCAGAGTTGGGTTCTGCTGACTGGCGGTAGGAATGTAGGTGTGATGGATGCAGCAAGTCTTGGTGCAAAAGCAGCCAATGGTCTAACAATCGGTATCCTTCCGACTGACAACACCAATGCCATTTCTGAAGCAGTTGATATTGCCATCATCACTGACATTGGCAACGCTCGCAACAATATCAATGTTCTCCCTGTAAAGAAAAAAGAATTAATAGGGTTGTGGTTCGGAGGACGGAGTGGTTCATTTAGCAGCTGGTTGCGCTTCTGAATAAGTCAGTTCCTGGAACTGGATCACGTCTTGACGGGGATCAGCGTGGGCAACCTTAACTAACAACCTTTCGCCCAGCCCCACGGAACGTTTGATCGCCATTGGCAACTGCAGTCCCAAATCCTCTATCAAGATCAGTCCTAGTCGAGAGTCTTCTCGCAGCCACATCAGTACGACTGCTTGCCAGAGTTGATCGGCGTGGCGGCGGAGATATTCTAAGCTCCAATACCGATTGGTTTGCCGTTCCACCAAAGTGACTTCTTGGGCGGCTGAGGTGACACTCTGCATCACCTCTTTAAGTTGCTCCGCTGAGAATGGGAGAGCTTCGCCGCGTAGGTGCGCTTTCAACTGAAAGTGGGTGAGCAGGTCACTATAGCGGCGGATGGGAGAGGTCGCTTGGGTGTAGGTGTCCAAGCCCAAACCGGCATGACGAGTGGGCGTAATGCTCATTTCACTGCGGGGCATACATCGGCGCATCGCACAAGAACGAACAGGACCCGCCGGTAGCTGTAGCAACTCTTCTTCCGGGGGTAGTTCGGGCTGAGGCTGACCTCGAAAGGGCATGGCAATGTTGTGGACTTGACCATATTTTCCAGCCACCTCACCTGCCAAGATCATCATCTCTGCTACTAGCTGCCGCGCTTGGGAGTCGTCTAAAACTTGGATGGTGATCTCGTCGTTTTGGACTTTAATCATTGCCTCTGGCATATGGATACTGATCGAGCCTTGGGAGTGCCGCCACGCATGGCGACGTTGCGCCAAAGTCGCGATCGCAGCGATTTCTGGTTCCGCCTGTACCCCCAACTCCAGCATCTCATCCACATCTTCATACGTCAGCCTATAGGTCGGCTTAATTAAACTGGCATGGATGCTGAACTCTTGTACTGCCCCAGCTTCATCCAAAACCACACCAAAACTTAGGGCGCAACAGACCCGACCCTGTACTAGACTCATTGGACCCGTTGCCAACACTGACGGGAACATCGGCACCATCCCAGTTGGCAAATACACTGTCGTGCCACGACGCCGCGCCTCCAGGTCTAATTCATCCTCCACCATCAGCCAACGGGTGGGGTCAGCAATATGTACCCACAGCCGCTGCCGTCCATCCGGGAGCAATTCCCAACTCAGGCCGTCATCAATCTCGCTGGTACTCTCATCATCAATTGTGTAAACCTTGAGCTCGGTCAGATCCAGGCGGTCTGAGTCCGAGTCAGGGGGTGGGTAATCCAACCGCTGCTGCGCCACTTCTAATACCTTAGTAGGAAACTGAACCTGGATTTGACTGCGCCGCACAAACAGGTTTTCGTGGTGACTCCACAGACCCAGATCTACCAACAGTTGGAAAGCCGCTTGGGGGGTTGCGGGCCTTCCTAGTATGGTAATCGTTTCTAGGACGGGAGCCGGGGGGGGATAGGCGCGGGCGAGAGAGTCTTGATTCACCCCAGTTCGCACGGCGTCTGCGACCAAAACCGCATACCGTTCTAGTGCTTCTAGGCGCTGGCGATCTTGGCGATCCCACTCTACGGGTGTACCCTTGAGCGCCTGAGAAACCCGCAGCAAAAATTCCTGCTGCGATCGCTGCCGCAACACCTCTATTTCTATTTGGTGTTTTCGTTCTGCCACCTGAGCAGCAGTTCGAGGCTCGTAGCCGTCTCCCTTTTGCTTGAAATAAAGCTTGTCTTCCGACAACAAGTAGTGAGCGGCGTAGCACTGGGGCGGATTCTGTTCGGAAAACAGCAGCTGCGCCATTTCAGCGCTCGTTACCAATTGTCCATCCTCAAACAGCAGTTCCCAGGCTACCTCCAGGCTAGAAGGGTCCAGATATGGCTTTACCTCCTCTAGGAAGCCTGGAATCTCTGAGGGTTTGTAGGTGTTTTGGGCCACCTCATAGGTAATTTGCCGGGGAGCGAGACTGTGGGATTGAGAGCGCTCATCTACCACTATCCAGCGGGTTTTGCCATCTGGACGTTCTACGACCCCAAGACGGCGATCGCCTTGCCACCTAAATTCAACCAGCCTTCCCTTGTCCACAACGATCGCAATTATTTTTCTAGTAGGGGCACTCTTGAGTGCATTGCCCTGGTCAGTCAAACAGTTTTTTAGCCTTCTTGGTTGATGAAGGGCAACAAAGCCACGATCCGTGCGCGTTTTATCGCTATTGTCAAGTCTCGCTGTTGCTTTGATGTTAGCCCTGTAATCCGACGTGGCAGTATTTTACCCCGCTCGGTTACAAACTTACGCAACAAATCAACATCCTTGTAGTCGATCTCTTCGTCTGGCTTAATTGGAGACAGGCGACGGCGGTAGTAAGCCATATTTACTTAATTTCCTTATGAGCAGTGTGCCGGTTACAGTGGGTGCAAAACTTCTTCAGTTCTAGTCTTGCTGTGGTGTTGCGGCGGTTCTTGGTGCTGGTGTACCGCGAGACACCGGGAGAGCGCTTGTCTGGATTGGTACGACACTCGGTACATTCCAACGTCACAATTATGCGTGCACCCTTACCCTTAGCCATAATTTTACAATTACTAACTTATTGACCGAATTTAACACAATCGTCTATATTCTCACACTAATGCCAACAAAAGCAACTACCTGCTTAAAGTTTATGTCAACAGAGTAGCCCCGGCGTGTCGAACCGATGCTTTTATGCTATCGCGAATCGGTTGACACACCATAATGAAGAACCAGGTGTTCAACTGGGCAGAGATTTAATGATAAAGGTAGGAGTACGAAGAGCGGAGTCGATTCCTATGCTACCGGTAAGCCAGGCAGAGACAATCATTTTCAATTTAGTGCAACCCCTAGATGCAGAGCGGGATGCAGAGGTTGTAACACTGTTAACAGCGATTGATCGGATTCTGGCTGCACCAGTGACGAGCGCCCTGGATTTTCCCCACTGGGATAATTCTGCGATGGACGGATATGCAGTGCGTTATGAAGACGTATTGCAATGTAGCGAGCAGCAGCCAGCAGTTTTGGAAATTGTGGAGGAGATTCCAGCAGGGCAAGAGCCCCAGCGGATAATTCAACCAGGGCAAGCAGCGCGAATTTTAACTGGTGCGGTTATGCCAGCTGGTGCGGATACGGTGGTGATACAAGAACAGACACGGCGAGAGGGAAAACGTGTCTTGATCTTGGCGGCTCCAGAACCCGAAGCCTTTGTACGCCACCGGGCGTCTTTCTACCGGGCTGGGACACCGCTCCTGCCAAGAGGAATCACGATCAACGCACCGGAAATTGCGGTGCTAGCTGCCGCCCAGTGTACCCATCTGAAGGTGTATCGACGCCCCCGTGTAGCGCTTATGTCTACCGGCAACGAACTGGTGACGCCAGACCAACCCTTGCAACACGGTCAGATTGTAGACTCTAATCATTACGCCCTAGCAGCTTTAGTGGCACAGACTGGGGCAGAACCGTTGCAGTTGGGCATCCAACCCGATGAGCCAGGGGCACTTAAGAATGCGATCTCCATGGCACTGGCAACAGCCGACGTGGTAGTGTCTTCCGGCGGCGTTTCCGTGGGTGATTATGACTACGTTGAGCAAATTCTGGCGTCACTCAAAGCCGAAATTCACATTAGCGCCGTCGCCTTAAAACCCGGTAAACCCCTAACTGTGGCAAGGTTTCCCGCCTCAGCTGCATCTAATCAAAAACCAGTGTTGTACTTTGGTTTGCCAGGTAATCCTGCTTCAGCTCTAGTGAGTTTTTGGCGCTTTGTCCAACCGGCGCTCAAGAAACTTTCTGGCATTTCCCACAGTTGGGGACCGATGTTTGTTAGGGCGCGATCGCATCATGAGCTGCGTTCGGATGGCAAACGGGAAACTTACCTCTGGGGTCAATTACATTTAGTTGACGGTGGCTATGAATTTCAGCTAGCCGCTGGTAGCCACAGTGCAGGCAACTTAATTAACCTAGCTCAAACCAATGGCCTTGCAGTTGTACCTGTGGGTCAAAAATTGATTTCAGCAGGGGAGCAGATTCAAGTTTTACAGGTTGGTTCACCGATTGTAAGCACCTAGCATGACATCTCAATTTCTCAGTATCCGCAAACCACGAGAGTTGACTTTGTAGATGGCTCTGGTAAGATGGAAATATTTCCATTAGATAGGTCTTATTGACAAATAGGAACCTATTTTTTTAAAAGCGCAATCTGCTTAAACCTTTAGCCTGTGAGAATTACAGGCTATTTCCTCGCACCTACAGCTTAAGGATAGTAAGACAATGCCAGGTTTTAACGAATACCATCTGAACCCAGAACAATTCCCTTTTCTCAAAAGCCTTCAAGACTATTGGCAAGTGATTAGAGATGAGTTTAAACGCTTTATAGATAGTGCATCGAGTGAGGAATTAAAATTTGCTTTTGATACTATGGGTCCTAAAAGTAAAACAATTAAGACCAAGGGTGATGCGAAATACAGTGCTTTTGGTGTTTTATTTCAAGAAATGTTTATTGAAGAATATATTAAAGCACATCAAATACAATATCCTGACTGCAGAACAGATGATGCCTCAGAAAAAGCACTGGCGCTAAGAGAAAAATATTTTCCCCAGTTAGCTAAGGCAATAGAACATGCGAACTTAATTTCCGATAATCTCGTCAGAAATGTATACTTTGGGATCTTTCATCCTGGCTTAGATATCAAACTGCATGTGAATTATAACCCTCATATGAATCGAGGCTATCTCGGATTGATTGTGCCAGAGGGAGATGTAGCAATGAAAATGTGTTCTGACAAGTTTTATTGGCATGAAGGCAAGTTTTTAATCTTAGATCACAGCTATCCACACTGTCCGCATAATTACACTAACTACGACAGAACCGTCCTAGTTGTAGATTTCTTTAAACCTGATCAGCCTAGAGAGGAAGTGGTTCAATTTGAAAAAGAAATAGTCACACAACGAATGCAAGAGAATCCTTACAGCTTGGGTGTTTTTGGTAAAAGCGATAAAGCTAAACCAGAAGACTTTATCAAATATGGCTTAGCTCACCAGTTAGAATGGGATAAAGCTTTAGGTAAGGAGTTAGGGGCAGGGTCCCACAGGTAACACTTCAATCTATCACCTTCCCTCTCAGGGATTTGACCTGGGCTCGCTTGGTTTTGCTATCAAGTCGTTTTCTCTGAGAGCTGCGAGTCGCTTTTGTAAGTTTGCGTCTTTTGGGTGGCACAGCGACACTCTTGATCAACTCTTGCAATCGCCTTAACGCTTCCTCTCGGTTCTGCTCCTGGCTACGGTATTCCTGGGCTTTGATAACAACGACTCCCTCTTTAGTAATGCGCTGATCGTTCAGCTTCAACAGCTGTTCTTTGTAGTGTTCAGGGAGCGATGAAGCACCAATGTCAAAGCGTAAGTGTATTGCGGTAGAAACTTTATTAACGTTTTGACCGCCTGCCCCTTGGGAGCGAACAGCACTAATTTCGATATCGCTGATGGGGATGCTTACTTTGTTGGAGATTTGCAGCATTTTTCCGATTTCGCTTCGTGTTGGCGAAGACAACAGATCCTGGTGTTTTTCTTTTTTTTAGCCTACCTCCAAAATTTGGATTTAGCGTTATAATAAGGTTGTGTTGCCTCAACTTTTTAAGAACAGAGCAATGCTTAGAACCAGCTCTGGCTCACGCCACCACTCCGAAAATTTTTGGAGATCGCGTATCCTAATCTCCTGCAGATTACGGTACGAGATCGGGTAGCGTAAATAGCAACGCACGCACAGCAATCTGGATGTCAGATTGATGAGGACGATTACAAGCTTCAAGCCTTAACAAGGAAGTGAAAATAGCAGCATGTAGTCAGTCTTAATCAATCCAGGTTTTCGGAATTTGGGATGATTCCGTTGTTCGCTAGTTTGACAAGGTGTTGAAATAAGTAGCCCGTTCCTCGAGCGGTGAGAATTAACTCTGGATTCTTTGGGTCCTTTTCTAGGTTGGCTCGCAAGCGGGAGACGTGAACATCAACAACGCGCGTATCAACCTGGTGTTCTAGGGTATAACCCCACACTTGTTCTAGAATCTCAGAGCGGGAAACAGTTCTGCCGCAGCGACTCACTAACAGTTCCAGCAAACTAAATTCTATGCTGGTTAGCCTAATTGGCTCATCTCCCTTTTTAACCTGGCGCTTATTGGTGTCAATTTGCAGTGTGCCAACGTGGAAAACTCCAGAATTTGGCATACCAGAGGTATCTTTTTTTTCGACTCGACGTAGTAATGAACAGATTCTCGCTTCGAGTTCCTTGGGTGAAAAGGGCTTACTCACATAGTCATCAGCCCCTATTTCCAGTCCCATAAGCCGGTCTGCCACATCTCCCAAGGCGGTTAGCATAATAATCGGAATCTCCGACTTTTGGCGCAGTTGTTGACAGACCCCGTAGCCATCAAGCTTGGGCAGCATCACATCTAAAACGACAAGATCAGGAACTTGATTATGGAAGATATCCAGAGCCTCTATACCGTCAGCAGCAGTTACAACTTCGTACCCAAGCCTTGACAGGCGAGTTTCTAATATCCGACGAATACTATGTTCATCATCTACTATTAATATTTTTAATGTTTTGTTTTTCAATGTGATTAACTCTCTTAAAGCCGCCGAATCCGTCAAAATGATTTTTCATGGTAATTGCGACACCAATTTTTTTCAAATGCTTGCTGCCAATTCCAGCCATTTCTTGCTCGCTGAGCGCACTGGCTTAGCGGCAATTTGATTAACCCTGTCTGTTACAGTTTCAAACATTCGCAGGCGATGTTTATTACATTCACTGATTGCATCTGGGCTGATTTCTCGAAAGAGATGAATGTCTTTCCCATCCGAATAACGACATTCGTACTCTGTGATTTGTTCGGATGGGTTCGAGCCAAATTCCCCCGATGTGCATCTACACTCTTTATCAATTAGACCAACAGAGAGTTTAAATAAATTGGGAGTCACACCTCGGGCGTATTGACTATACTCTATTGCCCTGTTTTTGACATTACTCCACTCTGTTAGGTCTGATGAAGCCTTTGATTGAAGCAATGCTAAGCGAAAACCTGAAGCAATCATGAAGGCTCCAACCCCAACAACTTCTAAAGTTTTTAGGTAGTGGACAACAAAACTCGACTCATTGAGTAGGTAATTGAGCTGACGTTGATTTGTTTGAGGATTCTGCAAATATTCGCGCATCAACTCTTTAATTAAATCAATTTTAACTTGGACTGCTCTTAAAGCAGTTTCATCAACTGGTTGTCTGACAAGAGTACGTATATCCTCTACAGCATTGTTATTAAGTTTTCCATAGTCTAGATCCCAAAACAATAGCTTGAACACTCCCCTGCTGTCCCGAGCTATTAAAGCTTCACCGATGGCAGATAAAACCCACTGCCAACTTATTGTTAAAGCAAGCGGCAGGCTTTCAGTGGAAGTAAAAGCTATCCGCGAATTGGGTGATACTTCAATAACTTGTGGCTGCGGCATTTGAGCAACTTTTTCGTCAATTTCTAACATAGGAAGTTTTGACTTTTAGCCGAGTGTTTTGTGTCCGCCCAGTAGTGCTCCAACCTCTTGTGTCATAACCAGGGCTACTAAGGCGGCAGGGATCTCATTTCGTCAGAGGATGAAATCTACCTTCACGGTATGCAGGGGGGCTTAAATATAAATATAATTAAAGTATGTGAAGATTTCGTGAAAGAGTCAGCAGATAATATACTCAAAGGGTGACAAACTCCAATACGTCCAAATCCTGCAAGGATTAAAAGGCAGTGTGACATGAAAAGATACATGGCAATTTCTGCGCTTATTGATTGCATTCTCAACAAGCACAGGCTGAAAGCCCAATTTTTTCGTTGTCACCTACCACAAACTTGGTGCGATCTTTTCAAAGCTCAAGTCGCTACGGGAATTGCTTTCGGTCACTGCCCTCAAATGCTTATTAAGTAGGGATTTGAGGCATGGTTGTCACCCCTTTAGCGATTTATCATCGAACTCACGTTGATCAGTATTGCCGCTCGTAAGGTTCGCTAGCCGTTGGCTACTTCCGATTTAAGACATTCGCTCAATTAATGGGAGTTCAACCGTGAAGTAAAGCTGTTTTGATGTACTCTCAACGGTAATCATGCCGCCTAAAGATTCCGTCAGTTTCTGTACCAATGCCAGCCCTAACCCGGTTCCGCCTTGCTTCCAAGGATCAGAATTGGGAATGCGGTAGAACTTGTCAAAAATGTGAGCCAGTTCATTCGTGGGAATCTCTATACTCGTATTGCCGACCTGCAACTGCATTGAGTTTAGTTGAGCTTGAACTCTGACAGTAATTTGCCCAGCTAGCGGCGTGTATTTGCAGGCATTATTTAATAACTCTGCCAAAATTCGCTCTAAGATGGCGGGATCAGAGACTAAAACAGGTATATCTGGGGAAACGTCTATCTGCAATGTTTGCTGATGATCGCGCGCCCGCTCGTGGAAGGGTGCAATAACTCTAGGAAGCCAGTCCTGTAGACAAATAGGTTCCACGGCTAAAGGTTGCTCACCTGCCTCAAGTCGTTGCAGATCTAGCAAATCATTGATCAGGCTGATTTCACCGTTGCACTCCGCATCCAGAATTTGGAGATATTGAGCGACGGAATTCCCGTTTTCTAATTTTGTTAGCTCAGAAGCAACCCGTTCTTGAGCAATGGCAATTTTCAACATCTTGATCGCCATTCTCATGTTGGCTACGGGTGAACGAAGTTCGTGAGATGTAGTACTCAAAAAACTGTCTTTGAGTTGATCAAGTTTTTTCATCTCCTGAATCTGGACAAGAGATGCTTGATACAGTCGAGCTTGTCGAATCGCGATCGCACACTGGTTTGTGACCTGCTGCACCAGCCGAATCTCTAACTCGCTAAAGGCATCCTGCTGCTGTTTGAATAGCCGTAGATCGCCCAAAACGCCCTGATCATCGGCAATTGGACAAAACAGGATGGCGAGGTGGCGAGTTAAGTTGACATCAATTTCACAAAATTGGAAATACTCACCTTGCAGAAGCTGACGGTAGATTTCAGGCAGGGTTGCCATCGAGACCACTTGACCTAACGATGAAGGTGAACAGGCAACCCCTTCAAACTCAAAGTTTGTGAACTCATACCGGACTGTAGAAGTGGCTAAACCGATGTCGTACAGCGCCGTATCACAGCAGATCAAGCCCAGCACAAGAGTCAATTCATGCACCGCTGTTTGCAAAATCTGACTTTCATCCAAGCTGTCCCGCACTTTATCCGTAATTCGTTTTAGACCCGCCTCAAAATCAAGTGCCTGCTGCAACTGAGCCGTGCGCTCTTGCACCTGGCGTTCTAGCTCCAAATTGAGATGTTCTAAAAGTCGCTCTACTTGCTTACGCTCAGTGATGTCGCGCAGCAGCCAACGCAAGCTGACTATCTGACCAGCTGAATTGCGCACAGCAGACACGGTAAGTGCCGCATCAAAAGGGCTGCTTTTGTGCGGACGCAGGCGGACTCCCCAATCTTGAAGCTTGTCTAACTGCCGCAATCGATCGAGTTTTGGGTGAAACGTGGAGCGATCGGGCTGATCGATAAAAACGAGTAGCGGCTTGCCGACTAGAAACTGCTGTGAAACATTCAGCAGAGAGGCGATCGCACAGTTTGCTTCCTGGATTCTTCCATTCGCATCCGTGACGAGATAGCCATCCGGTGCCAACTCAAACAATTCCTGATATCGCTGGCGTTCCGCCTCTACAGCTTGGCGAGTGCTCACTAACTCTTCATTTTGATAGCGCAGGTTTTCCTCCGCTGCCTGCAATTCTTCTAAAACCGCCTGAAGCTCCTCCAACGCTTGTGAGAGGAGTGCTTGCTGCGATTCGGGTAGATCGTTAGCCCGAATCGCAGTACCATCGCCCGTTGGTACACCCTGTTTAGTTGTGGGGACTGTGCCATACCCGTTAACCCTGAGTGATCTTCTGACTCACGATATCTAGTTATCCTCCGCTGCGGGTTCTAAATCACTCGGCGGTTTCACCTCCACCGGCATCAATAGCGCTTCGCGCGACGAAGTCGTTTGCAGGGGCAGCCTCACAATAATCGTGGTTCCTTGCTCTTCGCCGGGACTCTCTGCCCGCACGGTGCCGCCGTGAAGTTCCACAATATACCGGACGATCGACAAGCCCAACCCCAAACCCTGCTTACTTTTAGTAGTGCTGGAATCTCCTTGACGAAAGCGATCAAACACGTATGGTAGCAACTCTGCCCGAATGCCTTGTCCGGTATCGCTGACTCGAATCTGGGCGTGAGTCTGCACCGATTCTAAGGTTATTTCCACTCGTCCACCCGCTGGTGTGAACTTGATGGAGTTAGAAACTAAATTCCACAGTACTTGCTGCAAGCGATCGGCATCTCCCACGATCATTGCAGAGGTTAGCTGCGAAACTATTTGAATGGATTTCGCTTCGGCGGAGAGTTGGACAGATTCAATTGCAGCACCCACGACTGAGACCAGATCAAGCAGCTGCGTGTTGAGGTGCAGCTTGCCGCTGGTAATCCGTGAAATATCCAGTATGTCCTCAATCATTTGAGATTGTGCCCTAGCACTCCGCTCCATCACTTCTAAAGCACGAGCGACAGTTGCCTCATCTAGTTGGCGGGCGCGGAGAACTTGCACCCACCCCAGCATTGTACTCAGCGGGTTGCGGAGTTCATGGGACAGGTTTGACAGAAATTCATCTTTAGCTCGGTTGGCAGCCTCCGCCTGTTGCCGGGCTGCCTGTTCCTGGCTCAAAAGCTGCGATCGCTCGGTTTCAAACTGCTTACGCTCGGTGATGTCTTCGAGCGACAGCAAAATCCTTTGCTTATCCCCTTCTTGAATAATCTTCCAGGCATTCAGCAGCATGGTTTTCTGCCCAATCCGCTCAAACTGATGCTCAACCTCAAAGTTTTGCAGGGTCGTCGTATCGTTGGCAAAAATATCTTCTAGGAGCGATCGCAGTCCGGGTAGGTTCGACTGAGCGTTGCCCAAATCAAAAATGAGCGATTGTGCGGTTTCGGGTGTTGAAACCTGAAACATTTCATAGAACGATCGATTGGCTTTGTTCACCCGCAAATCAGACTCCAGCACGATCAGCGGCACTTGCACTGTTTCCACGATCGCTTCGGCATAATTCCGAGCTTCTTCTAGCGTAGCAGTAGTGCGTTTGAGGACATCAATATCCAACAACACCAACACCACGCCATCAATCTGATTTTCGGTGGTGCGATAAGGGCGGATGCGGAGGGTATACCAATGCCCGCCTTGGGTTTGCACCTCTAGTTCCTTGACACCGAGGGTTTCCAGCACCTCCAAAATCAGCAGCTCTAAGTCTGGAATGTTGAGGTTAGATCTGATGTCGCTAAAGGGGCGTCCAGCATCGGCAGGAATGAAGTTGAATAACCGCTGCGCCACGGGTGTAAACCGTCGAATTCGTAAGTCGTTGGTTAGCATCAATATCGGGATATTAATGCTGGCAAGCAAATTGCTCAGATCGTTGTTGACCTGGTGCAATTCCAAATTGCGGCTGCGAAGTTCTTCGTTGGTGGTGTTGAGTTCTTCGTTGGTTGCTTGAATCTCTTCTTTGGCAGTTTCTAACTCCTCATTGGTGCTTTGCAGCTCCTCATTGCTCGACAAAATTTCTTCATTGGCAACTTTGAGGTCTTGATTGACGTACTCCTGCTCTTGAATCACCGCTTCCAGATACTCCTGAATCGCCGCAATCTCCTGATTTGCGACGGCAAGTTCCTGCTTCAGCCGCACAATCTCCTGCTCTAAATCTCCCTGGGGGCTTTCCGGAGCGACGGGGTTATAACTGCTAACGATGGGTGGAGCTTCTTCAAATAAAACTAAAAAGCGGCGTTCTTCAGCAGGCGCAGCCTTAAACGGAATCACCTGAAGATTGACGATTCTGGAGCGATCGCCCTCTTCTAGGCGGAGTCCGTTCTTTATCACCGGCATCTCTTGCCGTTGCGCTTGAGAGATAGCCGCCCGTAGCTCAACCAGCAAACCCTCTCGCACCAGGTTAAATAGGTTGAAGTTAGCGACTCCAGAGACCAGTTTCAGGTAGAGATCGATGTCTCCCCGGAGTTGCAGCACCTGCATCTTGTCGTTAGTTATGACACCGACCGGCGCATAGTGAGCGGCGATCAGTTGATCGACCTTTTTCTGTAAAACCTCCTCTTCTAGAGGAGCTTGATCGATTGACTGGCGATCTCTCACCTTAACGGTCGGGTACCTGCTGGGGACAAACGAAAACGTAGGACGAGTCGCGTTTAGCTTCTTGGCATAAATTCTGTATTTTTTCTCGACCAAAGTAAACAGGTCTGAATATTGACCAGTGCTTTCTGACCTGCCGAGCAGCAGAAAGCCGGTCGGGTTGAGGCTGTAATGGAAGATCGGCATAATCCGCTTTTGCAGCGAGTCTCCCAAATAAATCAGCACATTGCGACAGCTAATCAGATCTACTTTAGAAAAAGGCGGATCGCTGCCCAGGTCTTGGCGGGCAAACACACAGAGTTCGCGCACTACCTTACTGATTTGGTAGCCACCTCCCTCGACGGCATGAAAAAATCGGCGGCGGCGCTCTAGCGAGACCCCCACCATCTGATTCTCCTGATACTTGCCTAATCGGGCTTTGTCGATCGCCTGTTCGCTGATATCAGTGGCAAAAATCTGGATTGGCAGCTGAGTGACTTTATCTGCCAAAAACTCCAGCAAGCAGATGGCGATCGAATAAACCTCCTCACCCGTCGAACAGCCCACCACCCAGATCCGAATCGGAAATTCTGCCGACTTATTTTGCGTAAGCGTGGGAAAAACTCGCGCTTTTAACAGTTCAAAGGCTTCCGGATCGCGGAAGAAGCTGGTCACATGAATCAGAATTTCTTCATACAGCGCTTTAACTTCAGCCGCATGCTCTTGCAAATACGCTGCATAGTCCTCTAAGTGTTCCAGCTTATACAACAGCATTCGCCGCTGAATCCGGCGAGCGAGCGTGTTGGGCTTGTAAAGGCTAAAATTAACGCCCGTGGCTGAGCGCAATAGCGCAAAAATCGTCGCCAAGGCATCTCTCGGTTCAAGCAATTCCTCAGTCGAGATTAGCGGCAGTGAGCAAGCAAACATGGGATTGCGACTGAGATTTGCCAGTTCTTCGGCAATTTTTTCGGGCGGCAGCACAAAATCGACATTTCCTGTGGCAACGGCAGTGTTGGGCATACTGTCGAATCTTGCCGTGTCTTCACACTGAGCAAACGTCACGCCTCCTGCTGCCTTGATTGCCTTGAGCCCCAGCGAACCGTCTCCATCTGCTCCCGATAAGACCACGGCGATCGCTTTGTGTCCGCGTTCGGCTGCCAAGGAGGTAAAGAAGGCATCTCCCGGCATATATTTGCCAAAAACCTTCTCGCGGGGCGACAGTTTCAGCACCCCTTGAGACAGGATCATCTTGGTGTTGGGCGGAATCACATAGACCTGGTTTGGCTCCACAGTCATTCCGTTCTGCACCTCGCGCACCGGCATTTGTGTCGCTCTGGTAAGAATCTCGGTCAACAAACTCTTATGATTAGGAGATAAATGCTGAATTAGCACAAATGCCATGCCAGTATCGGTGGGCAGATGGCTGAGTAACTGTGTAAAAGATTCTAACCCTCCCGCAGAGGCGGCAACTCCTACGATGGGAAAGGACGCTTCTGCCGGGTTTTGCTGCATCGAGGCGATCGCGTCCCCAGTATTAGAGATTGGTTGCTCAGAGGATGGGTCAGAGGATGGGTCAGAAACCATACGACCAAGCCTAGCACTGTAAGGTGTTGTGTTGCAAACTCCGACACCATCCCCTTTGGAAATTTTCCAGTTTTGCGTTACAAGCATTCAGCTCTTGAGAGTAAGCTTCTAACGTCTGGTCTGCCTCGTGCAGTTGCTGTTGAAGCATTTCACTACTCTGCACAGACGTTATAATATCTTTACTCCTTTTTCGCCGCTTTGAGCTGATCCGGGTTTCCTCAGCCATCCAAGCTTGAATTATTTTAGTTTTCATCAAGTCATTCCTCACTCTGTTGATTCCCGTCGAGTTAATTCGTACTTGAGATAACTTTCAAAAAATGACACGCAGCTGCTGGCAAGGAATAACATCAGTAGGAAATGTTGTAACACTTTCACTGGTATTATTTTCTAATACAGCTGAGGTCGTAGCTTCAAACATTAGCCGTTGATCAGGAAAAACAGATCTTTCCCAAGATTAGTTGGGAATATTGTTAATTTTAATAAGTTGAATTTGGCTATTAGTATTAATGTAAAAACCGAGAATATAGCCAGACCATTTATCAAAAACAGAATTTAAAAGCCCCATCATGGGTCTTGCTTAAGAAAAAACAACTTTTGATCTTGTTTACCTAACAATTCCTGATTTAGATTTTTGATAAATAGACAAATATCTCTTAGGCTATCTTCTGTAAGATTTTTTACTCAAGCTGACTTGATCAAGTTCAGCTGAGTTAGAACTTTCAAGACGTTTACAGTAGAAGAGCTTAGCTAACTCAGGGAATAGATCAGCTTAGATATAAATATAATAAAAGTAAGTGAATATTTTGTGAAGTCAGCAGATAATATAAGCAGGTGTTTGAAGTGGCGCAGTTGTTGTCAACTGCAACCAAACTGCGAGTAATGGAGAGACTTGACTTTCTAACCGACCTCAGCAATACCTCGTGGCAAAAGTTCGAGCCCTCAGAATTAAGTTATGTCAACAATACTCCTAAAGACAGATGTTTTAATCCAGGTGATATATACTTACCAAGGAGGAATAGTTGTGTATGAAAATTCTCCTAGTAGAGGATGATCAGGGGACTGCTGAAGTTGTGAAGAATATTCTTACAGCTCAGCATTACCTAATTGATTGGGCGATGGACGGTCAGGTTGGACTATCCTTTAGCGAAGCGTTCGTTTATGACCTGGTTTTGTTAGATGTGATGTTGCCAAAGCTGGATGGCATAAATGTTTGCAGGCAGCTACGCCAGAGCAAAAATGACACCCCGGTTTTGCTGTTGACAGCTTTGGACACTAGCACTAGCAAAGTCATTGGGTTAGATGCTGGAGCTGATGATTATCTGGTCAAGCCTTTTGACACCGACGAGTTATTGGCTCGGATTCGGGCTTTGCTCCGTCGAAAAAGTCCGGTTCTCTCTTCAGTGATAGAGGCGGGAAATATTAGGCTTGACTCCACTAGTTGTAGGGTGACATGCTCAGGGCAAATTTTGCATCTAACTGCTAAAGAATATGTTCTACTGGAGCTGATGATGCGTAACACTCACCGGATATTTAGTCAAAAACTCCTGCTCGAGCATCTTTGGTCATCTGATGCAGAAATCCCTTTAGAGAATACTGTCAGAGCACACATCAAGGGTTTACGGCACAAACTTAAGCAAGCTGGGGCGGGTGGATTGATTGAGACAGTCTACGGTCTGGGGTATCGGCTCAAACTAGGGTCAGATGAAGTTGAGAATCAGCCAGGGGCAACGGTCAACTCCCCACCCGCTGCTATCGATTCTGTGAGGGTCGAGCCGCCCCAACCACAAATCTCGTTGGCACTGAGTGCAATTTGGGAGCGGTATAAGCCCAAGTACAGCGCTCACGTCACGGTCTTAGAACAAGCTATAAAGGCTCTACTTGTGGGGACGGCAACAGCAGAAATGGGGCAACAGGCACAGCGCGAAGCTCACCTGCTAATTGGGTCGCTAGCCAGCTTTGGTTTGGCTGAAGCCTCGCGTTTATCCCGTGAGATTGAACAGATTTTTCGAGCTGGAGTCGAACACACTCAAGCTCGTGTTGAAGTCTTGCGGCAACTTGTTGTAGCGTTGCGGCAAGAACTGTTTCGAGCTGGAGCAAATGTGGAGCCACCTGCTCTTGGGAGCACTATTGTTAAGCAGCAACCCCGACTGTTAATTGTGGATTCGGATATCCAACTGGGTGAGCAGTTAATAATGGATGCTACAATCTGCGGAATTCAGGCTGTTGTTGCTACAAACCTAACAATAGCTAGAGAGGCGCTTGCTCGAAACTGCCCGGATGTGGTGTTGCTCGAGCTATGCTTTGACAACTCAGCCCAGAATGGTTTAGAGCTGTTAGCAGAACTGACGACCAGTAATCGGAATTTACCAGTACTGGTGTTCACAGCTGAGAAAGATTTTGCTAATCGGGTAAAAGTCGCTCGTCTAGGAGGACAGATTTTTTTACCCAAACCTGTGCCGACTGCCTCAGTATTGGCAGCAGTTACCCAGGTGCTAGATCAGTCTAACATTGTTCAGGCAAAAATTCTGGTCGTGGACGATGATCCTCAGACGTTGGACATTCTGCGCAGTTTACTCTTGCCTTGGGGATTCAAGCTAACCCTACTGGATAACCCCCAGCGTTTTTGGACCACGTTAGAACAGTCTAACCCCGACTTGCTGATTCTCGATCTAGAAATGCCGGAGTTAAGTGGCATCGACCTGTGCCAGGTGGTGCGAAATGATCCACGCTGGAGTGAATTACCCGTGCTGTTTTTATCTACTCACGGGGATATGGAGACTGTAAATCGGGTATTTACAGCGGGTGCAGATGACTATGTGAGTAAGCCAATTCTGGGGCCAGAATTAATTGCTCGTGTACTAAATCGGCTGGAACGCGCGTCATCCGTAAACTGGCGGAAACTGATATCCTGACTGGTGTTGCCAATCGTCGCAAATCCATTCAAGCACTCACTCGGTGTTTAACTCCCCCTACTCCCCTACTCCTCTTAGCTCAGCAAGTTCCGCAATAATTAATGCCAATTGATCTGGTTCAACTGGTTTAGTGATATGCCTTTGAAAACCGGCAGCAAGAGCCAACCTTTGCTCTTCCACCCTCACGTATGCCGTCAGGGCGGCGGCAGGAATCTGTCCCCCTAACTCGGCACCAAGTGCCCTCACCTGACGGATAAGCGCATAGCCGTCCTCATCCGGCATGCCAATGTCTGACAAGAGCACATGGTGCTGCCCAGGATTTGCTCTTAGCACCGCGATCGCCTCTTTGGCTGAGGCAACCGTGCTCACTTGGGCTCCGTACTGTTCCAGAATTGTCCTCAGTAAGTCCAGCATACCCGCCTCGTCTTCAACGACAAGTACCCGCACTCCATCAAGGAGTGATGGGGTGATGGGGTGATGGGGTGATGGGGTGAATTTTTTTCTCTTTCCCTCTCTCCCGCTCTCTCCTTCTCCCTCTCTTGTCTCTAGGAGCGGCAGCTGCACTTTGAATGTCGCCCCCTGCCCCTCACCCAGACTTTCTGCACGGATCGTGCCACCGTGTAGTTCTACCAAATAATACACAATTGAGAGTCCGAGTCCGAGTCCACCCTGCGCCCGAGTGCTGCTGCTATTGGCTTGACGGAACCGTTCGAAGACATAGGGGAGAAAGTCTGAGCTGATGCCTTGACCTGTATCACTGACTTGAATCTGGGCAATTGAGCCAATGCGCTCAAGTTTGAGAGTAACTCGTCCCCCGACTGGGGTGAACTTGATGGCGTTAGAGAGCAGATTCCAGATCACCTGCTCTAAGCGTTCCGGATCGCCTGACACCTCTATGGTCTGTGATCCAAGCACGGCTTCTATTTGGATGTTTTTAGCATCAGCTGATGGATGGGCAACATTAATAGCTGTCTCAATCACAGGTGCCAGAGCTAGAGCCCTGACATTAAGTTGGATCTTGCCTGTCGTAATGCGTGAGATGTCTAGGAGATCTTCAATCAGCTTAACTTGCGATTTGGCGCTGCGCTCGATCGTCTCCAGCGCCTGAGCAGTTTGGGCGGCGTTAAACTTGCGGTTACGGAGCAACTGAGTCCACCCTAGGATCGAGTTCAGAGGGTTCCGTAGTTCGTGAGAGACGATTGATAAGAACTCATCCTTAGCACGGTTGGCTACCTCGGCATCAGAGCGAGCCGACTGCTCCTGAGTCAATAGCTGGTTACGTTGTGACTCAAACAGCTTCCGCTCAGTGATATCCTGGATGAGGAGGAGTATCATTTCATTTTTTTCTGAGCGAAATATTTTACAGGCATTAAGCAGCATTGTCTTGCGTCCAATTTTCTCAAACACATGCTCAACCTCAAAGTTATTGACCTGCTTGTTCTTAGGAAGAACTTCTTCTAGCAGCGTTCGCAACTGGGGAATATCCCACTGGCCATTCCCTAGCTCGAAGATACTCTTATGCTCTGTTTGTATTTGTGAAACCTGGAAAGCTTTATAGAAAGACTGGTTCGCTGTGTTGACTCTAAAGCTGGTATCAAGCACTAGTAGAGGTTCCGGTATTGTCTCCACAACCGCTTCGGCGTAATCACGGGATTCTTTAATCTGCTCGTTGCTGCGTTTTAGGGTGTCAATATCGACCAACACTATCACCGCGCCATCAATCTGATTTTCCAGGGTCTTGTATGGGCGGATCAATAGGTCATACCAATGACCCTCTTGGTCTTGAACCTCTTGTTCTTTAATCACCAGGGTGTCAATCACATCTTCGATCAATTGCTCCAAGTTAGGGACGTTAATATTGGGCTTAATATGATTGAAGGGTCGCCCCACATCAGTCGCGATCAGGTTGAATATTTTCTCCGCCATCGGGGTGAAACGTCGGATGCTCAGATCGTTTCCTAACATGACAATCGGAATATTGACACTGCCTAGGAGATTGCGCAGATCGCTGTTGACCTTGTTTGATTCGAGGATGCGACTCTGCAATTCCTCGTTAGTCGTGTTCAGTTCTTCATTAGTCGCTTGAATTTCTTCTTGGGCTGTTTGTAGTTCCTCATTTGTGCTTCGTAACTCCTCATTGCTCGACAAGATCTCCTCATTGGCAGTCGTGAGTTCTTGGGTAGTACCCTCCTGCTCCTGAATAACGGATTGAAGATACTCTTTAGTCGCACCAAGCTCCTGTTGAGTGGCAGCAAGTTCCTGTTTGAGCTGGATAAGTTCGTGCGAGTTGGCTGTCTGCTGACCCCGCGTGGGCTTCACCTTACGGTTGTCTTCAAGTAATTGAGGACTCGCTGACGCCGGAACTTCTTCAAACAAAACTAAAAAGTAGCTTTCTTTTGTAGGGGGAGCCTTCAAGGGAATAACATCAAAAGTGACCTCCTTTAATTGCTCTTTACTTGTAAGCTGTATGCCTGACTTTCTGACAGGGATATTTAACCGCTTCGCCTCCAAAAGCGCTGTGCGTAGCTCTAAGCGCAAGCTTGCCCCAGCCATGGAAAGCAAGTTGAAACTTGGCTTTCCGGGTGCAGGACTCAGGTAAGGACTGGTATCTCCGCGAAATTGGATGATTTCCAGTTCGCTGTTAATAATTACACCGGCTGGGGCATATTTATTCCAGACAATCAAGTCAGCCTCTTTCTGCAAATCAAAACCTGACCCAGTATCCGAGTTCATTTGAGCGGCATTTACTTTCTGTTCAAGATAATTACTGGTGAAATAGTCAGTATTTAGCCGCGTGGCTGTCAACTTGCGGGAATAAATTTTCTGCTTTTTGTTCACCGGAGCAAATAAGTCTGAACACTCGCCCGTACTCTCCGAGGTTCCAAGCAGGAGAACGCCTGTTGGTTTGAGGCTGTAATGGAACATCGGGAGCACCTGCTTCTGCAAAGTGGTTCCTAGATAAATTAGGACGTTCCGACAACTAATTAGGTCTAACTGGGAAAAAGGTGGGTCAGCCACCAGGTTTTGTTTAGCAAAGACACACATCTGGCGGATAGGCTTGCTGATCTCGTATCCGCCCTCCACTTTGACAAAGAAGCGTCGCAGACGTTCGGGTGAAATCTGCTCTACGAGGCTTGGGATGTATGTACCTTTACGGGCTTTCTCGATCGCTTGTTCACTGATGTCCGTGCCAAAAATCATGATTTTTGGCGAGGTTTCCTGAGTATCCAAAAACTCCAGCAAGCAAATGGCAATGGAGTAGACTTCTTCACCTGTTGAACACCCCGCCACCCAGAGCCGGATTGGCTCCGAGGGCGCTCTGTTGAGCATCATGCTGGGGAATACCTGCTCTTTTAAGGCTTGAAATACTTCCGGGTCTCGGAAAAAACTGGTGACATGGATCAAGAATTCTTGGGACAGAGCTTCTACTTCTTTAGGGTTGGACTGGAGATATTTAGCGTAATCCTCCAATATCTCTAACTTATACAGAGCCATCCGCCGCAGAATTCGCCGCTTGAGGGTGGTGTGCTTGTAATGGGTAAAGTCAATTCCCGTATCCGTCTGTAGCAACGTAAAGATGCTTTTGAGCGGATTCTGGTCTGGCGCGAGTCCCGAAATCGTTTTTTCTGGTTCAGGGTAAGTTACATAGGGATGGCGGCTGATCGAAGCCAGTTCTGCGGCGATTTCTTCAGGGGACAGAATGAAGTCTACGTGACCCGTAGCAGCAGCAGTGTTCGGCATACTACTCACTTGTGCCGTTGCTGAGCATTGAGCAAACGTAATTCCGCCCGCCACCTTGATTGCCTTTAGTCCAATGGCTCCGTCCCCATCCGCCCCCGACAGAATAACTCCGATCGCTTTGCTTCCCCGCTCTTGTGCCAATGAATTAAAGAAGGAATCGACTGACATATCCTTCCCCTGAGTCTTCTCACGGGGCGTGAGTCTAAGCCGGTTTTGGGCAAGAGTCATTTTGCTATTCGGCGGAATAATGTAAATGTGGTTAGGTTCCACCACCATTAAATCCTGTACCTCAATGACTGGCATCTGGGTTGTCCTAGCAAGAATCTCGCTCAACAGGCTTTTATGATCTGGGCTCAAATGCTGAATCAGCACAAATCCCATACCAGTATCAATCGGTAAATGCTTAAGCAACTGGGTAAATGCTTCTAACCCACCAGCAGACGCTCCTATCCCGACGATTGGAAATAATTCCTGATTTTTGTCCTGCTGCTCCTCTACTGCCTCTTCCTTAGCAGTGGATTTAGGTTGAGCGTCAGACTGACTAGAATTCATATTTTGGCCCTGGATATCACGCTCTTATTCCTGAGCTTTAACTTGTGAAAATTTGATCACACATTCTCTTTTCTTATTATCAGGTAAAAATTATTACCATTAGCGGGCTCGTGTCAAACCAGAAGATTGCTGGAGCTGCTGGCATTACCGTCAAAGCATTTTTGTCAAAGCCCTGCACAGCGAAGGAATTATTGCAGACCATTAACGCGGTACTGAGCGCCAACTAACTCTCTTATGGGTTGTGTTGCACTCATAAAGCCGTTCTCCTTTGCTAGCTCAATGCAGCATAAGCGCTCAAAGCTAGTTCGCATCCCTGCAAAAGGCGAACGTCTGTTGGTGGAGATGATGGGGCACGCAGTTGGGCTGACTTATAAGAGTCCGTTATATAACCTATAGGCAGGTGTTTGGAACAAATTTTTGACAAAGCTTTACAAAAATTAAATAGCTTGTTACATTACTTTATAGGGATGCCCAAACAACATGTAAGGAGATTTCCACGATCGCACGCAACGCCGGTGATCGAGCACCGAGGTTTAACGAACACCTTAGCCGTTGAACCAAAGATGTACCTTTAAGAAAGCCTCCGGCCTAGCTTGGGCGTTTATGCAAAAAAGCTTAATGGTCGCTTAGCCATGATAGGCTTTGTGTGTCTGATGCTTTTGGAAATCCTGACCGCACATGGCTTGATTGGAAGTCTTGCCTTGCTAGCGGAGATTTAACGTCTTTGTGTGAATCTTGAAAGCAGCTAACTAACAAATAAACTAGGGGATTATGACCATGACTTATACTATCGAGTCGGCTCAATCTATCTTCTCTAGCACTCAAGTTCCTAGCCCTATTCCAGCTACAATAGCGCTGTTCGAGCAACTCGGCGTTGACGATCAACTGGCATTACTCTGGTATGCCTACACTGAACTAGGTCGTTCAATCACTCCCGCAGCTCCAGGAGCAGCACGCCTGCAACTAGCCGAAGGTGTGCTCAACCAAATTAAGCAGATGACTGCCCAAGAGCAAACGCAAGTCATGCGCGATCTTGCTAACCATGCTGACACTCCCATCAGCCGCTCCTATGCTGTCTTAAGTGTCAACACCAAGCTAGCTTTCTGGTTCGAGTTAGGGGAATTGATGAAACAGGGCGTTGTTGCTCCGATACCACCTGGCTATCAAATGAGTAGTGGTGTCAAGGTAGTGCTAGAAGCAATCCAGAAACTCGATCCGGGTCAGCAGATCACAGTACTTCGCAATACTACTGTAAATATGGGATTCGAGCCTGATGTTGCTCCCAAGAGTGACAAAACAGCTGCAGAACCCCTGTTCAAACGCGCCGATCCAGCTCCTACCGATCTTACCGTTGAGGGCATCACAGAGCCTGCCGTACTGAGCTATTTTAAAGCCCTGAACGCAGACGACTTTGAGGCTGCTATTGCTCTATTTACTCCCGACGGTGCCCTGCAACCGCCATTCCAAAAGCCGCTTGTGGGTCGTGAGGCGATCGCCGCCTACATGCGTGCAGAAGCACAGGGACTCAACATTATGCCGCAACAGGGCATATCCGAAAGCATACCAGATGGCGCTAAGCAGATTAAAGTCACAGGCAAAGTCCAAACTCCTTGGTTCGGTGTCCAGGTTGGGATGAACATTGCCTGGCGGTTCCTAGTCAATCCCGAAGGCAAAATTTTCTTCGTAGCGATCGACATGCTGGCATCTCCCCAAGAATTGCTAAACCTGCGTCCTAGATAGAGCGCTGATTTAGGATTTGGGGTCAGGGTTTCCCTGACCCCTGTTTCGGTCATTCAAAGAATTCCTCGCTTACCATTGGGTCGCACCGTCATCCAATTGAGCTTGGCTAGTGCCAGCTGCTGATCCGAAAGTTTGGCACCGATGAGGTTAGCCCCACATAGATTGGCTCCTCGGAGATTGGCGTTGTTGAGATCAGCATAACTGAGGTCGGCGCCGCGCAGATCCGCTTCTTCTAAATTGGCATGGCCCAAGTAAGCCTTGCTCAATTTTGCTTTTCTGAGATTAGCTCGGTTGAGAGTAGCCCGATTAAAATCGCTATTGAACAGATCAGCTTCCTGGAGATTAGTTCTGTCAAGCTTGGAAGAATGGAAATTCGCCTCCCGTAAGTCAGCCCGTTGCAGATCGAGCATACTCAGATCGTACAAAGAAAAATCGCGCCTCCCCTTGATGTAAGCCGTTAGTAAACTATCGGTATCTAATTTACGAGGAACTTTAGGCTGGGGTGCTATCTTCGCCTTTACATTGCTGGTCGCCTCTGCTGATTTGGCTCGTCGCTCCCGAATTGCTGCTGCCAGATCAGCTGCATGAGAAGTGGAGGAGGTACGTGATGGGCTGCTGGGAGACCTTGCAGCAGCGGCTTCACTCCTCAAAAGCGATTGTCGCCCACCCGAGGATTGAGCTGCTATCCCCTTCGCCATACTATCCAGGTAGGGTTCGAGATCGAGTGCTCTGAGGACTTCGTCAGACGACTGGTAGCGATGGCGAACCGACCCCTCCAGCATTTTACTCAGGACTTCCGCCAAGTGGTCACTGACCTGAACTTTATCCCGCCAGAGCATCTCACCGGTTTTGGAATTGTAGTTGAGGTCTTGAGGAGATTTGCCCGTCAGCAGGTAAATGCAAGTTACCCCTACTGCGTAGATATCACTGGCGTAGACTGGGCGTAGGGCAATTTGCTCTGGGGGGGCAAAACCATTCGTGCCCACGGAATAGGCGGTTAAGGCGGTCTGCTCCGATTGGCTCGCTGTTAATTGGTTGACTTGGTTTTTGACGGCACCAAAGTCGATCAGAACGATTTTGCAGTCTTGCTCGCGGCGCATCAAGTTTGCTGGTTTGATGTCCCGGTGAATCACTTGGTGGCTGTGGATGTATTGCAGCAGAGGCATGATCTCGCTCAAGAAGTGCTTTACCCCAGCTTCGCTCAAGGGGCCAGAGCGTTTGACTTCCTGCTGCAGAGTCAAGCCGCTGATGTATTCCTGAACTAAGTAGAATTGCTGATCATCTTCAAAGTAGTCCAGCAGCCGTGTCACTTGGGGATGATTGCCAATCTTACCAAGAGTTTTGGCTTCTCGCGCAAACAGTTCTCGCGCCATCTGGAAAACTTCTGGTGCGCTTGCTAAGGGGCGTAGTTGTTTGATCACGCAGCTAGGCTCACCGGGCAAGCCTTCGTCCTGGGCTAAAAAGGTGGCTCCGAAGCCACCTCGTGCCAAAGCTTTGTGTACGCGATAGCGATCGCGCAATAGCAGTTGAAAATTACAGGACTGACACCGTTTGGTATAGCCTGGGTTCTGTGGGTTGGGACAAGTCGGATTTAAGCAATAGCTCATTAGAGCGTCAACTCGAGAAGGGAGACTGTCGAGGGAGGCTTGCACCCTAAGTTAATTGTTTAGATCAAAATCAAAAAATACCATGGGATTTTTACGGAAAAACCTTGGCAAGCTAAGATAGTCTGGCTGATATTTTCAAACGAGCACAAGCACATTCCATGCGTATCTCTCTTAACTGGCTGCGGGAACTGGTCGAGTTGACGCTCACTCCAGAAGAGTTAGCAGAAAAACTAACATTGGCTGGCTTTGAGGTAGAAGACATCGAAGACCGCCGCACCTGGGCATCGGGCGTTGTCGTTGGGAAAGTGCTTGAATGTCAACCCCACCCCAACGCTGATAAGTTGAGCGTTTGTCAAGTCGATATTGGGGCGGCACAGTCGCCGTTAAACATTGTCTGCGGCGCTGCCAACGTCCGGGCAGATATATATGTGCCGGTAGCAACCGTAGGCACTTACCTGCCCAAGCTCGAACTCAAAATTCGCGCCGCCAAACTCCGAGGAGTTCGTTCCGAAGGGATGATCTGTTCGTTGGCGGAACTGGGTTTGGCAAAAGAATCAGCTGGAATTCATCTGTTTGAGCAAGAAAACATCCAGCGTGGTGAAGACGTGCGACCGCTCTTAGGTCTGGACGATGTGATTTTGGACCTAACGGCAACTGCCAATCGCGCCGATGCCTTGAGCATGGTAGGCGTGGCGCGGGAAGTAGCAGCACTGACTGGGGCAACTTTGAAACTCCCAGCAGCCCAAACAGTATCTATCCGTGGGGCGACTGGTTTAGCCTTAAATATCTCGGACCCGCAAGCCTGCCCCGCCTACATTGGCACAGTGATTGAGCAGGTAAAAATTGCCCCCTCTCCCGACTGGTGGCAACAGCGATTGCAAGCCGCTGGGGTGCGCTCAATTAACAATGTGGTAGATATTACCAACTATATCATGTTGGAGTGGGGTCAACCGTTGCATGCCTTTGACCGCGATCGCTTGGCAAAAAAAGCCGGTGGCGACACCCTCACAATAGGCGTTCGCTCCGCCCAGTCCGGGGAATCTCTCAAGACGCTGGATGGTCAGACACGCACCCTGTCAGCACCAACCCTGCTGATTACCGCCAACGACCAACCCGTTGCCCTGGCGGGCTTGATGGGGGGTGAGGAAACCGAAGTCCATGATGGCACACAAAGCCTGGTTTTAGAAGCAGCGCTGTTTGATCCGGTTGCAATTCGCCGCTCTGCCCGTAGTCTGGGGTTAAGGACAGAGGCATCTGCTAGATACGAGCGGGGCGTCAACCAGGCAGAGTTAGAAGTGGCATGTAGCCGCGCCTTGACGCTGATTACCCAGCTCAGTGGCGGAATTCCTGTAAATCAGCAGATTGCTGATACCAGACCTGAGTCAGCGGCATTAACCCCAACTGGAAAGCAATCGCCTACGAAGGGGCTGTCTCACCGTTCGATTGAACTGCGTATAGAACGAGTTAACCAGGTGTTGGGACCAATAGAATTGGGAAAAACAACAGGGGAACTGCAACAATCAGATATCCAGCGTATCCTCACTGCTCTAGGATGTGAGGTAACTCCCGATCCAGACCAAGAGGGAGTGAGTATGGTGAGAGTACCGCCCTATCGTTATCGGGACTTAGAGCGGGAAATTGACTTGATTGAAGAAATTGCCCGTCTCTACGGCTACGACAACTTTTGTGATACCCTGCCCGACAAGACAGAACCGGGCTATCTTTCAGTGGAAGAGCAGCTGGCGCGTCAACTGCGCTCAGCTTTCCGAGCAGCTGGACTAACGGAATTAATCCACTATTCTTTGGTGAAGCCGGGGGAACAAAGGCAGGTGGTGCTGACGAACCCCTTATTTGCAGAATACTCCGCCCTGCGGACTGATCTAATATCAGGTCTGATTGACGCATTTGAGTACAACCGCTCGCAGGGAAATGGTTCGCTGAATGGATTTGAAATTGGTCGAATCTTTTGGCAAGAAGAAGAAGGACTGCAAGAAGCAGACGCTCTAGCAGGGATTTTGGGTGGCGATCCAACCCAAGGCTTGTGGACGCGGGGAGGGCATGAGCAACCCCTGACTTGGTTTGAAGCTAAGGGCGTTTTGTCAAGTGTGTTTCAGCGATTAAGTCTAGCAGTAGAGTATCAACCTGACCGCCGCGATTCGCGTCTCCATCCAGGACGTACAGCCTCCTTATGGTTGCAGGGCAAGCGACTGGGAACTTTTGGGCAACTGCATCCCCAGCTACGGCGCTCCCTCAATTTGCCAGATGCGGTCTACGTTTTCCAGCTTGATTTAGATGTGCTGTTCGACTCGCTGGATCAAGATGAAAAACTGACTCCTCGATTCCGCCCATATTCCACTTACCCAGCTACTGACCGAGATATTGCTTTCTTCGCAGCAGTTGAAATAACGGTAGCTGAATTTGAACGAGCGATCGCTCTGGCGGCAGGAGATTTACTCGAATCTGTGGAATTGTTTGATGAATATCGCGGTGAGAATGTCCCAGCGGGGCAACGCAGTTTGGCGTTTCGATTAATCTATCGGGCAAGCGATCGCACTCTCACTGATGAAGAAGTTGAGCCGGTGCATCAGAAAGTGCGAGAATCCCTAAGCGAAAAATTTCAGGTCAATCTGAGAAGCTAAGAGCACAAAAACAAAAAGGAAGCCATGCCTAAATACGTGATGTGGGGAACATACTGTGAAGGCGTTTTAGAAAAACGCGCTCCTTACCGGCAAGCCCATCTGGACGGACTAACTGCCCAAAAAGAAGCCGGTGTTTTAATTACAATTGGCCCAACTAAGGATTTAACCAAAGTCTTTGGCATTTACGAAGCCGAAGACGAAGTTACTGTACGCCAGCTCGTTGAAGCAGACCCCTACTGGCAACACGGCATCTGGACGGAGTACTCTGTCAAAGAGTGGATAAAAGCTTTGTGAACTTGATAGCTTTGACTTCGTAGATCCTTGATGTCGCCTTCGCATTTATATACTGCCCGGATTCGCTCATGTCAGCGCTTACCCTGCCCCTTTATTGCCCAATCTGACTTCTCACCCATTTCCGAAAAGCTTTCACAAGCTCCAGATAATCCATTGTTTTCGCTTGTTGTAAAAATTCGGCAATTTCTGGAATGGGAATGTTTATAAAAAACTGACTCTTTGGGGAGGTGATATAAGTGCTATTTTGCAACTGTTTGATGACCAGAGATTCCCCGTTATATATCCAAACTTCTGCGATGCCCAAATCCGCATAAACCTGGAGACGATTTTGAGAACTACTCGTCACATCAATTTCCACGACCAAATCAGGTGCTGGGTCTTCATTTAGGTCAAGCCTCTTTTTTCCTCGCACAGCCCCAATCTGGCGAATGTAAAAGCATTCGTCTGGCTCCGCACCACTCAGTTCAGATCGTTTGAACGTGGTTGAACCCAAGGGATAAATCTGGATCTCTAACTCCTCAGCCAGCGTTTCTACAAAACGACCCATGAGCGTTTTACTAAATTCGTGTTCTGGAGAAGGAGCCATGATTTCTAGATTGCCACGATTGTAAGTAAGCCGCAGACGGCGATCGCTCAATTCCTGGAGCAGCGTCTCATAGGTCTGCCAGCTAATCCCAGACAGGTGGATTAATTCAGTGGGGGGAGTCAGGAGTGTTGTAACCATTAGATTATTTCAGGCCGTGTATGCGTAACCGACAATCGACCGTACCATACGCAACACCTTAGCATGGCAGCCATTCCAGCCATCGCAACAGACTAGCACTTCGCCTAATTTTTGTAACACAACCCGCTTTATCTCCCCTACACCCCACACCCCGTTTTCAGTTACCGTATCCTCCGCCTCCTGGAGTTTCGATCACAAACACATCTCCAACGTTCATGGCTACACTAGCGGTACTTCCTAAATTTTCCACTGTGCCATTACCACGCTCAATCCAATTACGTCCCACCTGAGCCGGTTCACCACCTGCCAGTCCAAAGGGAGGGAAAACCCGATGTCCAGATAGAATGCTAGCAGTCATAGGTTCTAAAAAGCGGATGCGGCGAATAACCCCATCCCCACCTTTATGCAGCCCAGCACCACCACTACCGCGACGAATCTTGAATTCCTCTAGCAGAACTGGGAATCGCCCTTCGAGTACCTCGGGATCGGTAAGCCTAGAGTTAGTCATATGCGTTTGCACCGCGCAAGTGCCATCCCAAGTTGGTCCCGCCCCAGAACCGCCGCAAATGGTTTCATAATATTGGTATTTTTCATCGTTGCCAAAGCTGAAATTATTCATCGTCCCCTGCGAAGCCGCCATCGCTCCTAGGGCTCCATATAAGGCGTTGACGATAGCCTGAGAAGTCTCCACATTACCAGCCACAACAGCCGCAGGATAACGGGGTTTCAGCATACATCCTTCAGGGATGATGATTTCTAAAGGATTGAGACAGCCCGCATTGAGGGGAATATTGTCATCCACTAGAGTCCGAAAGACGTAAAGGACGGCAGCGTGACAAACCGCTTTCGGGGCGTTAAAATTGTTGGTAAGTTGTTCAGAAGTACCTGTAAAATCGATTTTGGCGCTACGATTGGCTCGATCAATAGTAATTGTCACTTTAATTTGTCCAGAGCTATCCATTAGGTAGGTGAACTCGCCATCCCTCAATACACCAATAGCGCGACGAACTGCCTCTTCGGCATTGTCCTGTATATGACCCATATAGGCTTGAACTGTTAAGAGTCCATATTGGTCTACCATTTTGCGGAGTTGCTGTGTTCCCCTGGCATTAGCAGCGATCTGGGCTTTGAAGTCTTGGATATTTTGATCGGGATTACGGGCAGGATAAAGACCGTCTAATAGGAGTTCTCGCAGTTCTCTTTCCCGGAAGTGATTCTGGTTTACTAGTTGAAAGTTATCGAAAAGAATACCTTCCTCTTCCAGAGTTGTACTATTGGAAGGCATAGAACCAGGCGCGATTCCCCCGATGTCTGCTTGGTGTCCGCGAGAAGCGACGTAGAAGAGAATTTGTTTAGCGACTTCATCAAAGACTGGGGTAATTACTGTGACATCGGGAAGGTGTGTCCCGCCATTGTAGGGGTTATTCGATATATACACATCCCCTGGTTGAATCGTGTCACCAACAGCGTTAATTAAACTGCGGACACTTTCACTCATGGAGCCAAGATGAACGGGAATATGAGGCGCATTGGCAACTAGATTGCCTGATCGATCAAAGATGGCGCAACTAAAGTCAAGGCGCTCTTTAATATTCACTGAAGCCGCTGTGTTTTGCAAGGTAATTCCCATCTCTTCCGCAATAAATTGAAAGAGGTTTTTAAAGATTTCGAGGCGAAATGGATCTGCTTGCAAGAGTGATTTTAGTGACGTTTTCTGCAAACTTTCTAGGGCTTCTGACTCTTTAATTGTGATAGCTCTGTGCTGTAAAATGAGATAATTACGAGTTGTTAATTCTGCTTGCCAACCCGGTTCGATGACATTAGTACCAGTCGGTTCAATAATAATTGCCGGTCCGACAATACAATCGCCTGGCTGCAAGTTATGCCGTTGAAAGACAGGGGTATCATGCCACGCACCGGCAGCGTACATTTTCGCTGTGGTTATAGGCGTAGGTGGTTGATCGTGGTCACGGCAAATAATCGGGTCTTCAGGGGTGTCCATTGTCTGTACCATTTCCACCACAATCGATTCAACAATTAATGTTTTGTTCTCCTGAATAAAGCCATAGCGGGAAGTGTGTTGCTGCTCAAATTCTCTTTCCATGACACCTGTATCATCAGCAAAGTTAACTGCCAGTGTCGAGTCAGTACCTACATATTTTAAATTTAGCTTGCACAAGAATGCTGCATTGTTTGTACCTTCTTCACAGTTAAATTCGGTAGCTTCTATCTGTAGAGACTCCATCAACTGCTGTAAAGAAGGCACTAATGTAGCATTTAACTCTGCCTCAACTGAGCGTTGCTTAATCACTCGCACCGAAGCTAACCCAATGCCGTAAGCAGATAGAACTCCCGCGTAGGGATGAATAAATATCTGTTGAATGCCTAAAGAATCTGCAATTAAACAAGCGTGTTGACCTCCGGCACCACCGAAACAGCTGAGGGTGTAGTCAGAGACATCATAACCTCGCTGCAGAGAGACTTTTTTGATAGCATTAGCCATGTTCTCAACTGCAATGTCAATAAACCCAGCCGCTACTTTTTCTGGCGTGCGAGTGTCCCCTGTTTGGGCTTGAATTTCCTGCGCCAACTCAGTAAACCTCTGGCTGACTATGTGTGCATCTAGGGGTAGATCTGCATCGCTCCCAAACACACTGGGAAAGAATTGAGGCTGAATTTTGCCTAGCATCACGTTAGCATCCGTGATCGTTAACGGACCTTCCCGACGATAACAAGCGGGTCCGGGATTCGCACCAGCAGAATTCGGTCCCACGCGATACCGCGCACCGTCGAAGCAGAGAATAGAACTACCTCCCGCAGCTACGGTATGTATTTTCATCATCGGTGTTCGCATCCGTACTCCTGCGATTTCGGTTTCAAATTGCCGTTCATATTCGCCATTGAAATGGGCGACGTCAGTAGAGGTTCCACCCATGTCAAAGGTAATTATTCGGTTGAAACCTGCTCTGAGACTGGTTTGTACTGCACCGACGATTCCTCCCGCAGGTCCAGATAGAATACTGTCTTTCCCTTGGAATTGTTGTGAATCGACTAACCCTCCGTGAGACCCCATCAGCATGAGTTTGACGGGGTTTGTCCCTTCTCCATTTAACTGACTTGCTACTTGTTTTATATAGCTTCGTAGGATAGGCGAAGTATAAGCATCCACAACAGTCGTATCACCTCGACTGACTAATTTTATTAAGGGGCTAACTTGGTGAGAAACTGAGATTTGAGTAAAGCCAATTTCCTCAGCAAGTTGAGCAACTTGCTGTTCGTGCTTGGGATAACGGTAGCTGTGCATAAAAACAATGGCACAACTACGGATACCTACGTTGTAAGCTGACTGTAAGTCTGATTGAACTTGTTTGAGATTAACAGGTGTTAACTCATTACCCTTAGCATCATATCGCTCCGAAACCTCAATGACTTGATCGTAAAGCATCTCTGGAAGCACAATATGACGAGCGAAGATATCTGGACGGTTTTGGTAGCCAATTTGTAAAGCATCCCGGAAGCCTTTGGTGATGACAAGAACGGGGCGATCGCCTGTTCTTTCTAACAGAGCATTAGTAGCAACAGTTGTACCCATTTTCACAACTTCGATTCTTTCTGCAGGAATCGGTTCGTTAGCTGGGATTTTCAAAATATCCCGAATCCCTTGGATTACAGCATCTGTATAACGCTCGGGGTTGTCTGAGAGTAGCTTGTAGATGATTACCTGATTGTCGGGTGCGATCGCGACTAAGTCAGTAAACGTTCCGCCTCGATCAGCAAAGAATTTCCATTTGTTCATGATAATTTTACTTTGCTTGAAAATGAAGCTAATCTTAGCAACCATCTTGTCACGCTATCAACTGGCGCTAGCTGATAATCGACCATAACAACCACAGCGGCGAGGTATGCTGGCGGTGTTTATAGGTTAAATATGGTCGGGGTCTTCGCCTAATTCTCGCAGCCGTTCTGCTAACCGTTCTGCCCGTTCTGCCCGTTCTTCTGAGGTAAGGTAGCGAGTTCCTTGACGATCAAACCAGCACAGTAGCTCTTGGGGGGTACCGCCAGAAACTGACCCAAAGCGTCCAATGCCTAAGCCAATTTCTGGCATCCAAAAGGGTTCGCCAATTTGCAACTGATATTGACCTTCGGTTAGTTTGTAAACCTCGAATGGTTGGTGTCTATCTCGTTGCCAAAATTCAGGATTGTAAATGACGTAGTACAGAACGCCCAATTTTCGGTATATTTCTAGTTTTTCGTCATATTCTTCACCAGGCGACCAGGAGACAACTTCTAGGGTTAGAAGCGGAACAACACCGTTTTCTTCCCAGGTGATGTAGCTTCTACGCGATTTACCACCCTTGCGCCGCTCTACACCCAGGCTTAAGAAGCCGTTCGGGACGACGGGCACTCGCGGATGGACTCCGGTGGTGTGGTAGATGCCCATATCAGCACCAAAATACCAGTCTGTGCGCTGCGCCCAAATCACTTTTAGAAGGAATAGCAGGACGTTGGGGATCAAATTCTGGTCTTCGTTATCCACAGGTATATCGTCGGAGTCAGGTAACTCGTCGCTGCTGGGCAGGTTGTGGTAAAGATCAGACTTGACCATAGGACAAGTGAGGGCGAGTGGAAGTTGCAGTGTTTTTATCGTAATTGATTTCAATTCATCCAGTTTCACAAGCTTTCAAGGCTTAACTGTTTCAACTATTTTGATTACGCTAAACCAGAACTGGGGTAGGTGCGAGCTTTATTGGTTTCGACTTCGCTATTAATGGCAGCACGATAGGTATCAACGGCATGGTTGGGCAGAACATCGCCATATTGTGTCAAGAAAGACCACGGTTGCCCGACATGTACATAGACATCGTGACGAAAGATAGTCGGGGGTGAGAGGGGAATCGAATCTGCCAGGTTGAAGATGCGATAGCTGTTGGGAACCATCTGAGAGTGAATTTTAGCAAAGTTTGGATTGCCAACCCGTGGCCCGGCATAAGTGTACAGTCGAATTTGCTCTTTGAGTTTGGGAACTGAGAGTGCAAGATCAAGTGCTGCAAGGGTGGCAAGGGCAGACCCCAAGCTATGCCCTGATATATAGCAAGGCAGGGATGGATTTAATTGACTGGCAATTTCACGAGTTTGCTGAGTTAAATTATTATAAATATTGGCAAAACCGGAGTGGATTTTACTATTAGCAAAACCTTTATAGCTTTTTTGGAAAAGCAGTATATCTCCAATCCACTCAGTTGTTCTTTGAGTGCCGCGAAAAATGATGATGTTGGCAGTCTTGGAGGTCAGAACAAAACCAAAGTAGACGGGAATGAGCTGCTTGATTTTCACTGTTTGTTTAACAGTATTCCCGATTACACTCTGGGCAGCGTCTAAATTATTTTCAACTGGGTCTTGAGTGGCAGAACCCTTTGATGGATCTGGCACATCAACCTCAACGGTTTCTGAAGTCCGCGCATCTTCCAAACCCTTCAATGAGGCGATCTGAGTATAGCCATCCAGCTGAAGAGTGTATGCAGGTAAGGATTTAATCGACCCATTAAACGAGGGATCTACCTTGCCTGTTAAGTATTGCTGAGTCCCCAACTTGCTACACTGGATTAGAAGCTTAGATATGCCGCGCTCGTAGGGAACTTTGGGTGGTGTCAGCTTTAACGATGCCTGAATCTCTATTGTTTGATTAATTTTCTTGGTATCGGCTTCAAATGTTTCCTTCAAAACACTGGGAAGGTTCTTCTGAGATTTCTCCCGCGCCAATGCCTCTAGCTTTCTTTGCTTTATCAGCCGCTGGTAATTCCGAGTTCCAGTTGCCGCCACCCCAAATGTCAGTCCTGCAAGCAGAATTTGCCGACGCCCAAAATTCATCCGAGCCTTCCTTTACTACCACTCGCATAGAACTGGTTGGTTACCTGTCCCAATGTCCAAGTAAGGGTAAAAAAAGCTGCTGAAATAGCAAACCCAGAGAACAGTGGCACAAACAACCCAAAACAGAAAATTGTCACCCAAGCCATAAAGGCAAGCGCAAAAGCCCCCAGAAAACCAAAGATGTTTCCAGCGATCGCCAAGGGATCTTGACCTTTGGTATAGCCCCAGGAATAGCCTATATCCCAAATCATTTTCAGGATCAAGAGCCCAACGAGCAGCAATGTCAATGTTAGAGTACCACGAAATGGATTTAGCCCGATCAGTGCTGCAAGCATGGCATAATCCAGAATTAGATTACGAATTTTTTTGTGGCGTTGGAGCAGAAATGGCGGTGTTGCGCTCCCCTCAGATTCAGGTGGATTTGTTGACATATAAGCATCAGACCAAAGGAAGTGTCGGTTAGTACTCCAAAGGGTTACTATTTGAGAGCAAGCAGTGCTGCTACTTTTGAAGCCCAAACCATTGTCTAGTAGTGATTAGAATATTATATTTATTAAGTATATCCCGATAGAGTGTTTGACAAATCAGAATTGCTGTAGAGGTAAGCAGCGCGATCTCTACAGCGTGAAGGAGCGGTTTAGCTGATGAGTGATCGTCAATACGATGTTGTGCTTTACGGGGCTAGTGGCTTCGTTGGGAAACAGACGGTGCAGTACTTCGCCCAGCACATCAACGCTTTGGAAGTGAGGTGGGCGATCGCGGGACGTAATCGACAGAAGCTGGAGGCTGTGAAGGCGCAAGTTAATCCTCACGTAGCAGTAGACGTGCTGGTGGCTGACAGTTGCGACCAAGTTGCCGTAGAGGCGATCGTGTCAAGGACGCGGGTGTTACTAAACACAGCAGGACCGTTTGCGCTCTATGGCAATGCGATCGTCGATGCTTGTGTACGCAACCGTACCCACTACGTTGACATTACCGGCGAGACCCCTTGGATTAAAGATCTGATTGTTCGCTATCATGAGCAGGCCGCATCCGACGGAACTCGCATTATTCCCTTCTGCGGCTTTGATTCCGTGCCATCGGATCTAGGCACCTATTTACTGGTTCGCCACATACAGCAAGAACTGGGTGTACCATGCACAGAAGTGAAAGCGTATTTTCAGATGGCCGGTGGCTTTAATGGCGGCACCCTAGCCTCCGGTTTCAACTTATACGAGTCGGGTCAAGCAGCTCAGGTCGGTAACCCCTTCCTGCTCAACCCCCTGGGCGAACACTCTAGAGAAGAGATACGTAATCGAGATCCTTTGTACCCCCAATACGATGCCGACATTGGTACATGGGTTGGGCCGTTCTTCATGAGTTCAATTAATACCCGCGTCGTGCGCCGCAGTTGTGCGTTGTACGAGCAGTGGCAGGAACCTTACGGCCCAGGCTTGACTTACCAGGAATACCTGAAGTTCGATCCGCCCCTGGCGTGGCTTCAGGCGACAGGTATGACAGCTAGCATGGCGCTGTTTACAAATGCGATGCAACAAGCTCCCATCCGTTACCTGCTGCAGCCCCTCTTACCTCAACCTGGCAGCGGCCCGTCTGAAACCACAATGAACGAGGGTTGGTTCCGCTGTGAACTACTAGGGTTTGCAAGTGATAGACGCAGAGTGCACGGCCTCATTTACGACCAGGGAGATCCAGGAAACCGCGCCACAGTCAAAATTCTGTGTGAGTCAGCATTGAGCTTGGCATTAAACACAGACGCACTGCCCGGAGGAAAGGCTAGGGGCGGCATCCTAACCCCAGCTACCGGACTCGGAGAGGTTCTTGCCGTTCGACTACGTCAGGCAGGCATGACCATTGAGATTGGAGTCGGTCAAAGAGATACTAACCCTTAAGCGCCTTATTAAAGTTGCGGCGATAAGACTTATTCGCAACTAACAACACCGGCCATAACAGCGACAACGAGAGGCGAGTGGGGAAACTTTGACTGAAATTAGTCCGGTGAAACCCTTTCCAGAATTTCCAGGCACCGCCTCCATAAACCACAATTAACCCAAAACTGATTAACTCCATTCCGAGCAACTCCCTGAGCAACTGAGTGTCCTTGGGGTGAACGAGTCCAAGCACGTCATGGTAGATTCCACCCGACATTGCCTGATGACTCAGCTGCAAGCCAGCGAGTTGTCGCTTGAGCATACAGCCTCTTATTAAAGTGTAGAGCAGCCTCTCGAATAGATTGTAGCTACTAGTCAGTCAACCCGGTTCTTAGGGGATGTGTCTTGTGGGAGTGCCTTAACTTTTAACAGACGTAGGAGACTAAGACGTAGGAGACTAAATAAAGACGAGCCCAACGGGGATCATTGGCTTAGAGCCAGTGATGAGTGCAAACATCTAAGGAGAACTTATGCGTGCAGTACTGATGGCTGGAGGGTCTGGAACGCGGCTTCGTCCGCTAACTTGTGACCTCCCCAAACCGATGGTGCCGATTTTGAATCGACCGATCGCGGAACACATTATCAATCTGCTCAAACGGCATCAGATTACAGAAGTGATTGCTACCCTGCACTATTTGCCTGACGTGATGCGCGATTACTTCCAAGATGGCAGCGACTTTGGCGTCCAGATGACTTATGCCGTGGAGGAGGACCAGCCTCTGGGTACCGCAGGCTGCGTTAAAAATATTGCAGAACTCCTCGATGAAACATTTTTAGTCATTAGCGGTGATAGTATCACCGACTTTGATCTTACCGAGGCAATTGAATTTCACAAACTTCATCGGTCAAAAGCTACCCTGATTCTCACCCGTGTTCCCAACCCGATCGAGTTCGGTGTGGTAATCACGGATGAATTCAACCGCATTCGCCGGTTTTTAGAAAAACCCTCCAGCAGTGAGATTTTTTCTGATACGGTCAATACCGGCGCCTACATTCTGGAACCGTCCGTTCTTGAATATCTGCCAGCCAATCAAGAATCCGACTTCTCGAAAGATCTGTTCCCCTTGCTACTGAAAAAAGACGAGCCGATGTACGGTTACATTGCTAAAGGGTACTGGTGTGACGTCGGCCATTTAGATGCGTACCGGGACGCCCAGTATGATGGGTTGCACCAGAAGGTAAAACTCGATTATGGCTATAAGGAACAATCTCCAGGTCTTTGGGTGGGTGAGAATACCCATATAGAGCCGAGCGCCAAGATTGCAGCCCCTGCTATGATTGGTCATAACTGCCGGATTGGGCCGCGAGTGGAGATTGAGGCGGGAACCGTAATTGGCGACAACGTCACGATTGGCGCTGATGCCGACCTGAAGCGTCCCATCATTTGGAATGGGGTAATGATTGGCGAGGAAGCGCAGCTCAGAGCCTGTGTGATTGGCCGCGGTACCCGTGTAGACCGCCGCGCTCAGGTGTTAGAAGGCGCTGTGGTGGGTTCCCTTTCAACTGTGGGAGAAGAAGCGCAAATCAGCCCCCGTGTGCGCGTCTGGCCCAGTAAACAAATTGAATCTGGTGCGATCTTAAACATTAACTTAATTTGGGGTCAAACCGCTCAACGCAATCTGTTTGGTCAACGGGGCGTGACTGGATTGGCCAATATTGACATCTCGCCAGAATTTGCTGTCAAGTTAGGAGCGGCTTACGGCTCTACTTTGAAACCCGGTTCCCAGGTGACGGTTTCCCGTGACCAGCGTAGTATTTCCCGCATGGTCACCCGGTCTCTAATTGCCGGTCTGATGTCTGTGGGTGTAAATATCCAGAACCTGGAAGCAGCGGCTATCCCCATTGCTCGCACGGTTGTCCCCACTCTATCAGTTGCTGGGGGTATCCATGTGCGGGTGCATCCGGATCGACCGGATTACATTCTGATTGAGTTCATTGACCAAAAGGGAATTAATATCTCGAAAGCGCAGGAAAAGAAAATTGAGGGGGCTTATTTTAAGGAAGACCTGCGGCGAGTGCAAATTGATGAGATTGGCAATGTGACCTATCCCAGCCAAGTCCTTGACACTTACTGCACAGCCTTTGAGAAGCATCTAAATATTGAGGCGATCCACCACACTAACGCGAAAGTCATCATTGACTATGCTTATTCGGTTTCTGGAGCGGTGCTGCCGCAACTGCTGGCCAAGTTTGGCTGTGATGCGGTGGTGCTGAATGCCAGCTTGAAACCAACAGCAGTCTCGGCAGCTGAGCGAGAGCAATTGCTGATTCAGCTGGGTCATGTCGTCGAGGCGCTGAAAGCTACCTTGGGAGTGCAGGTGACGGCGAATGGGGAACAACTGATTCTCGTTGATGAAGCTGGCATTCCGATCCGGGGGGAAATGTTGACGGCGCTGATGGTAAACATAATTTTGACGGCTCACCCCAGGGGAACGGTGGTGGTGCCGGTTTATGCTTCCAGCGCCGTGGAACAGATTGCCCGTCGCCACGATGCCAAGGTGATTCGCACCAAGGCGAATCCAACGGCGTTGATGGAGGTAAGTCAGGAGAATCCTAATGTGGTGTTGGCAGGGAGTGGGGAAATCGGCTTTATTTTACCGCAGCTGCATCCGGGTTTTGATGCGATGTTCTGTATTGCTAAGCTGATTGAGATGCTGACGATACAGGAGCGCTCGCTCGCTTCCATGCGGGCAGAGTTGCCCCGCGTTTCCCACAAAAGTTATACGATTCGGTGTCCCTGGACGGTTAAGGGAGCGCTGATGCGTTATTTGGTAGAAACTCACCCAGCCCAGGACCTGGAGTTAGTGGATGGTGTCAAGATTCTCACCCATCAGGATGACAATTGGGTGTTAATTTTGCCAGATGCGGGTGAACCACTGGTACATTTGTTCGCTAACGGTAATGATCGAGATTGGGTGGATGACACTTTGAGGGAGTACCGCGCCCGCGTTCAGGCGTTTGTTGAACAAGAACCCGGACACGAGTGAGTATTCTTTCACGGGCTCACCAACCCAACACTTCAAGCTAAACATTGCATGTAGAAGAGCATTGAAACATGAATAGCTGCATTTTGATGGCCCAGATCGTTCAAGAACCAGAACTTCGCTATACCTCTGATAACCAAACTGCGATCGCCCAAATGCTCGTCCAGTTTCCGGCACTCCGCCCGGAAGACCCGCCAGCGACCTTAAAAGTGGTGGGCTGGGGTAATCTGGCTCAAGAGATTCAGCAAAATTACCACCAAGGCGATCGCGTCATCATTGAAGGCCGCCTGAGTATGAACACTTTCGAGCGCTCAGAAGGTTTCAAAGAAAAACGCGCCGAATTAACGGTTCAACGGATTCACCCTCTAGGTGATGGTGTCAGTATGGGTTCATCAACGTCCGCACCTGCCGCCTCGCTTTCGCCTGCAAGTGTTGTCACCCCCAGCACGGCCACAGAGTTTGCTACTAGCTCGGCACGTACCCCAGCGAAAGTTGAGTATGAGCCAAGTAATGTCGGGGTTCTTGTCGATTATGACTTACACGAAAGCGTGCCTCAAGCTCCGAAGCCCCAGACCCCGACCTATCAGAAACCAACGAGTGAACCGGATGTAGACGACATTCCGTTTTAACTTTCAATTGCCAGAAGTCCCGCACTATAACACTCTTAGTAATCCCTACGTGTTTAGTGTCGGGGACGCGAATAATGCGGGAGGCTTTAGCGAACCGCATTTTCGCTCATGAATGGCGAACCAGATCTACGCTCGTGACAAGTCTCTTATGATTTTGCTAGATCACTTTCACCCACCGCTAAGTAGCCGTCGCCACTGGCACGGCTTTTACAATGCCTGGGCAACCTACCTCTCCTCGGATCTCAATCAACGTCTACCGCTAGGCTATTTTGCTGAACCTAACGTGCAGTTTGGAATTGAGATTGATGTGGCAGCGTTTGAAGAGTCACCATCTCCTCCAGCATCTGTGAATGCCAATCCCTTAGTGATTGGGCTGCCGGTTAACCACTCATCCGAGTGGCAGTCCCCCAATCCCACCCAAACACTGCCCTTTCAGACTGTGTCTGAAACTGTTGAGATCAGCATTTTTAACAGTGAAGCTGAACCGATTTTAGCAGGTGCGATCGAGTTAGTAAGTCCCGCCAACAAAGATCGCCCCAGCCAGCGGGAGGCGTTTGTTGGGAAGTGCCAAACCTACCTTCAGCAAGGCATCGGATTGGTTGTGGTGGATGTCGTCACTACAAGAAATGCTAACTTGCACCAAGAATTGATGGTACGGCTTGGCACCAGCGTAGAACCTGGGTACACAGAGCTTTATGCGATCGCTTACCGTGTGGTGGAGCGATCTGCACAACCTAATTTGGATATTTGGCTTGAAGCCCTGAGAATTGGCAGCTTGCTCCCCACTCTTCCTCTGTGGTTACATGGCGGACTTTGCCTACCAGTCGATCTGAACACAACTTACCAACGCACTTGCCGTGAACAACGGATTAGCGTTAATAGCGCTTGAGTAAATATTACTACCATGAGGGGGGACTTCCCGCGCGGTGGTGTTAAAATCCAGTTAATTTTAAGTGAATTTTCCTGACACCGATGAGTGAAACAGTCCTGGACGTTCGCGACTTGCAGGTTGAATTTTTCACTGACGAAAAGTTAATCAAAGCTGTTGATGGCATTTCCTTTGAGGTGCATCGAGGCCAGACTCTGGGAATTGTAGGGGAGTCGGGGTCAGGGAAATCAGTCACATCCCTGGCTGTGATGCGTTTGGTGCCAACTCCCGGCATCATTGCTGGGGGAGAAATTTGGTTTCGGGGAAAGGGGGAGGGGCAACCAATCAATCTGCTTCAACTGCCTCAAAATCGAATGCAGCAATACCGGGGTGGTCAGCTGGCTATGATTTTCCAGGAGCCGATGAGTTCACTCAACCCAGTTTACACCATAGGGTTTCAGCTTAGGGAAGCCATTCGGTTGCACCAGAATGTTTCAGCAACACAAGCACGACTTCAAGCGATCGCACTCCTGCAGGAAGTCAAACTCCTAGAGAGCGATCCTGTGTTGGAGCAGCGCTGTATAGCAGGTTGGAACCAAGGCTCACAGCGCTCATCCGAGCTGAACCAGGCGAAGATTCAGCGCTTAGTAGACCAGCAAAAACAAGCAATGCTTGAGCGCTATCCTCATGAACTTTCCGGCGGTCAGCTGCAGCGGGTAATGATCGCAATGGCAATCTCCTGTAACCCAGATGTGTTGATTGCCGACGAACCGACCACAGCCCTGGATGTCACGGTGCAGGCGACGATTCTTGATCTGCTGCGGGAGTTGCGCGATCGCCGCCAAATGTCCATGATGTTTATCACCCATGACTTAGGCATCGTTGCCGAAATTGCCGACTCGATCGCCGTGATGTACCAGGGCAAAATTGTCGAGTACGGCTGTGTGGGGCAAATTTTTTCCAACCCCCAGCATCCTTATACCAAAGGTTTGCTAGCTTGTAAACCCAGGCTAGATCATCGACCGGAACATCTCCTCACGGTTTCCGACTTTATGACCGTTAAGCTCATGCCAACGGGAGAAGCGGAAATTCAGGAAAAACAACCCGTCTACCCTCCTCAAGTCAGCACTGAGGCACTGGCTCAACGGTTGGCAAAACTACAGCAGCAGCAACCCCTCCTAGAAGTCAGCAACCTCCGAGTGGGTTTCCCCGTGCGAGGTATGTTTGGTCAAACCAAGGACTATTTCATGGCAGTTAAGGGTGTTTCGTTTGAGGTCTATCCAGGCGAAACACTGGGGTTGGTAGGGGAGTCCGGTTGCGGCAAAACCACACTCGGGCGAACATTAATCCGATTAATTCAACCAATGAGCGGGAGTGTGTTGTTTGAGAGGCAAGAGGTCACCGCCTTGAGTGGGCGTCAGTTGCAGCAACTGCGGCGAGAGATGCAAATTGTCTTCCAAAACCCCTTTAGCTCCCTCGACCCCCGGATGAAAATTGGGGATGCCGTGATGGAGCCGCTGTTGATTCATTCAGCTGGTAAGACACAGCGGCAGCGCCGAGAACGAGCAGGTTACCTTTTAGATCGCGTGGGTTTGAATCCCGACCGGATGAACCGCTATCCCCACGAATTCTCTGGGGGTCAACGCCAACGGGTTTGTATTGCCCGTGCCCTCGCTCTCAACCCCAAGTTCATTATTTGCGACGAATCAGTCTCGTCGTTGGATGTCTCAGTGCAGGCGCAAGTACTGAATCTTTTGAAAGAATTGCAGCAAGAGTTTAATCTTACCTACATCTTCATTTCCCATGACCTGAGCGTAGTGAAATTTATGAGCGATCGCATCCTGGTAATGAACCAGGGTGAAATTGTGGAACAAGGTTCAGCTGAAAGTATCTACCGCGAACCCAAACAGGAATACACCCGAACGTTGATTGCCTCGATTCCTACTGGCAGTCTGGAGCGGATTCAGGAGCGTCAGCAACAGCGATCAGCTGTTACGCGGTTAACATAAGCTTAAAAAAATGTAACAATTAGAGCAGAAGTCGAAATAACTAGAAGAAGCAATCATGAGTGACAAAAACTATTCCTACAAAGGCAGTCCTAATGCCGGACTGGTGCTTTCAATTCTAGCCTTGGTTGGCGCTCTAGCCGTCGTCATCGTAGGCTTTAGTGGCTAGCTGCACTTGAATCAAACTTGGCATATCGGCAGTTGCTAATGGCTAATTGGCTTTTTACTACTAGCCATTAGTAAAAAATATGCTAGTTATCAATTGACCAAGGTGCTTGAATACACGCAGTACATGATAAAAATCATCCTGGCGATCAATTATGAATTCATCTGATAGGGCGTACTGCGGTGTTCCTTGTTTTGTCAACTTGATGAATCTGAAGTTACTGCCATTCGTTACCATTCCAAACGTAGGATTTTCGGGGTTATGGTTATCCAGCATATAACCTAGTATCTGTGGTAGGCCTGGCTCAAGAGAGAATTTAGCCCTTTTTGACTCAATGACCAGTACCCACATCTGCTCGTGTAAAACCAAAACATCAATCTTGCCCTTGAATATGACTCCTTCATCTTCAGCAGAAATTGCAAGAGAGACTTCCCGTTCAGAGTCAATATCGAAGGGGGGTTGATAAAACCCTGCTAAGTCCAGTAACGGAGAGAGTACCACCATTTTGACAGTGTTCTCTAGCATCGGACGTTCAGCCAGATGTAAATAATTTGCCTTCACTCGGTCTAACAGTTGCTTTTCCAAGTCGGTGAGTTCGGGCAAATTATCCACCCACTCCCGGAAAAATTGGTCATCAGCCATTTCTTGGAAGCTGTATCTCGTCTTCAAATCACGAAGGGTGAGATTTGTCGCCTGAATTATCTGAACCATAACTATTCCTTACTCTTCCACTTCCGGCGGATCAACATAACTACGGAGCAATAGCGAACGCCAACCAGCAATCCAGCTGCAACTGATCTGGGTTCCACAAAGACTTTCGTGCGCATGCAAGCTCGCATGTGAAAGCATCTCTTTTCACCTAACCTACCGCAAACTAACTAATATGAGCAGTATAATAGCGCGGCATTTGTTTTCAAATGTCAAGGAGGCTCCAGTACGGGCTGCTGGGGTTCTCTAGTTCATAAGCACTTGATTCTTTGCGGGACAGAATGTGTAATAAATTGAAGCGAAAAGTACTATTCACACTATTATTTCTAACGTATGAATTGAGGGTTCTAGATCAAGTGTTAGCTACGCAGCTTTCTGGGCGCCCAGAATCACTCCAAACTGCTGACGCTACATCCTTGCAGCAACCCCATGTAGATGTTCAATATAACGGTTGCTTGTTTGGAGACTCTATTTCTTCTGGTATTGGCAATACCCTTGGTGAGCATACTTTTAACTTCGGCAAAGGCGGCTTGAGTTCAGTGTCATTGGTTGAACAACTAAAGCTTTTAAGTTCCGCTAACGTGAAATGTTCTAATGCCATTATTGCAGTAGGGACAAACGATGCCTGGCATGAAATAAGTGATAAGTTATTTATCAAAAATATGAGGCAGGCAATTTCATTGGTGCGAGCAATGGGAGCTACCAATGTGACTTTGATTCCTGCTTTTTATTCAACCATTGCAGCCAGTCACGATCAAAAGAAAGCTGGCTCAGTTAAAAGAGTAAAGTCAATCAATGAGCTTATACGTCAGGTGGCGGCGACAGAACATGTTCCAATTGAAACCGGAGAGCTAAAGTTTTTATTTAAAAACCAGAGCTTGAAAGAAAGTTTAACGTTTGATGGTGTTCATTTGAATGAGAATGGCAAAAAAATATATAGACGAGTTTTATTAAAGATATTGGGCACTAAACCTTTGATTGCCCCTTGATTTCATGTTCGGTTAATTACCCTATATACATTCCTTGATTTTTTGCTATTCAACGGGACTTGATATGACCCCTTGAACGTCTTTGAGTGTATCCGTTCAGAGGGGGTCAGGAAGCCAGTATTATTTGGTGTTGAGAATT
>CAXUIG010000005.1:0-56587 GCA_964250845.1 uncultured bacterium | reverse complement strand
CCCTACCCCCCTTCTTCCACACCCCACACCCCGTTCTCGGGCACCCTCGCGCTCGCTCGTATTAGGGCGATAGTGTTTAATTTTGCTTCTGTCAACTGTAAATGCACTGGGGTATGAATGAGTAGGTTTTAAAATTTTAGTAAAAATACTGTATAAATAACAATTCAAAACCCGTATCAATAATACAGAGTATTACTAACAATGGTTTATTAACATTGGGAAATTTCCTTACTCTAAAAATGGAATATAAGCGATGAACAAAAAAAACGAATACCTCCAAGCTTTAAGAGATGAAATATCAAACGAAATCAAAGAAAAACAGCATAAAGAAATCAATGTTTTTTACCAAATTACACTAAAAGCATTGGAAGGGATCTCAAGGCGATTATAAAGAATTGAAAAAATCCTGCAAATACAGAAGTATGATCTAGTTTTTATTGGTCAAGTAGGCGCAGGTAAAACTACAGCGATCTGTCACCTCTTTAACCTCGTTTATAAGGCTGAAGAGATCAGAAAAGATAGCAACAGAGAAAGAAGGATAACAAGAGTACGAGAGTTATTATCCACAGGTGCAGGTAAGACGACAATAGGAGAGGTTGTTATAAAACCTGCCCAAGAAAGTTTTTTTGAGATAGAACCGTATAAGGAGGAAAACATCTTAGAACTAATTGAAGAATTTTGCTACTACACGTGGCTGAAGGTATATCCAAATCCTAATGAGCAGATACAAACACCTCCTTCTGAACTGCTTAGAGCAATAAGAAATATTGTAGATTTGAAGGAATCTACTGCTGGTCAGACTTCAATAGATAAAGCTACAGAATTTGCAAAAGAATTTAGGGAGGCGCAATATCAAGACTTTAGAAATGCAGTTTTAGAGCGTGCAAACCTTTCACAAAGAACGGAAACTAAAATTTTACCTAATTTATCCGACCTTGGGGGAAGAGAAAAAGAAGAGAAAACTTGGCTTCAGAAGACTTTTAGTGATTTGAATCTTGCCAAGTTACCAAATTATTCGATACCCAAGAAAATTAATATCTACATAAATTCTGAGATTCTTGACTTTAATGAATTTCCCAGAATTGGTTCTGTGATTGATACTAGGGGTTTAGACGTAGGACAAACGAGGCAAGACTTAGCAGACTATATTCGGAATAACGATGGTGCGATTTGTTTGTTTACAGAGGTGTTTCCGCCTGCACCTACGAATGTTGCTGGTTTAATAGGAATGTATCTCACTCCTGAATCCAAAGATATAGACACTAAATTTGTTTTGTTCGTTATGCCGCGCAAGGGAGAACCTGAAAATGTATTTGGTTCAGATGGAACAGTAGAAAACCGAGATGAAGGAATTGCATTACGAAGAGGAGATATTGATGCTGCATTTACTGGACAAAATATAAAGTTTTTATCGCAAAATATATTTTTCTATGATGCACTTCAATATTATCTTGCTGATGGCAGGTGCGATCCTGACTATGAGGCATGTGACATTGAAGCCGAAAAAAAACGCATCTTTACCGAGATAAATAACGTCATTTCCAACAGAGAAGCTCTTCTATTGCAAGAAGTGGATTCACTAGAGCAGAATTTTCAAGAAATCAAAAATGGACGTGGCTTTAATTCAAATGATGAGCAGCTTATTATTGCTGCTAGAGAAAATATTCGTGGTTTCAGGTATCTGAATTTTGTAGCAGATGACTTTGTAATTAAATATATCGATAAATGGAAACTTCGTTCTCCAATGTCATTACGGGCTACAAACAAAAGGTTCGGGGTGTATGAGCCAAGAAGTATCGATATCTATTTTGATGCTGTTTCAATAGTCGAAACTTTGGCGAGGAAAAACATGTGTGAACCGAAGTTTCGCATAGTCCAGGTAGTCGAATCTATCGAGAAAAGAGCCTCTGATGTGTTAAATTTGCAGCCTCTTATGCAGAACTTTAAAAGCCAGATAGACATATTATATGAGTCACTCGTTCGCCAACTTGGTCAAGATGTACAAGAATTTCTTATATATAAAATATTTTATCCACCAACTTTAGAAAACCAATTTTGGGTAAATGTACAAATTAGATGGGGAAAAGGTTCTGGATATAAAAATGATGTCCTGTCTATGTATACTGAGCAAGTTGAAGAAGTCAACGACTACCTTAAAAATAAAGCACAACAACTTTGGGAAGAGGGTTTTATTAAGACAATATTAGCCTTCTTTGGATAGCCCATGAATTTTCATTGTCTTCAATTCCAACACCAGCCCTTTGTAGCACAGCTTAATATAACTCAAGGTACATTAAGCTGTGTGATCAGAAACAGGCAGCTTAGTGCTAAGCCCGAGGAATTTGTCAGACAGTCATTGTTGAAGTTTCTGACCACTCAGTGTCAAGAGCTGTATCCGCATAAGATTGATATCAAAGTAGAGTATCAATCAATGGACATCGCAGTTTACCCTGCCCCTCTACCTAATAGGTTCCAGCCTAGTCTTCCACCTGTGCTGATCATTGAAACCAAAAGTAGAGAAGTTCAGCCACTTGACACAGAAAACAATGAGCGACAGCTTGAAGATTATTTAAATTTACAACAATGTGAAACAGGTATTTTAGCTAACTGTAACTCTATTTTTTCCTATTGCAAAAGTGGTAATAAATATCAAAAAAAAGAGCTTAATGACCTTCTAGAACTCAAACAACTGATTACAAGTAAACTTAAGTTGGTTACAGATGTACTTTTAGAAGACCAAGAAAATTTCTACCGAGCAAGAGCAGGATGCTACGTAAGTTTTATAAAACTTGCTGAAAAATACGGTTTTAATGCTAATTCAAAAATAACATTTGTTTATGAAAACAACGGCACTCCTGAAATAGCTACAGGCTTTCTATTCAGGTTTGATGTTAATCAAGTCTCTTTTAGATTGCAAGGAATATATTCTGCAAGAAGAAAATTTACTGAAAATGCATTTCGTGAATTAATAGCAATTGAACCTTTAATATGCACAGTCCAAGGGGATTCAGCAAGGTGGAGATAATGAGCAAAGCCCGTCGCGAAGTATTAACAGCTATCAACCCCTGCTTAGAGCGGTCAAAAACGCTCTTATCGTACCTATCTTCGCAAACTACGCGGATCAAGTGCATCCCTTAGACCATCGCCCAGTAAATTAAACGCCAGCACTGTGAGGATAATCAGTAATGCCGGAGGCCAAATCAGCCACGGTTGCAGCACCAAAATCGAAGCATTAGTTGCTAAGGATAGCATATTGCCCCAAGAGGGGTCAGGCTGCTGGATTCCCAGCCCAATCAAACTTAGTACTGACTCTGCCACGATAAAACCTGGAATCGACAGAGTGGCAGAAATGATCAAATAGCTAGCCGTTTGCGGCAGAACATGGCGAGTAATGATGTAAAGCGACTTGCCGCCCATGGAGCGTGCCGCTTGCACAAATTCTCGCTCTTTAATCGACAGCACCTGTCCCCGGATCACCCGTGCCAGTCCAGCCCACTCGATAAACGAGGTAATTACTACAATCAGCAAAAAGCGCTCGGTACTACTGAGTCCTGGCGGCAAAACTGCAGCTAACGCAACCAGGAGATAAATGCTGGGAATTGTCATTAGTACTTCCACCAAGCGCATCAAAACGCTATCTACCCAGCCCCCGAAATAGCCAGAAATCCCACCCACAAGCATACCGAGGGGAAAAGTAATCAGAATTCCGACCACACCGATGCTGAGACTAATTCGCCCTCCATACAAAAGGCGACTGAATTGGTCGCGGGCTTGCTCGTCAGTACCTAATAGGTTAAATTTGCCACTGCCAGTTGTGCCAAACAAGTGCCAATTGCAAGGGATGCCGCTGAATATTTCCTTCTCCTCAAATTTCGGTGGCAGTGGCAGACTCAGCTCAAACAGTTGGTAGGTGGGACCTTGGACAAATAGGCGCAACGGTGAGGGTTTTTGGCGGTCAACCATCAGTTTGCGATCGCCCGTTTTCAAGTTCGTTGGTCCCTGAGTCGTAGGATAAACGTGAGGCCCGATCAACTGTCCAGTCGAAGAGCGCCAGTAAATTTGAGTAGGTGGCAGCAGCGAGCCGTTAGTCTGCGAAGCATAAGCGTCGTAAGGGGCAACAAAATCAGCTCCAATCACTGCCAGATAGAAAACTAACAGCAACAAAGCCCCAAACTGGGCTAAGGGATTCTTTTTGAGTCGTTGCCACCAGTTCATCTATACTCCTTACTTTTAAATTTTAACCCAGTAGCAATTTAATATAACTTAGGTGTTACCCACATGTGCCTATAATGTCGTCAAGACGAAATCCCCCAGGCAGCTCACTGGTTGGATGGCCAGGTATGCTAATTGTGATTGGCCTTAGCATTGCTTTAGTAGCTGGGGGAATACGTCTATTCTCTCGTCGAGCTGCTAAACCCGCAGTTGGGGCAAAACCAGGTCAATCCCAAACAGCGAGCCTAACCGTCACTGCCGCACCAGTTGAAACTACTCGCATCGCCCGTACTCTCAACGTCACCGGCAGGGTAGCAGCCCGTGACGACCTCATCCCCGTTTTGCCCCAAGTAACAGGTTTACAAATCAAGCAAGTCTTGGTGAAAGAGGGGGACGTTGTGCAAGCAGAACAAGTGATGGCGGTTCTAGATCAGTCAGTGCTGTATACGCAAATTAAGCAGGCTGAGGCACAATTGCAATCAGCCCAAGCAGTGGTGGAGCAAAGACTTGCTGCCCTCGCTCAAGCCCAAGCTACCCTGAAGGATGCCCATATTGAGCTGCAACGGTATCAAGCTCTGGCTCTAGCAGGAGCAGTTAGCCGTAAAGCACTAGATACCCGCGTTACGGCTGTGGCAAAAGATCTTGAGGTCGTCCGAGTCACTCAAGCTAATATCAACAGTGCCCAAGCGGATGTGCGCAATAATGTCGCCAAAGGGGCACAACTGCGTACCCAGCTGGCACAAACTATGGTGCATGCCCCAGTTAGTGGTGTTGTAGCCCAGAAACTCGCCCGAATTGGGGATTTGACTAATGGGATGCAAAAACTGTTTTCGATTATTCGCAATGGCTTACTAGAAGTTGACGCCCAAGTTCCTGCAAATGAGTTGCCGCAAGTACGGATTGATGCACCGACCTTGATTACCTCCACTGCCTTCTTCCGAGTTCACTTGCAGGGGCGAGTCAGAGAAATAGCGCCTCTGGTTGACACCCCTCGCCGTCAGGCAACAGTCAAAATTGACCTGCCCTCGACCTCGTTGCTGCAACCCGGTTTGTTTGTGCGAGTCGCCATTACCACTAACACCGCCACGAGTCTGATAGTGCCAGCTCAGTCAGTGGTGACCCCAGCAACTGGTGGGCGGATTGTTTTCCTGCTTGGGGCCCAAGGCATTGTACACGCTCAGCCGGTACAAGTAGGGGGAATAGTCAATAGTGATCGAATCGAAATTAAGCAGGGTTTGAAAGTGGGCGATCGCGTTGTAGTTACTAGTGCTGCATCTCTCAACGATGGCGAGCGGGTGATAGCTAAGAGAAAATAGTTGTATAATATAAAAGTTGTTGGCTTTGAGCTGAGCGTTAATTGCTCAGGGCTAAATTGCGGGTGTAATTCAGTGGTAGAATGTCACCTTCCCAAGGTGAACGTCGTCGGTTCGAGCCCGATCACCCGCTTCCTTACAATATGCGATCGCTTCCTCAAACCCCTGTCCCACAGCTAACCATTACCTGGCCTCAACTGTATGGGAGGGAAGCCACGAAGGCAGAACTGGCTATTGGCTGCGGTGGTGGAATGCTCAGGGGGGGCTACTGCTGTGGTCAGAAGAACGGGCCCAAAGATTGGCAGAGCAGTTACGTCAGTTGGGGGTAGAGCCAGAGGTCTGAAGGCTGGAACAATTGCGATCGCACTTTGCTCAAGTTAAGCTGGTAATTCTGGCGGTCTTAAGCGGCTAACACTGACGATGAACATATTTCTTGAGACTGAGAGATTAATCCTGCGTCAGTTTAGGGAGGATGATGCAGACAATCTGTTTGAGCTAGACCGCGATCCCGAGGTGATGCGATTTATTAATGGTGGAATACCAACGGATTACGATGTCATTCAACAGGAACGTTTGCCTAGAATTATCAGATTTTATCAGGTGTATGAGCATTACGGGATTTGGGCAGTAGTTGAGAAATCAAGCCATATATTTATTGGCTGGTTTCACTTCTTTCCCGCCAGAGAGATTGCCTATTTGGCTGAGTTGCAATTAGGTACAGCCGATGATATCGCCTTGGGTTATCGATTGCGGCGCTCTCACTGGGGTAAGGGCTACGCCACAGAGGGATCTCAAATGTTAGTTAACCAAGGCTTTTCGAAGTGGAACATTCAACGAGTGATTTCCTGGGCATTGGTGATGAATAAGGCATCCACCCGAGTGATGGAAAAAGTCGGCCTGAAGTTGGAAAAAGAATTTATGTTCACCGAAAAACACCTACCTTCTTTGCAACCCTCGGAGCGTAAAGCTGTGAAATACGCTCTCTCGCTTTCATTAGTTTCAGAGTCGATGGTAGATTGAGCAGTGATGCTGGAGCCAGCAAATCTGGGACAGACCGCTTGCTCCACCCCGGATAGAGAAACCGATTAAGGTTTAAGCACAAATGGTTTGTTCCCCATTCATGGGGAAACAACATTGAGGCTAAAAGGCTCTAGTTACTAAAAGCATCCTTAATGTTCTCAACCACGCCTTTAACAGCATTCATGGATTTGTCTACTGCTTTCTCAGTCCGAGTTGCATCTTCCTCGGCTCGTTGCTCAATTCGATCCTTATCACGCTGTGCTTTGCGCTCAACGAAGCTACCCTTGTCGTCGGCTTCATCAACTTTTGCGGCATTTTTGTTGGCAGTTTTCTCAACTTTATCTTTCGTATCTCGGATCAGATCCTTGGAGCGTGCTCGAACTTCATCGGCTGCCCCTTGAATTTGATCGCCGACATTTGCTGCAATCAATGTCGCTGGAGTAGCCATTGCGTTGGTATCCACGAAAAACGCACCCTGCCACACAAAAGCAATCGCTGCCAGACAAAGCAGGGTGTTAGCCATCCCACGTCCTACCGCCAAAATTCGTTTTATACAATAATTCAGTTTCATAGAATACAATCTCCGTAAGATTTAACATCCTACTTTTTACAGCATCTAGCTCATCGGCTAAATCATGCTCTAGGCAGAGATTCGCTTCGCCAGCAACCACGGCGCTGCATTGATGCTGGCTCATCGTTGCTGAAGCTGATGGTATGTTGCGCCTATCTAGACCTCCAGGCTGAGCAAAGCGACTACGCCAGTGGCTGATACAACTGGAAAGGGCGATCAAGTTTCAGTCTCAAAGTCAGTCGGTGTATTGTGTATAATTAAATACCAATTGGAAGCATTGCTTAAGATTTCAAGGACTTGGGAGCTATAGCTGTGATAGAAGATAAACTCATATCCATCGGCTTGTTTGCAGGTGCTTGTGGTCTAGACCTTGGTATAGAACAGGCAGGGTTCCATACGGTGAGCTTGGTCGAAATAGATCCTGACGCCACAAAGACCATAGCTCTGAACCGTCCACACCTCTATGAGAGTAAAGTGCCAAGAGATATCCGCAAGGTCAGCGCCCAGACCCTTCTTGAGGAAGGGGGGCGTGTTCTGGACATTGGCAGACCTCTACATCCTGGCGAAGTAGATCTAGTGACTGGGGGGCCACCCTGCCAACCTTTCAGCACAGCGGGGAAGCGTGGGTCTGTTATGGATCCTCGCGGAAGCTTGTTCATGGACTTCATACGCATCATAGAAGGGGTGCAGCCTCGCTTCTTCGTAATGGAGAATGTCAGAGGGCTACTCTCTGCCCCAATCCGGCACAGACCCCATCATGAGCGGGGGCTTGGTTTCTCTCCTTTGGAACCAGGGGAGATGCCCGGTTCCGCCCTTCAGGTTGTCGAAGCCGAGATCCGGCGTCTTGGGTATGAAGTTGCCCTACCCAAACTTTTAGATGCAGCAGATTATGGTGTCCCTCAAAATAGGGAGCGAGTGATATTTATTGCCTCTAGAGATGGTCAACCAGTAACCTTTCCTTTACGCACTCACAGTCAAAATGGTGCTGATGATCTACCCAAGTGGCTCACACTTAGACAGGCACTTGAGTATTTAGATGACCCCCAGCCAGAGTATGTGCCTTACTCAGAAAGTCGCCTCAAGTACCTGCGCCTCTTGAAAGAGGGTCAAAACTGGAGATATCTGCCCGCTGATTTAAAGAAAGAAGCTATGGGAGGCGCTTACCAGTCTGGCGGAGGTAAGGTTGGTTTCTACCGTCGTTTATCTTGGAACAAACCGTCTCCTACTGTCACTACAAGCCCACACCAGAAAGCCACAGATATGTGCCATCCGGAGAAGTTACGCCCTTTAAGTGTGAGAGAGTGTTCACGGATTCAGACTTTTCCGGATGATTGGGTCTTCTATGGCTCGACAGCCTCTAAGTACCGACAGATTGGCAATGCAGTCCCAGTGTTACTTGCCAGAGCGATTGGTGAACACATCCACAAGCTAATCAAGGGAGAAAAAGTTCAAGGGCGAGATGAGTTTTATCAACTTTCACAGACCATTCAACTCAACCGTGAAAATTTCTCCCCTCACCAGCACGCGATCGCCTGCTACCAACTTGCGTCCTCGTCTAGTCTCTACAATGTTATTGACCTTGACCGAACCTCCCTGAATGAGCAACTTGGCTTCACCCCCTGTCTGGACTGCACCAACCCATTTCAAAAACTGGTCGAGCTTAATTGTGGTGCTGCTTGCTGTCATGGAAGGTGTTGTGCTTAGTTTAAAATATTGCGAATGATAGGAACTCAAGAAACCCTGCGCCAGTTGCTGCTGCAACTTGACCAACGAGGATACAAAGCCTACAAAGAGATTCGGGGAAGCTACGAATTTCCACATCTTACCTTAATCATTGACCGCGTTCAGGGAGACCCCTTTGCCGCACCCAGTCAGTGCCGGGTTCAGCTGCCGCTCTCCATCGCGGGCTTTCCTCGTGAACTCTATTGCAATCGTAGCCGGGAAATTGCCCTGCGCGATTACCTAACACGTCAGTTTGACCAGGCAACTCAACTCATCCGCCTTAATCGAGGCACTGGCAACAGTGGCTTAATTACGATCGCCAAAACAGGGCAAGCGATCATGGAGCGCACCTCAGCATTCATCACCGATGAGTTGGTCGAAGTTCGTTTTGTTGTCGGGCTACCTGCTTTTGGTCGCCGGATTGCAGGACGGCAGGCACAAGAGATGCTCTGCGACGAAATTCCCCGACTGGTAGAGTCCACACTGCAATATCGTTACCTGGACGCGGCAGCGATTCAACGTCATGTTGAGACTGCCGAAGATGCTGACTGGCTCCGACAACATCTGACTGAAACAGGGCTGGTTGCTTTCATTGCTGATGGTGCTGTCTTGCCCCGACGCAGTGGTGTGGATGAGCAACCACTCCAAGATCAGGCAATACCTTTCCAGTCTCCAGATTCATTGCGGGTGGAAGTACGCTGTCCTAACCAGGGTTTGATTACGGGCATGGGTATCCCAACCGGGGTGACATTGATTGTTGGCGGTGGCTATCATGGCAAATCAACCCTGCTAAGAGCCATTGAGCTAGGGGTCTACAACCATCTTCCCAACGATGGACGTGAACTGGTGGTGACTCATCCAGCAGCAGTGAAAATCCGGGCTGAGGATGGTCGCAGTGTTACAGGTGTGGATATCTCGCCATTTATCAACCATCTGCCCCAGGGTCGTTCCACTACTCAATTCTCCACTCAAAATGCCAGTGGCAGTACTTCACAGGCAGCTTCCATCATCGAAGCAGTGGAGGCGGGTGCTCAACTGCTGCTCGTAGATGAAGACACAGCCGCTACCAACTTCATGATCCGCGATCGCCGTATGCAGGCGTTAATTGCTAAGGACAAAGAACCAATTACCCCCTTCATCGACAAAGTCCGCCAGCTGTACACAGACTATGGGGTCTCCACTATCCTGGTCATGGGTGGCAGTGGTGACTACTTCGATGTAGCAGATACAGTGATTGCAATGGAGGATTTTCAACCCCAGGAGGTGACCTTAGAGGCAAAGGCGATCGCCAAACTTTATGCGACTGAGCGCACTCCTGAAGGTGGAAAACACTTTGGTTCACTCACTCCCCGTGTAGTCTTACCAGACATTGTCCCTAGTTTTAGTCACCACCCTGGGAAAAAGCCCGCAAGGCGGTTATGGAAAGTCCGAGATCTGGACACCATCGTCTTTGGCACTGAGGAGGTCGATTTATCTGCTGTGGAACAGCTTGTGGAAGTAGGTCAGATTCGAGCGATCGCTGCGGCAATGGTCTATATCGAGCAGCAGTATCTGGATGGAATCACTCTCCAAGACATTTTGGATGGTCTGATGGCTGACATCAAGGCAGAGGGATTGGATCTACTAACCTCCTTCCCTGAGGGCAATTTAGTCATGTTCCGCCGCTTTGAGCTAGCGGCGGCGATTAACCGCTTGCGATCGCTTCAGGTACTTTGAGCAATACGGTTCACTTCATGCTTGGGTAAGTTCCTGTCGCCAGTTTCCGGGCTGTTTAATAGCTTCCCTGATTTTATCTGTTTCCAAAAGCTTGTATGTCTTAGAGCTACTTTACAAAAATAAATATTATACTTTAGAGAGAGAAAAACTACTACATATAGAGGATATAGAGGTAAAACTATCACGCTAGATTAGGTTATAGTCCCTATTTGGGAAAATTCACACTCTTCAAGTTTGCTCAGTCAACTAGGGAACACCTGGAAATTACACCTTGTGGTGGGCGTATACAAAAGTTGGGGTAAATGGAAAATTCTTTTTTACAGAAGCTTGACGAACTAGTTGATAGAATGCCGATACCAGAATTCATTCAGGTATCACCCAATTCTCGGATAAGTTTTACTTTAAATGAGACTTGCCTGAGTGATTTAACAATAAGTTGGCAGTGGGCATTGGCAAAAATTGGTGAAGCTTTAATTGCGAGGGATGCTAGGAAAATTATACAGCTATTGTTTGTAGAGCTAGACTATGCACAAATTCATAAAAATGCTCTATTGGATATCTATAACATCGTCAGACAGCCAGTAGATGTATATCAGCCTATAGCAACCCAAGCTCAAATCGACTCATTAAAAAAACTGATGATAGAATATCTACATCAAAGTCGAAATAATCAGCCTTCGCTGGATTACTTAATCAACGAGTCGAGTTTGCTCTTAGAGCAAATAAAAAGTTTAGAAGTTGTTGGAATTGGAGCGTTTATGATTGCTTCAGGTTTTCATTTAGCACTGCTTCAAGAACAGGCTGACTCAGACCGAAGCAAATGGATTCATGTCAAATATAGGGCAATAGAATACGGTCAATACGCCGCCAGGGTGACTCCCAAATTATTTAAACTGTCTGTTGGCCAGATTGAGAAAAAGTGTAATTGTACGTGTAAATCTGACCCGGTCAAAAACAGAATCACAGAGTATGAATGTGGCTATTTTGATGGTAAAAACACTCACCTGTTTCGAGATATCAGCCCAATTGTGTCTACTGAATGTAATAAAAATAGACTGCAAATGTTTCAAAATGTAGTAATTAGTGTGAATCAAACTGCAGTCAAACCAGTGCGCTCAGCGATTAAAAACTGGCTGAAGTTGGCAGCAAGCATTTGAAAAAATGACCGGAATAGGGATTATGGCAACGAAATCTCTGCAACTGGTAGCAACAAGGTATTCTCAATCTCGGAGCGCAGTGTACGAATCTCATAACAACCAGTATTCAGGCAATCCACCAACAACTTATTGGCATTGTAGTACTCCTGCAGAGCTGTCTTCTGCTGGTCGCTGAACTGCCAATCGTGACCAATATTGCGCTCGGCAATTATCAGGGCTCTTAATTGCTGAGTCCAAGCCATACCGTGAGCTGACCACCACTGCTTAAATTTTTCTGTGTCTCTACCCAAGTCGGGCTTTTGCTCTAAGAGTTGTTGCAAAGAGCACTCTAGCATCGGCTCGACGACATGGGCACGAGCTAGGGCACGCTTAAGGACACACTCAAAAGCAAGGTTAGGGTCAAGGGTAAGATCAACAACTTGGTCAAAACCCAGAGCACGGTCAAGAGCCAGGTCAAGGGCAAGGGTACGCTCAAGGTTACAAGTAAGGGTACGCTCAAGGGCACAGGCCAGGTCAAGTGTACCACCAACCTCAGTCAGGGCACGGGCGAGAGCCAGGTCAAAATAAAACGCCCGCATAATCACTGGTTTTTTGTCGGCAGACACACTAAGGGATTTTTGGCTCACCCAAGTGAGAAACGCTTGCACTTGCTCGTCGGAGGCTAGTAGTTGATCAATTTGTTGCTTCATCAACTGCAGTAGATAGCAAGCATGTAGTAACATGTAAACCTTTAGCAATAAGACTTGGAGTTTAATTAGCAAACTTTTCAACAGCAGATTTTGTGCCTTGAACACTTCCTAATCAATGCAGTACTGGATTTTGAACAGGAATACCTGAATCAAACCACAACTATTTTGGCTAAACAGCTATAAAAAGTACGTTTTATCGGAAATACAAGTCATATAAAGTAATATCTTAAGTTTATACGAAGTCTTGTCCAAAACGTCAAAATTCAAGCCCTAACCTAAAAATGAGTAGGGTATCCTCAAACCCCACACCCTACCCCCTACACTCCAAGCGCGTTGACAGTTCCTCTATAGAAGGCACGATCAGGTCAGGCGAAATCTCCCAGGGGTCAAACACTTTATCAGGCTGGCGCTGGAGCCAAGCTGACTTGAGCCCCGCTGACTTGGCACCAATGACGTCCCAAGAGTTGCTTGAGACGAGCCACGTTTCGTCCATGGGATGGTTGAGTCGGCGAGCCAGGTAGGCATAAACTTTGGGATCAGGCTTGAAAGTCTTAAGGTCATCTACGCTCACTACCCCGTCAAGATGCGTCAGAACGCCTGCCCGCTCGAGAAGGGTTCGCACCGTTGACTCAACGCCATTTGAGAACGCGACGAGTGTGTATCCCTGACTTTTGAGCGCCGACAACCCAGGTATTACGTCTGGGAATGCCTGTAGGTTCTGGTAGTCCTCGATCAGCTGCTCTTGGTTCTGAGCTGAAAGGTCAACTTTTAGCGTGTGCATGGCGAAAAGCAGGGCGTGCTTTGTGCAGACGCCAAAGGTCTCATATTTGTTCATCAGACCTCGGCGAAAGGCATACTCAATCTGTTTAGAGCGCCACAGCTCGGCGAAATGTTCAGCTTTGTCTCCCACGAAGTGGTGCAGATGTTGGTTCATCTCCAAGGGATCGACAAGCGTTCCGTAAACGTCAAACCCGATTGCGGTAGGCATGAGAGTGTGTCTTATGTCCTTAAAAACTTTTCAAGCGATATCAGGGGGGAGGTGGCTGACGGGAGCGATCGCTTCCGATAAGTTTTGTTTAAGCTGGAGTTGAATTAAATTTTGGATATTTTCACGCCGGACTTCGATACCGCTGCTCAGATCGCCGGGTGTTTTAAAGAAGACGGTACTATCGACCGTTTCTAAAGCAACCATTTGGAACAAAATGTGAGTGACGGGAATGGGTACGGCAATGACTTCCGGGTCAAGCCCAGCAGCGGGGACATCTTGTAGAGTGGGAAAAGCGTAGATCACACGCTTTTCAACCGCTGGGTTGCCACGATTGCTTAATGTTGTCAAAATCCAGTCGTGGTCGAAGTTTTGGAGAATATAATACTGGGAGTGAACTAACTGTTCTGCAAGCAGCTTGAGTCCGGGTGCGATCGCTGCTACTACCTGCGGCGTAATGCCATCTTGGGGGGCATTCTCAACCAGCACTTGAATCTGTTCGTCTAAATCCATCCTGTTATGTGAGATTCACTGGTTTATTTGGGCATCCTAACTATAGCGGCTATACCTAATAACTGCTTAACCGGATAGATTTTGGGCTGATAGCTTAAATATATGTCTAACTCGTCCAGGATGCATACGCCAAAGACGTCTGGGAAGCGATCGCCCAGATTTCTACCTGTCTGGAATCAGTGGCGGCGGCAGATAGCGGCGATGCCGTTGGCAGAAGTGGAAGACTCGATTTTGCTACGAGTGCTGGTGCAGGCACTGGTGGTGGTGGGAATTGTGGCGACGGATGTTGCCGCTGAGACTCAGAACAGCTTTTGGGCTGTGCCGCTCAGCCTTGTGGGTGCAACTTGGAGCTGGTACTGCCGCCGTGGTCGCAATATCCCAGTTAAGTTCTGTATCGCTATTGGGATGCTGGTAGCACTGGGAGCCTTCTTGGGGCGGTTGTTGGGTGAGTTGAACGATACGCGGCTGATGTTAGCAGATCTATTAATTCAACTTCAGGTACTCCACAGCTTCGATTTGCCCCGACGTAAGGACTTGGGGTATTCGATGGTAATTGGGCTGATTTTGCTCGGCGTTGCCGGTACGCTAAGTCAGACGCTAGCCTTTGCACCAATGTTACTGCTATTTTTAGCGATCGCCCTGCCGGTTTTGGTGCTAGATTACCGCTCACGACTGGGGCTATCCAAACAGGCAGAAGCTAGCAAGCCCTCACCAATGTTAGGGCGACGCGACGGGTTGCCCCTACACTACTCACCTGTTTCTCCCCGACGTTTGGGCATTTTCTTCCTCGTTATTGTGGGGCTGGGGCTAATCATTTTTGCGTTCCTGCCGCGATTGCCGGGGTATCAACTGCGAACGTTTCCCGTTAGTGCTGCGATCAAGGTTGAAGGCAAGTTCGACGCGCGCAGCATTATCAATCCCGGCTATGTCCGCAGGGGCAATACTGGCAACGGCAGCGGCATCGACGAACTCCGAGGTCAAGACCCAACTGGGAAACCGGGTCAGCTTAATAACACATTTTATTACGGCTTTAATAACCAGATCAATCAGAACCTGCGCGGCGAGATGAAACCCAAGGTGGTGATGCGAGTAAGATCACAGGCAGAGGGATTCTGGCGGGTACTGGCATTCGACCGCTACACTGGCAAGGGATGGGAAATTTCTCGCAATGAACAGGCTGTTACTGTCAAGCGCCCCAGCTGGTCTTACCAAATTTTTCTTCCCCCAGTAATCGCCCCTCGTACCAAGGAGGTGGTGCAGACTTACTCAGTGGTGTCAGACTTGCCTTCCTTAATTCCCGCCCTGGCTTACCCCAAGGAAATTTACTTTCCGACGCCGGAAATAGCTGTTGATGCGGAAGGCGGTTTGCGAGCGCCGGTGGGATTGTCAGAGAATCTGACCTACACAGTGATTTCTGAAGTTCCCTACCGCGATCGCACTCTCCTCGGACTAGCCCCAACCAACTATTCCCAAAATATCCAGCAATACTATCTGCAAGTTCCCCCCCAAATTGCTCAGAAAGTACGGCAACGCACTCTAAGTATCCTGGCAACTTCACCCAGCACTCTAGGATCAGTCTACGAGCAGACGTTGTATTTATCTCAGTACCTGAAGCAAAACTACAGCATCCCTCAAGACCCGTTAGCCCTGCCCTTTTTGGGTAAAAACGAAGACTTAGTAGAGGCTTTCCTGTTCAAGCACAAAGGAGGCTATCCAGACCACTTTTCTACTACCCTAACAGTGATGCTGCGTTCCATAGGCATCCCAGCGCGACTGGTGGCAGGCTTTGCTCCGGGGCAGTTTAATCCGTTCACGGGTTTGTACGTCGTCCGCAACACCGATGCCTACGCAATGACAGAGGTTTATTTTCCCAAATCCGGCTGGTTTGCCTTTGATCCGATTCCCGGTCATGAACTCATTCCACCTTCAATAGAGGACTCCCAAACCTTTAGCGTTTTACAACAATTTTGGAAGTGGGTAGCGGGGTGGTTGCCTTCACCAGTTACAGGTCTACTCGATAGTGTGTTTAGTGCAATTGCCGGGTGGGTAACAGGAGCGATCGCTTGGTTTTTTGCTCTGTTTTCCCAAGGCTGGATTGGCTTATTGACGGCGCTAATCCTGGCAACCACTATGGGCTTTCTCGGTTGGCTGGGTTGGAATCAGTTGCGAGTGTGGCGCTACCGCAGCTGGTTAGCTCAGTTGCCCCCAATCGAAAGCCTTTATCAACAAATGCTCCGCTGGGCAGCTCAGAAGGGTTTTAGCAAGCATCCAGCCCAAACGCCCCTGGAATATGCTAGAGTTTCGCACCAGCACCATTCTCCGGCAACTGCTGAGGTGATTGAGGAAATTTGCCTCGCCTATGTTTGCTGGCGTTATGGCGGTCAAGCTGCTAATTTGAAGCAGTTGAAACAGCGATGGCAAGAGGTGACAAGAACAAAGCACTCTGCGAAAAGCGTGCGGGGTGTAGGCTGTGGCATGTAGGGAAAGAAATCTCGCTACTTGAACCTAGATGTAATACATAATTTCCATCTGCTGTCGAGCTGTTCGCCGCTCACAGAGGTCTTCGAGCGTATATTTTTGCCAAACTGAGTTAGCCGCCTGAGATGCTTCCTGCCAGATTTCCTCAACTAACTTTCTTTCTACAGTTTTGGGAGTGGTTTTCTTAACAGACGTAGCGGCGTCTGTACCTTCCATACAGCACCAAGCCTCCAGTAGCGTAATCTTCTTAGGTTCTCGGGCTAGAATATAGCCACCTTTGGCACCGTGTAGCCCCTTAATCAGACCTCCACGCCTCAAGGTAGCCAACAGTTCCTCCAAATAGCGAACTGGTATATTTTGCAGCGCTGCTATCTGTCGAATTTGTAATGGTTCGCCGCTATCGTAGTGCGTCGCCAGCTCTAACAGAGCAAGTAGTGCGTATTCAATCTTGGACGAGAGTTGCACAGCTGAGAATAAATCTAAAAGTTGATCGGGAGCTTTATCAGCTCTGCTCACCAGTATAGATGACTTTTTTAGTCATCTATATATAATGATAATCATTTTCAAAAAGGAAATTGGGCTAGGTTCCAAAATATAACTTCCTCGGATACAACCTGCCAAAGGGTGAAGGCATCCTTTGAATAAGCTTTGGCAATTTTTTAGTGCGGACGAAAGGACTTGAACCTTCACACCTTGCGGTACTAGAACCTAAATCTAGCGCGTCTGCCAATTCCGCCACGTCCGCATATTGGCTTTACGATTATAGCAAAAATAATCAGGAATAGAGTCTTGAGAAATTATTATGACCAGATAGCGAGTATTTACGATCGCACTAGGCCATTCCCACGATCAGTGTCTGAGCAAGTAACCGAGTGTATACTCCGCCTCGTCAAGGCGACACCGGAGACGAAATTTCTTGAACCGGGCATCGGTACGGGGCGGACTGCCCTGCCAATCATAGAAAGGGGGTATTCTTACACGGGGGTTGATATCTCAAAGGAGATGATGGATCAGCTTTGCCGCAAGTTGCAAGGTGTGCCTAATAATCTCACGCTGATCCAAGCCGATGCCTCGTCACTTGCTTTTGAGAATGACTCCTTTGATGTCGTGCTGACTACGCACATGCTTCAGTGTCTTCCTGACTGGCTTAAGGGACTAGCTGAAATCCGCCGTGTGTTGAAGCCAAATGGATTATACCTGGCTTGTGAGAATTTGTTGACTAAACACCAAAAAGACTTTGAGCAGCAGTGGCGGGCGATTCTTGCCCAATACGAACAAGGTCAGAAGACCAACCAAATACCAAGCTTAAGCCCGTTTAAAGAGGGAATAACGCAAGTGTTAATTCAGCAGGGCGCGGTAGTCGAGACTGTGATTGCTGCCCAGTGGCGGGTCGAGCAGACAGTTGGTGAGTTGCTCGACGCCTACCAGTCAAAGGCTTATGGTATTTGCTGGTCAGTCCCTGATCATGTCTTCTCCTCTGCTATCCGGGACTTCAAAGAGTGGTGTCAGAAAAACTACCAGTATGAGGATGTAATCCTCTCCTCGGATGCCACGTTTGAGATCATAGTGGCACGCAACTGGGCTGCTGGGGTGATTGTGGCAAAAGATGCCCCACTCCTTGCTTGACAAAGGCTTGTAGGAAACCTAGCTGCTGGTTTTGCTGAAAAACGTTTTGCAAGGTTTGACCCAACTTGTCAAGATTCAGCCCTGTTTCAGAATCTGTGGATACTTCCTGCTGTTGGAAATACTCGATTAGACTAAGACCTGCTACTCGAGTCAGATAAGCAGCGCTGACTCCCTGCACTGCCCCACCAGCAACAAATGTGATCGCATTGCTTTTAAGCATAGTGCTAATCGTCTGGGTGGAAAGCTCTACTAAACCCAGTTTGAGCATCAGGCTTCCTAGTGTCCCTGCAACTGCTTGAGCCTGCTGAAGAGAAAATTTTTGCTGGTAGATACCACCCAATTCCATCACCAGCTGGGCATTGATGGCAGCTGTTGCCAATAGATCTAAGGCTGGGACAGGGTTGGCAAAGGCGGCGGCAGCGGCAATCCATTGGTATTGCTCAATCACTGGTACGGCGCGATCGCGTCTGAGTCCATTCAAGGCGGTTTTCGCCTCTGCTTTGAACTCAACAGCTGCCCGCCTAGTTGTTGCCCACACTAGCTGTTGTCCTTCCTGCACCAGGATTTGAGCCAACTGGTTGGTTAACTCCTTTGTGTCTGGAGTTGGCTGTTCCAACCACTCCCGCACAGAACCATCTGACTGATGCTGACGCACTTTCACCGTGCCGGGAGATGCCGCGATCGCTACCACATCCTCTGCCCCTAGGATTTGCTGCATCCTCTGCCGCAGGGATAGCAACACGGTGGCTCGTTCTTCTGGTAAATATTGGTCTTGCTTGTTGATAACCAGCACTGAGCGCTGATTTCCTGCCGCTAGATGCTGTAATATTTCAAACTCTGGCTCTGTCAAATCGCCATTCGTTACAAATAACACCAAGTCTGATGCGATCGCTGTTGCCAATGCAGCTGTTTCTAACTTCTTACCAGCGTCCGTCCCAGTAAATAAAGCCGGTGTCTCTTTCAAGCACAGTGGTTGCTGTAGTTGTGGCACCCAGCTGGACTCTAGCTGATGAATCAGTGTTGTTTTACCCACCGCCTTGCCACCAGTGACAGCCAGCCGGATCTCCTGCCGGTCTAACTCAGCTTTGAGCTGGACAACACGTTCCCGCAGTTGCTCTAACGCCTGATGGTTTTCTGCTTCCAGCTGGCTAACTATACCTTCTGCAAGGGCTATTTCTTTTTCCACCGTTGCCCGATCTAGCGGCGAGCGGTCTAGCTGCAACTGCGCCTTTTGGGACACCCGTTGCTGAAACAACCACAAACCGCCCCCGAGTGCGATCGCACCTAATAAACCCAACTCACCCAGCTGAATTAACGAGTGATGCAAACTCTGTAACACCCATAGTGAAAATGACAGACCAACTCCACCCACTAAAATAGGTCGCCGCAACTTAACAGCCATCCATTCCTCCGCAACCGTAGTCTCGCCAAGATTCAATGCTTTCAAGCTGAAACCTTGGCTATATGTCCCTCTATCTATGCTAATCCCAGCGGTACTAACTCCCCTATAGCCGACCATTTGACCAAGTGCGAGCTGATTAGCATAAAACAAAACCCTGCGAGCTATTTGAGCTTGCAGGGTTTTGTTTTATTTGCCATTTGGTGGCGGGAAGTGGATTTGAACCACTGACCTTCGGGTTATGCTTACCATCTACAGCTTTCACTGCCTGGATTAACCAGTTTGTGGTCTGGACTGTCCCTTCACCCTCGGCCTAACCGCTAGGGTGCCTGCCTCCCAGTCTCTACACCTTCTCCATTTCCGGAGCTTGGTTCGGGATTACCACGCTAATGGCTTCCCCGAGTTTGACAGGTAATCACACACAAGTCTCCTCATGTGCCGCCCACTACAAGACTAACTTCTAAGCGTTTAGTTAAGCTTGTGGTTGAGCCCGACGAGCTACCAGACTGCTCTATCCCGCGTCTACTTTTCTACTATAACTCCCATTTCCGAATTTGGCAACTATAGCAGCGATAATTCTCCAACAACTTCTAGACGCTTGAAATTCCCCAGTGCCATAAACTTTTCAGATAGAATTTCCGCAGCGCTGGGACTAATCCAGCCCATCTGCTTGAGCAAGTGAATGGCAACGGCATACTTAGCTCGCTTCGCCCCATCGATTACCTTAATTGCCAAACCCATGCCCTCACCGACTCTGCCGATGCACTCTACCCCTTCTGCCCCAGCTTTACTCACCAGTTCCCCTGCCGTCAAGCGCATCAGTTCCGTATCAAATTCCCCATCTCCTGCCACCATAACCGGGTGATGAGTCATGGCGCGGATAATGCGCTCCATATCCAAATTGGTTCCAGAAGCTAGCTGGGCATACAACGACGCCATTTGCCCGAGTTGCATCAAATAGGTCGGAGCCCCACAGTCATCGTGAGCGCAGATAAATTCTTCAGCTGGCATTCGCAGGATTTCTGCCACTTTGGCTAATATTAGCTGTTGAACTGGGTGTTTGCGCTGCAAGTAGCTATTCAGAGGCCAATGCCGTTGCTGGCAAACAGCTAGCATTCCAGCGTGTTTACCAGAGCAATTGTATTGCAGTGGACTGCTCTTTCCTTCTGGACTTGGACACTGAAGTGCCGATGGGTCAATATCAGCACGCCACAAGATGTTAAACACCTGACGCACCTGTTCAATCGTGCCTTTGTGGGAGCTACAAATAATCGCTAAGTCCCGATCTGTTAGGTTGTAGCGTTCCAGTGTTCCAGTTGTGGTTACAGCTAAAGCCTGAAATGGCTTGAGGGCGGAGCGGACAAACGTGGCAGTTTCTGAGTTTCCAGCCACGGATAGAACTCGCCCCCGGTCGTCGCATACAACAGCCTGGACTTGATGCCTAGATTCAATGATGCCCTCCCGCAGCAATCTGACTTCCAGTTCTGCGGCTTGAGTTCGTTTTCCCCTTGTCATGCGTAAGACTTTATCACTTCGGGAGACGCGAGCGGTAATATTTTAGTTAAGATTTTGGCGCAGTTCACAAAAAATTCCAAACCAGCCCACCTGCAAGCAGAAATATAGCCAGCACTGTAAAAGTTCGCTCCAACCGCCGGATAATCGGTTGGACTTGGTAGGTGACAATTAAGCAATCGCGCGTGAGCACATCGACTGGCTTCGTCCAAGTTTGACCGTCATACCAACCAGACTCTTCATAAAAAATGGTTGGTTTGATCAGGCGATCGCGTACATAAGACCAGCCCAAGTACAGCCGCACTAGTGCCAGTATCAACCCTAGACTCGCTCCCGCCACGCTACTGAGGACAAACTGACCGGGATACTTATGCGGCGGAAAACTTGCCGCCGCCACAGGTCCCGCTATCAGCCACCATCCGCCCCAGAGCCAAGCTATTTTTGTGATATATTCACGCCATTCTAGGGTACAATAGCGAAACAGCCAAGACGCTTTTAACTCCTCGTACTCATTGACTGGTTGCTGTTCAGAGGGAACTGGGCAAACAGGAACCGAAGACTCCATCATGGCGATAATCCCCCACTGGCACCGGATTCTGGAAGGTCTATCCGTTCAGCATGACCCCAAAACGCTTCCAAATTATAAAACTCCCGCTCTTTGGGCATCATGATGTGAACCATCACCTCGCCGTAGTCCTGTAGCACCCAACTTCCCTCGGCTTTTCCTTCAGTTCGCAAGGGAAGCCGTTGCCACTCTTGTTCTACCTTATCTTCTATTGCCCCAGCGATCGCCCTTACCTGCGCCCTGGAATAGCCAGTTACCAGCACAAAGTAATCAGCCAGATACGACACCTCTGCTACGCCCAGTAAAACAATCTCACCTGCTTTGCGTTCTTCTGCTGCTTGGGCGATGGTTAAGGCTAACTCTCGACTCCCGTCTAAGTTCTCTACAGCGCTGTTAACTGCACTAGAGTCTACTACGACCGAGTTTGAGGCGGAATTTGCTTGTAAATAATCAGACATTAAACCTCATATGCTTTATTTACTGAACCTGTTGACGAGGATTTATAAACGAATGAAAGTTAAACCCGTGCATGCACGGTAATTTTCTGTTAATAGTCCAAAAATCGATATTCATGCAGTTATTTGAATTTCTTGATGCTTGTCTTTCGCCCTTTGCAGGAACCAATTCCGGGTAGATATTGTGCGGGGATGAATCAAACAATGGTTTTTTAGCAAGAATTTCACAGAATAATCACAGGTTAGCCAAACGGCCTGTTCTAGATTTTCACAGCTGAGCTTTCGTAAAGCTTCTAACTCCGGGGTTTCGCCGCGACCTGGTTCCAAGCTATCTGCTAAAAATACGATACAACTTAGCAAACTCATTCCAGGTCTGCCTAAAGTGTGATTAGCGATCGCCTGCAATACTTCTTCATCTTCCACTCCAAATGTGTTTCTGGCGACAATCGCACTCACTTGTGCGTGCAACAGATGGGGATTCGCTGCCAACACCGGGTCAATCTCCAAACCCTCTGCTCGTGACATCTCCAACAGTTTTTGCGGCTTAAAATATTTCGCCAGATCGTGCCTCAATCCCGCACTAGCCGCTTTTTCTACATCAATGTTATAATGTGTTGCCAGCTCGATCGACATCTGCTCCACCCTGAGAATGTGGTCGAGCCGGGATTGAGGAACATTATCTGCTAACCAGGCTAAGACCTGATCGCGCATAATAGCAGTGGACTCCAAGGTACGGTTGAAAGGGAACAGATTAGCGGCGGCTCCGAATAAATCTATGCTCCTATTCTAATAGAGCCAGAAGCCTGGATGCGATTTCCCCCTGTGTAAAAGCCGCCCTAATGCCCTTCAAATGACCATTAAAACCCCCGAACTCCCAACCGCACGGCTGATTGAAGTCTTTTCCGCTATTCAAGGAGAAGGGCTCAACGTCGGCACTCGGCAGATTTTCATCCGCTTTGCCTGGTGTGATTTGCGCTGCCATTTTTGCGACAGTGCCCATACTTGGAGTGCGCCGCCGACTTGTCAAGTCGAGCGATCGCCTGGATTGCGTGACTTTGAAACCCACTCAAATCCCGTGTCACTGCCTGTGTTACTAGAATGGGTTGAGCGGCAAAATCTACCCGGTTTGCATGACAGTATTAGTTTAACTGGGGGTGAACCACTCCTTCACGCCCCTTTCTTAGTGGAATTTCTACCCCAGCTAAGGCATTCAACTAGGTTGCCCATATACCTAGAAACTGGTGGACATCGACCGCTTGGGCTAGCGATGATTCTGCCTTACCTGGACTCAGTGGGTATGGATTTTAAGCTGCCCAGCGTCAGTGGAGAAACCCGGTGGAAGGAACACGCAGATTTTCTCCAGCGCTGTCACCAGGCATCGGTGGAAGTTTTTGTCAAAGTGATTATTTCTAGCATGACCGATCCAGGTGAGTTAGAACGAGTTTCTGAGTTAGTGGCAGCTGTTAGTCCTGAAATTCCGGTATTTCTACAGCCAGTCACGCCCTTGGATCCCTCCCAACAACTTGAACAGACCCCGCAGACTTCACCAACTCCGGCTCAGGTTCTTGCTTGGCAAGCCCAGATGAAGGCAAAGATTAAGCAAGTTCGTGTGGTGCCACAGACTCATAAAATGATCAAGCAACTGTAATCTTCTGCTTGTCTGTGGCTCAAACCGTAATTGCATCAGTTATTGATATTGCTCGCCCTCGCCCATAGTTTTTGTTTTGGCTTTGGCTTTGTTAGCACTACGTTTGAGGGCTTGGAGTCGCCGTTCGTATTTCGCACGTTGCCGCTTGCTGGGAGTTTGGTCAATCAAAGCTTTCAAGGCACTGCCCAGACTCTTATAAGCGTTGGGGAGACTATAACCAAAGCGGGTAGCAAGTGCGAGCGCTTTTTCATCCGCATCGACCACTGCTTTTAACTGCTTATCCCCATTATTCTTCAGATAAAGCCGGTAGCCTGACACCCCGCACAACGTCACCGCCAACAACAGCAGCAAAACATCCTGCACCCACAGTTCACCCACAGCACCGCCCAAACCAATCGCCAGTGCTGCCATTTCCCAACCATCTTTGGGGATAGTGTCATTTTGAATCCGGGCGACTTCGTGCCAGAACAGCAAATTGCGCTGATCCATCGCCAGCAGATCCCATTTCACCAAATCGATTTGGATTTCTACCTGGTCTTTACCAATTTCTTCACAGCGAATCAGGGGTGGATTCACCTCTGTTGTGCCTTCAACGGTGACCCAGCTTTGCAATTCTGGCGGCAGTAAGCCTTTCAACCGCCGAAGTTCAATCATTTCAGCTTTGGCAGAGGAAGTTGCGTACGACGTCATAGACCCGGTTCCAGGAAATTTCAAATAAGGCTTATAGCTCCTATCTTCAAGTATATCGCGCCATTTGCAGGGTAGACTTATAAATGCGGCTCTAGGGGCTCCAAGGGCAATGCCAAGAAAGCAAAAGTTTCCTTACCTAGTTGGTTCTAGATGGACCGCTCAGCAACAAGTAGATGGATGGCGACACTTCCAGGTGGTCAATCGTAAAAACCAAGGTCAGTGGGTGTTTGCGGAGATGGTCGCTGCCTGTGATCCTAAAGTCCGTTTCTGGCTCAATGCCAAACTCTTAAAAAACCCCTCCCAGTGGCAAGCGGGCTGGCAATCTTTACAAGAAAGAGAGGAAATTGATGGAGATGTCTCCTGATTTGGGCTGGGGTGACAAAATTAATTATTTTTAACATAATTTTCTCTTGAGCGCTCACTGTCGCCTTTATTGACTCATGTTTACGGAGTGGAATGGATTTGGCGATTGAGTCGCGGTTGGTAAATAGAGAGCAACTGGCTTGAAGTCAGCACTGTTGGTACTCCGTCAGTTGTGATTGATACTTTAGTACACTCAGCTCCAATTTTTTTTTTGCTTTTGTACCTAATTTTATAAAATTAGTTATATAAATTCATTTTTTTGAGGTTTATTAGGCTATAAAACGGATTTATGGGGGTAATAATCCTGAAATAGGGTTATAAACCTAATAATACTCAGTTTATAACCCTATGTGGCCTGGAACACCTCTTTCTTTTCCCTCGCAGTTGCACAATAATGCATTGAAAGAACTAAAAAATGGCAACAAGCGGGCTATTGAAGCGCCAATGGCCCAAGGTTTAACAAGCAATAATAGGAGCCAACTAAAAGTGAAACTTGCAGTTTACGGAAAAGGCGGCATCGGCAAATCAACAACTAGCTGTAATATCTCCGTCGCCCTAGCCAAACGCGGCAAGAAAGTGCTGCAAATTGGCTGCGATCCCAAGCACGACAGCACCTTCACCCTCACCGGCTTCCTGATTCCCACGATTATCGACACGCTTCAGGAAAAGGACTACCACTACGAAGATGTCTGGCCTGAAGATGTGATCTACAAAGGATATGGCGGTGTGGACTGCGTCGAAGCTGGTGGTCCCCCAGCAGGTGCCGGTTGTGGCGGCTATGTCGTAGGCGAGACGGTGAAGCTGCTGAAGGAACTCAACGCCTTTGATCAATACGATGTGATCCTGTTTGACGTACTCGGTGACGTGGTTTGTGGCGGCTTTGCAGCCCCCCTCAACTATGCCGACTACTGCCTGATTGTGACGGACAACGGGTTTGATGCCTTATTTGCCGCCAACCGCATTGCCGCTTCGGTACGAGAGAAAGCCCGGACTCACCCCCTACGTCTAGCTGGCTTGATCGGCAACCGCACCACCAAGCGTGACCTAATTGAAAAATATATCGAAGCAGTGCCGATGCCGGTGCTGGAAGTATTGCCCCTGATTGAGGACATTCGGATTTCCCGTGTAAAGGGTAAGACTTTGTTTGAAATGGCGGAGTCTGAACCTGCCCTCGATTACGTCTGCGATTACTACCTCAATATTGCCGACCAAATTCTGGCGCAGCCTGAAGGGGTTGTGCCTAACGACACCCCAGATCGGGAGTTGTTTACACTGCTGTCTGACTTCTACCTCAACCCCGTCAAAGCACCGGTCAGGAGTCAAGAAGAGGAACTAGATTTGATGATGGTTTAACCTGACTCCTGTTCATAACAATATCAAAGGGAGAAAATTTAATTTATGATGGCTCAACCTGAAGCCCTGAAATTTGAGTGTGAAACTGGTAACTACCACACGTTTTGCCCAATTAGCTGCGTGGCGTGGCTGTACCAGAAGATTGAAGATAGCTTCTTTTTGGTGATTGGCACCAAGACCTGTGGCTACTTTTTGCAAAACGCAATGGGGGTGATGATTTTTGCTGAACCCCGTTATGCGATGGCGGAACTGGAAGAGGGGGATATTTCGGCTCAGCTGAATGACTATGAGGAGTTGAAGCGGTTGTGTTTGCAGATTAAGCGCGATCGCAACCCTAGTGTGATTGTCTGGATCGGCACCTGCACCACAGAAATCATTAAAATGGATCTGGAGGGCTTGGCACCAAAGCTGGAAGCTGAAATTGGCATCCCGATTGTGGTGGCTCGTGCTAATGGTCTGGATTACGCCTTCACCCAAGGGGAAGATACAGTGCTAGCGGCAATGGCTGTGCGTTGTCCTGAGCACTCACCAGTGACGGAGGCGGAGAAAGACGAACGCAATGCCATCTCCAAACTGCTCAACTTCGGTCGTAAAAAAGACCAAGTAATTGCAGAAGAAGCCGAATATGTCAAGCACCCACCCTTGGTTCTTTTCGGTTCCCTGCCTGACCCCGTTGTCACCCAGTTGACGCTGGAACTGAAAAAGCAGGGGATTAAAGTTTCTGGCTGGCTGCCCGCGAAGCGTTACAGCGAACTACCAGTTCTGGAAGAAGGGTACTACGTTGCTGGGGTGAATCCCTTCCTCAGCCGCACAGCTACCACCCTGATGCGCCGCCGCAAGTGCAAACTTATCGGTGCACCCTTCCCGATTGGTCCCGATGGCACCCGCGCCTGGATTGAAAAAATCTGCTCGGTGTTTGAAATTACCCCGAAGGGAATGGATGAGCGGGAAGCGCAAATCTGGGCAGGAGTGGAAGACTACCTTGAGCTGATTCGCGGCAAGTCGGTATTTTTCATGGGAGATAACTTGCTGGAAATCTCCCTGGCGCGTTTCCTGGTTCGCTGCGGTATGAGTGTGCCTGAAATCGGCATTCCCTACATGGATAAGCGCTATCAAGCAGCTGAGTTGGCACTGCTGGAGAAGACTTGCCATGAAATGGGTGTGCCGACGCCTCGGATTGTCGAGAAGCCGGATAACTACAACCAGATTCAGCGGATTAAGGAACTGAAGCCAGATTTGGTGATTACTGGTATGGCTCACGCCAATCCACTCGAGGCACGGGGTATCACTACCAAGTGGTCGGTGGAATTCACCTTTGCCCAAATCCACGGCTTCACGAATACCCGTGACATTCTAGAACTAGTGACTCGTCCACTGCGCCGCAACAACAACCTCAAAGACCTGGGTTGGGAAAAGTTGGTGAAGGAAGAAGCTAAGGTTTAGACTGCCTACTCCTGCCTTCTGCTAGGCAGGGGTAGACCAAATAAATGAGTGACAGACCGACCGAATTTCAATGGCTTGCCCTTTGCGCTCGAGTGAAAACTCTTGCCCAATTAAGATACTGCATTTACGATCTGTACATGGAAGGTGATTTTTTGTTCTTTGAGGCTAAGAGTTGCGACCGAGAAACGGCAAAACACATCTTCATAGTCGATTCATCAGGAGATATGTTGTGAATCTGAAACAACTAGATACAGAACAAGTCAAGGATTACATTCGTTACGAACGTGAAAAAGGGCGCTCTATGAGAGAAATTTTAGAAGAAGTTGTGAAAGTTCGTAGTGATGTGACATTACTGTCAAATAATTCTGAAATTGCAGAGCAGCAAATTTTATCAGCACTAGAGTCACCTTCAAATGCTTAAACTTGTGGTGCTATCAAAGTCGCTAAATAGGGGTCACAGGAGTTAGGCAAAGTCTATGCTTAACAACATGACCCCTAGCCTCTTTTTACAGATGGCTTTCAATTAACTGGCGGTACTGGCTCTTTGGCTTGATGCCTTTGAGTTCGTTCAACAGCTCCTTGTTCTTGAAGAATTGAATCGTGGGTGTCCCGGTAACACCAGCATTTTCTGCAATCTCAGGATCTTTCTGGATGTCAATCTCGACAAAGTGAAGTTTGCCGTCAAACTCATCCACCACCTTATTCAAAATCGGCTTGAGGGTATGGCAAGGACCGCAACCAGGTGAGACGTATTTGACGATGAGTAGGCGATCGCTATCATGAAACAGCTTGCGCAAAGCATAGCCTCCCTGATGGCGGGTCGCATTTAGATCAAACCCCTCTGCCCACTCGGCTTCGGTTTGCTTCTGGGCTGGCTCATCTAGTTCATTATCTGGAGTTTCAGGCCCTTGATGGAATTCCTGGAGCAGATCATTCACCGACAGCCACCGTTCTGCCAACATCGCTGCCATACAGCCGGTACCGGCGGCAGTGATGGCTTGACGATACTCATGATCCTGCACATCCCCAGCCGCATAGACTCCTTCAACACTAGTTTCCACGGAACCGGGCTTGGTCACAATGTACCCGACATCATCCAGTTCCAGCTGACCCTGAAACAGAGACGTATTGGGCCTATGACCAACAGCATAGAATAGACCTTTAACGTGCAGCTCGCTCTCTTCACCAGTTTTTATATTGCGGATTTTCACCCCTTCCATATGGTTTTCGCCACCGAAGATGTCTGCTACTTCTGTGTTCCAGTAAACCTTGATCTTGGGGTTACTCAAAACGCGGTCTTGCATCGCTTTACTCGCCCGCATCTTCTCTCCCCGCACCAGCAAATTCACCTTATCGCCGTACTTAGTGAGGTAAATTGATTCTTCCGCTGCGGAATCACCCCCGCCAATCACAGCGAGTTCAGCCTTGTGGAAGATCGGCGTAGCACCATCACAAATAGCACAGGCAGAGATGCCCCGGCTCCAGAACTGATGCTCGTTGGGTAGACCTAACCGTTTTGCCGTTGCCCCAGTCGCAACTGCAATGCTGTTGGTTTTAACCTCACGCTCCTCAGAGCGGACAACGAAAGGACGCTGGCTCAAGTCAACTTCTGTCACATCCTCAGTAAATAACTCAGCTCCCCAGCGTTCAGCCTGAGCCTTCATTTTATCCATCAGCTCCGGGCCAGTAATACCTTGGGGAAAGCCAGGAAAGTTTTCGACCTCAGTCGTTGTCATTAATTGCCCACCCGGCAACCCCCCAGCTTGAAAGCCTTCAAATACAATTGGCTTGAGGTTAGCCCGTGCCGCATAGATTGCAGCCGTGTACCCAGCTGGACCTGAGCCGATAATTACCAGGTTCTCTACGGTTGGATTTGTCATAGTCTTATAACTAAACTCATAACGACTTCGCTTTATTTAGTATAACAAAGCTTAACGGTTGACAGCATTTATTTAAAATTTAGTTCGATCTGCTCCCAGCATGCCATTTGGCTGTAAAATAGTGTCAAATTATTCAGGCTCGCGAAGCGAACCCAGTTTCGATATGAAAAAGACAATCCTGTGGTCAAGCTAGCGGTGGTGGATCGACTAGGACGATTCAACCGCATCTTTAAGCAAGCCGTAGATCTTTTTGAAGACGAGGCGGAAGCTTGGCGGTGGCTGAGTACACCCAAATCCGTTCTGGACAACCAGACTCCTTTGAGTTTCTTGGCGACGGATGCAGGGGCAAAGCAGGTTGAGGAGATTCTCTACCGTGCCGAGTATGGGATGTTCGGCTGATTACACCTCCGAGAGCTTGGCACTAGCAAGTCTGGAGGTGGTTTGTTCATACCGAGAGCGATAGGTTCTCAAGTAATTACAGTCGGTGCCTCCCGCTGCGTAAAATTACGAATCTGGGCTACTTCTTCGGCAATGCTGACCAGCTGCGCCAGAGCCTGTTGCGTATCCACAGTGTGCTTTGCAGCATTAGGCTCGTAGCTTTCTAAATAGATTCTAAGCGTTGCGCCTTGCGTTCCCGTGCCTGAAAGTCGGAAGACAATGCGGGAGCCATCGGTAAAGCCAAGGCGGATGCCCTGGTGCTGACTGACACTATGATCGATTGGGTCGGTATAACTGAAGTCATCACAGTACTCAACCTCGTAGTGGCTAAATTGCTTACCTTTAAGCTCTGAGGCTGACTTGCCCAGACGCTCCATTAGCTGCTTTGCCCGCTCTGCATCTACCCCTTCGTAGTCATGACGGGAATAGAAATTGCGACCATACCTTTGCCAGTGGCTACGGACAATCTGCTCAACTGATTCTTGGCGCACAGCCAGGATATTGAGCCAGAACAGCACTGCCCACAGCCCATCCTTCTCGCGCACATGGTTGGAGCCAGTGCCGAAGCTTTCTTCACCGCACAAGGTGACTTTGCCTGCATCTAGCAAGTTGCCAAAAAACTTCCAACCTGTTGGGGTTTCATAGCAGTCGATTCCTGCCATAGCAGCAACCCTGTCTACAGCAGAACTTGTGGGCATGGATCTTGCTACCCCAGCTAGACCCTGGCGATAACCTGGGATCAGATGGGCGTTGGCAGTTAATACGGCTAGGCTATCACTTGGGGTAACGAAGAATCTGCGCCCCAAAATCATGTTGCGATCGCCATCTCCGTCAGAAGCCGCGCCGAAGTCGGGTGCGTCGGTGCCGTACAAAATCTCCACTAGGTCATGAGCATAGACGAGATTCGGATCAGGATGACCGCCGCCGAAATCCTCTAAGGGTTTGCCGTTAATTACTGTGCCAGCCGGTGCTTCCAAGCGTTGCTCTAAGATGGCATGGGCGTAGGGACCCGTCACGGCATGCATGGAATCACAACACAGACGAAATTGTCCTGAGGTAAGTAGCTGGTGAATGCGGTCGAAATCGAACAGGGATTCCATTAATTGTGCATAAGGCTCTACTGAGTCGATAACCTCAACGACCGAGTTGCCAAGTTGGAATTCACCCAGCCTGTCTAGCTCTACATCAGGCGCTTCTAAGATTTTGTAATTATCGATGACTTTGCTACGGGCATAGATGGATTCTGTCACCTTTTCCGGTGCAGGTCCGCCGTTGCTAATGTTATACTTGATGCCAAAGTCACCCTCTGGTCCACCCGGATTGTGGCTAGCAGAGAGGATAATGCCGCCGAATGCTTGATACTTGCGAATCACGCAGGAGGCAGCTGGGGTAGACAGGATACCACCACGACCTACTAAGACCCGCCCGAACCCATTAGCTGCTGACATTTTTAAGATAGTCTGGATGGCTTGGCGGTTGTAGTAGCGACCGTCGCCGCCAATTACCAGCCTCTGGCCCTCATAGCCATCAAGGGAGTCAAAGATAGACTGCACAAAGTTTTCCAGGTATCGGGGCTGCTGGAAAACTTTGACCGGCTTGCGTAGCCCTGAAGTACCGGGCTTTTGGTCGGTGAAGGGTGTAGTCGAGAGAGTGCGTATGTTCATGATGAAAAACGACGCGGCGACTTTAGTTGCAGTCAGGTTTTCTCAATCATGGTATAGGAAGGGCTGCGATTAATCTACCCGTAGCCAAGCAGACCATTTACACTACCAGTCAGGAACTATCACACCGCTGGTTATGCGTCTTTTGAGCGAGTGGCGCGAACCCACTGGGTGCTGTCTTGCAGGTCTTCTCGATCCTGCCAAAGACCAATGAAGGGCTCAGAGTGCCAATCCTGTTGCTTAGGCTGCTCAGGAGGCTGCGGCTTCTTTCTTCGCTGCTTTAAAAAGGCAATGAAGTCAGCGACTTCTTGCTGGTCACTGGGGGGTAAGGTTGTAAATTGCTGCCAGATATCAAGGGATTCCATAATTTAAAACTAAGGGCTGTTCACGAAGCTAATCCTAGAATTATTAGAGCTTATTATAGTCACAAGAGTGAAGTGATTTCGCTGGTTGTACCGGACACGTTCTCACTTGTGGCTGAGTTGGTGGCTGAGGTGTCACCTGCTCCGTGGTTAGCGCCTGTTACGACCCCATGCCTAAAATCCCTCTATCTAGCTATTTCTAAGACTAGATTATAATTATATTAAATTTTATTACCGGGTTAAGAGTTTCATGAAAGCTAAAGTTACTGAGCAAGGATTATTAATTCCTAAACAATTCCTACAAGGGATTCAAGAGGTAGAGATTCGCCAGCAAAATGGTGTACTCCTGATCGTACCAATCGGAAAAACAGACCCAATTTTGCAGTTGGGCAGCGAGCCGGTTGTTGACACTATAGATGATGCATCAATCAATCACGATCACTATCTTTATGGATTATGAGCGTAAGTTTCATTGACACCAGCTATATTTTAGCTCTGGAATTAGCCAATGACCAGAACCACGAGTTAGCAAAGACCCATTGGCAGCAAGTAGTCACATCACTACCAACATTAGTGACAACTTCTTATGTGTTTGATGAAGTAGTAACTTACTTCAATAGCCGAGGCTACCATTCAAAGGCAGTGCAAGTTGGTAATAGTCTTTTGTTTAGCCCTTCTGTTCAACTTATTCCCGTTTAGCATGATCTCAGAATCCCTCGTACTAGAAGCTGAGGGAGAAGTCAAGGTTCTAGAAAGTCAGTAAGAATTTCATCGGGTTCATCTTCGTAATCTAAATCTATTTGATATTCATTCGCAGGTTCTTTGCCCCGTGTAGGTGCGATAATCGGTTTGGCATCAGATGCGATCGCTGCCTGTTCCGAGGGTTCAGTCTTAGCAAGGTGATGGGCTGCTCCCAAAATATCCTCTACACGTTTTTCTACTAAGGTATCTACAAGAGATGAAATCTTTAGTTCTAAGGATTTCCCCCAATTTTGGAGATACTCATCAACATCTATACTTACATCAACCTTGCTTTCTAATACTGAAATGCGTTGTAATATATTTTTAAAGTCCGTATCTACAGCGTCGATATCTTCTGTCGCTAAGTTATTTCTACGGCTGTCAATATCAGCATCCATGTCAGGGTTTGAACCTTCTAGAGCCATCGACAAACCTTGCTGACAGAATCGCTCGATCAAGGCCGTTACAGTACATCCAGTCTGTGTGGCGTAAGCCTTGAGGTTAGCTAACAAGTCGCCATCAATGTCGAGACTAACAGCCGTTTTTGCCATTGTGTTTACGTACTTTAACCATCAGTATATAAATTTTATTTAATAATTGCCACGGGATAATCTGGATTAGCTGGGTTTGGAATTAATCGCTGATTTTTGCAATCTGCTAGTAAATCTAGGGATTCAAGTACGATTTGACCTATCAGAACCTCATCGCCTACTACCAGTGCCTCAACTAATGCTTGCCGTCCTTCGCACTCAATTATCACACCATCCGTAACCCCAATAGGTTCCTCAAATCCGTTTGCATATCTAGCAACTTGTTGTCGTCGAATTCTCAAACCTAGTTTTTCTCTTAGTGCCGAGGGAATTACCAAATTTATTGCACCAGTATCTACTAGGGCTTGAGTTGATAGCGATCGCAGCAGATGCGGCGCTATCAATCCTCGGCTCACCAAAGTTTCATCTGCTGCATTCGTTAGCCTGACTTCGACGCGAATTGCTCCCAGCTTCTGTGATACGTGCATAATTTTTGCTTATATGCTGTAGCCGCCAAATTCTGACTTCTCAGTTCTCGATTTCATCTTCCGATCAGCATACCGACCTTTCCTGTAGTTGGGGAAGCACACAAAGCCTATCGTTGCGGAGATCCGTTAAAATTAGAATCATCTGAGCCCAATGTACCTGTACCTTCGACCTATCTCAAGGCTGGAGCTGGGGAACTCAAACATGATAACGCTACTCATTCAAACTGAAAGCGTACCCCTGACGGTCAAAGCGCCTACGGCGCTGGGTGTAGGGTGCAGGGTATGGGGTGTAGGGGATACCCCTGCCTGAAGGGAGGAGCTTGGAATCAGGATACCTTCAACCTCAAGTCTAGCCATCTCGGTTGAATTTTTCTAAGTTTATTCCCCCTGAAGGGGGAGGCTTGTACCAAGTGGGGTGTGGAGCAGATTTTCTTCCCCTACACCCCACACCCTACACCCGACACCCCTTTTTCGGTCAATTTTCCCTCGCTTGTGCAGATGACTGATAAGCAGTTCTACGAATTCTGTCAAGCCAATGGCGATCTGCGCATCGAGCGCACTGCCAGTGGGGAAGTCATCATCATGCCACCAGCCTTTTCCGACACGGGCAATCGTAACTTTAATATTGCCGCACAGCTTTGGAACTGGACAGAGCAGGATGGTACAGGGATTGGCTTTGATTCCAGTGCAGGTTTTACCCTATCGAGTGGAGCAACCCGCTCTCCTGATGCATCCTGGATTAAACTAGAGCGCTGGAATGCTTTAGCACAAGAGCAACAAGCATCATTTGCACCAATTTGTCCCGACTTCGTGATTGAGTTGCGATCATCCAGCGATAGACTCAGCACCCTACAAGACAAAATGCAGGAATACATTGCCAATGGTGCATCGCTAGGCTGGCTGATTGATCGCAAGCACCGAAAAGTCTACGTCTTGCGTCCCAACCGGAAACCTGAAATTTTGGATAATCCTCAAGCAGTCAGTGGCGATCCAGAATTACCGGGATTTGTCCTGCGGATGGCAAAAATCTGGTGATTGGAGCGATCCAGTAGGAGTTGCCAATTGGGTTGGTGGAGCAGCTAATTTTCATCCTGAGAGAATCCGGTCTAGATCCAGAACAAAACCAGGCAGAACCTCTTCACCGGATAATTGTGCGGGTGCTTGCCAGACCTCTTTCTCTTGACCTTGCCGATAAATCTCAACCTGTTTACCTTTGGGGTCGATTAACCAACCCAGACGGGCGCCATTGTCCACATATTCCTGCATTTTGTCCTGAGTGGCTCTGAGGCTATCACTAGGAGAGCGCAACTCAACAACAAAATCAGGGCACAGGGGTGGAAAGCCCTCGCGTTCTTCAGGGGTCAGTGCTTGCCATCGCTCCTGTGACACCCACGCCGCATCTGGCGAGCGAAAGGCACCGTTGGGAAGCTCAAACATAGTACTAGAGTCAAATGCAACTCCCGAGCCATCTTCATCAGTCCAATTGCCTAGCCGCTGCGTAAGTCGTCGATTTCGCTCTCCAGTCTCCCCGCCAGTCGGTGGCACAACAATTAGCTCTCCTTTAACCGTGCGCTCGAATTTAAGGTCTGGGTTAGCCTGACAGAGCTGATGGAATATCTCATCCGTCAGACGCAGCAGCGGTTCGAGGTTGAGGGTCATAACTGTCACACGAGGACACCTCCCTTTGCAGGCTTTGAGTGTAGCGGATAGACATAGTTTTTTTTAGACCAAAACCATCAGCCTCAACAGAAGTATATGATAATTCAGAGCGATAATTTATGGAACTGGATCTGAGAGTTGCTCAGGTGTTTGGTTGCTTAAAGGCAATCAAAGGATATATTAATACTATTTTTGTGCATGGAATTGAGCGATCGCTCGGCGGGGTGGTCGGTTCAGCGGTTTTGGAGCCAAGCAGCAATGATGACTAATCTCAAGCTCAATCAACAGGACGCAGAAAAAATAAGACGCTGCATCAGTGATTTGCTCACCCAGATGACTGACGACTATCAGCAGGCACAACCTGAACGACGTGAACTCGCGGCTGTATCTCCCAAAACTGACGAAACCTTTAGCGTGCTTGAAGAATTAGAGTTATTAACCTCTGAGCTACGTGGCTATGCCAGTCAGATGCAGGTACGTGGTTGGATTGAAAATGAGCCTGCCGCGATCGCTCACTTGCAGACCATGCGCCTGTTCAGCATCCCTGCGATCGCCCAGTTCTATTTTGAAACCGATCAGGACTATGTAAAGCTAAAAGAATATGTGCGGCGACTCGATTATCTCCGCCTGCTTCTATTGGAGTATTTGCAAGCTCAGATCCAACCCAAATCCGCTTGAGCGAAATCCTCTGGTGCCATGCCCACCACTTCCACTGTCGCGCCTGCTTTTATAGGAGAAATGCGTCGCTTGCTGATGCAGGGCAAGATTTTTGGTGGTGGGTGAGATAAAGGTAGCGGAAGTGGGCAAATTAAATCCAGGAGTCAGCAAGTATCCATTTTAGACTCAAGGACATACTGCTCATGAAGGCTGAACTGAAAGCAAAGTTCTTGCAATACCTGAACCAGAAACAGCGGGACGAAGGTTTTACCTTAATTGAATTACTCGTCGTGATTATCATTATCGGAATTCTGTCTGCGATCGCCCTGCCCTCGTTTCTGAGCCAAGCCAACAAGGGCAAGCAGTCAGAAGCCAAGACTTACGTAAGTTCTCTCAATCGGGCTCAACAGGCTTACTATTTAGAAAAAAACAAGTTCGCAGCTAATGTTGCAGAAGTGGGTATTGGCATTCAAACTCAGACCGCAAATTATACGTACATTACGACTCCAGTTCCTCCCCTTCCCAATGCTCCTGTTGGATCGACGAACTATGCCATTAGCTATGCCGTGGCAGTTTCTAGCTCTCCCCTCAAAAACTATGCCGGTAAAGTATACATACCTCCGCAAACGGGAAACCCCAATGATGTGATCCTCCTTTCATTCTTATGTGAATCGCAGCAGCCAGGACCAGTTCAAGGTGACCCAACTGGTACAAGCTGTCCTTCCAACTGGAATCCAGTTGGAAATTAGGCACTGAATAAGACACCGAAGCAGTTTCTTTTAATGTAGTCCCAGGGGAACTCAATATTTATCAGCAGTGACCATCTAAAATTCGCTTTGTTAAAGCTATGCTTGAGTAGCTGTAATTTGTCTAATTGTGTTGATTTTTTCCTGAGCTTCCGTGAAGTTAGGATCAAAGGAAAGCGCTAGTTCAAACGCTGCTAATGCCTCATTTGGACGTTTCATATCAAGGTAAATACAACCCAGATCATAGGCAGGATATGTTGTCATGAAAGCTAGAAGAATAGGTTCCCCTTTGTAGTAGTTGCCCTCTCTACCCAGCTGAATACACTTCTCAAAATATGCTACCGCTCCTACCAGAAATCCTAAAGCCCTTAGCGTCGCACCGGCAAGATAATTAAGCTCTGGGGAATTGGGACACCATTCAATTCCCCGCCGAGCAAGTAAACTGGCGGTTTCATAATCCTTCTGGAGAAGTGATTGTACTCCCAAAGCATAAATCATGGGGATAACAAAGCCAAACTCCTCAGGTGGGTTGCCATCGAGCAAATTTGGAAGTAGCAGGTCAAAGACTTAGGCGTAACATTCTTGGTACAACTCTTGCTGCTGGGTATTGCCATACATTTCAGCAAGGCAGTACAGAAGCTTGAGGCTGAGACCTTCTGACTGTCGAATGCGTTCTAATATGGGGATATTACGGCTGAGGTTTTTTTGCAGTATTTGTGACTTACCAAAGCCGTAGTGGAAAATTTTCAGACTCTCTAGGTGGCTGCTCTGAGTGCTACGAAAATCTTGATTCTGATACTTTAACATCTCATGATAGCGACCGACATACCTGAGTTCTGGAATATTGCGGAACAAGCTGAACCGATATGACGGTGTTATCTCTACCTGATCATTCACCTCTATATATGTTAATGAATAAGCTATAATTTCTGGACGTGAAGTAATTGGCTCCAAAAAATTTTCTGACTCGACTACCAGTTCTTCATCTGCATCTAGCATTAAAATCCAGTCTCCAGATGCTTGGGATATAGCATAATTACGAGCCGCCGCAAAATCATCGCACCACTCGAAATACTTAACTTTTGAGCCATATTGAAGCGCAATTTTAGGTGTACCGTCCTGAGAACCAGTATCTACTACAATCAATTCATCCAGATAAGGTTTAACGCTAGCTAAACACCTGGGCAAATTCTGTATTTCATTCTTGACAATCATGCAAAGAGATAAGACTGGCTTGGGTAATGACTCTAAACTTTTTTTCATATTGTGTTAATCACTTAAATCTTGCATCTGGTGTATAAGTCGCGCTCGTTGCCTAAGTCTTGAGACAAGTCAATCAGTTAATTGTTCTGTAAGCTTAAGTGAACTCATAACGACTATGTTCTATGTTTTAAGACTGACGGAACCAAAAATATCAGGCTAGCATCTGCCAAGATTTTTGGCGGTGGGTGATATGAAAGGCAGCAAAAGTGGGCAAGTTAAAGCCAGGAGCAAGGAAGCACCCATCCCCCACCTCAAGGAGAAACTGCACATGAAGGCTGAACTGAAAGCAAAGTTCCTGCAACACCTGAACCAGAAGAAAAAAGACGAGGGTTTCACGTTGATTGAACTACTCGTCGTTATCATCATTATCGGTATTCTGTCTGCGATCGCCCTACCTTCCTTCCTGAATCAAGCTAACAAGGGTAAGCAGTCGGAAGCCAAGTTGTACATAGGTTCTATAGATAAGGCTCAGCAAGCCTATTACACGGAAAAGACTTCCTTCACCACCAACGTCGTTGACCTGGGCGTTGGCATCAAGACACAAACTGCCAACTATATTTATAGTAGCGCTCTAACTACAAACGGTACAAACAACGGCACTACTTTGGCTGCAGCGGTCGCCTATACCGCTACAACTCCCGCTGGTGCAGCCTTGAAAAACTATGCAGGCTTTGTGTCTTTGATTCCCTCCGGTTCTACTGGTGGTGATCTCACAAGCGTTGCCAATCTATGTGAACAGAAAGCAGCAGCCACTGCTGCTGTAACAAGTGGTGCAGTTAATACCACTAACGGTCTAGGATGCGACCCTACTACCCAAATTCTAGTTGGTGGTACATCGTGATCGTGCTAGCAGCTTAGATCCCTTCGGGACGGAAATTGCGGGTTGAAATTTGCCACAGAAGTGGATGGACTAACGCCACCCATTCCTGTGGTATGTCAAAAGTGGAATTACCAACTTACTAAAATTCTATGATTTCCGCACAAGCTTCAACGAATGCTGCTGATTGTCAGCAGGTAGCTAATCAATACCTACTTCGGGGGGACTACACACGGGCAGCATACCTTTACGAGCAGGCAATTGCAGCAGAACCTGAGGTGAAGTTGCACTACTGGCATTTAGGGTTGATGCTGCTGTTGCAGGGGCAGGAAGCAGAGGCTCAGACAACCTGGCTGCTGGCAATGGCAGAGGGCGAAACCAAGCAAATTGAGCAGTGGACAGCCCAACTGATGCAAGTTCTGGAAGTAGAAGCAAAGCGACAGGAAGTTATAGCCGATTGTCAACTTGCCTGGGCAATCCGGCAGCATATGCAGGAAATTGCTCCAGTGGATATCAATAACCTATTGCATAGTATTGCACTTTCTATCCAGCTAAGCACGTTTACTAGTGAAAATCTGACGGGAATCATTGAGTTGCTACAGGCAGAAGAATCAGCAGTCGATTCCGACTTGTTGCTGCTGGTACTGCAAAAGGTTTTGAATTATGTCCCTGATAACCCATCTGTTCTCAGATTTACTGAGACTTGCTTACGCCATGCTCATGAGCCTCAAGCATTTATCGATGTGGTAATGTTTGCCAGTATAAAAATTGCTCACTCTGCCCTCCGACCTACATGGGCGTCGCGCTTTGCTGAACTGTGCTTAGGTCGAGAGCCTAACAATACAGAACTTTTGAAACATATCTCATTTTTTTATCAAGATTCTTATCAATATCTTAAAGGTATAAGTACAGCAAAGCGTTATTATGAATTGTCTGAAGCATTAGTGGATAAAATCCATGCAAATTACCTGGTAATTAGGGCTCTGATGTCTGCATCTGGATATTGGGAGGAGGCTTGTTCAACCTTGGCTCAGCAGCAATTATTAATGCTTTCACTAATAAAAAACTGTCCTAAAAATATTGAGCAAGTTTCTAATGTTGATCTATTTAATTCCCCTTTCTTTTTTCCATATTTTAATGATAATCCTCACACGAACCGCTTTATACATAATCAAATTTCCCGTTTATGCCATAAGAATTTTGAAACTTATGCAAAAGATGTAGTAAAGCGCTATCGTCATCCGCCCTTGTCTAAGTCAACTATAAATGCAACTAAGAAAGTTTTAAAGATTGGCTATATTTCTCACTTCTTGCGAAGACACTCAGTTGGTTGGATAGCTCGATGGCTATTTCAGCATCACGACCAGGTAAATTTTCAAATCCACGCTTATCTAGTTGGCTATTTATCAATAGATGATTTTGTCCAGCAGTGGTTTGTTAATAATACCCATCGGACTTATAGATTTGAAATGCCAGGCGCAGATATTATAGAGCAAATTCAAAAAGATGAAATCGATATTCTTGTTGATTTGGATAGCATTACGTTTCCATCCAATTGTGAGATTTTGAGTACGAAACCTGCCCCAATTCAAGTAACTTGGTTGGGCTGGGATGCTACGGGGCTACCAACAATTGACTACTTTATTGCTGATCCTTATGTGTTGCCTGACTCGGCTCAGGATTACTACACAGAAAAAATCTGGCGACTGCCCAACACCTATGTGGCGGTTGATGGGTTTGAAGTAGGTGTGCCTAACCTGCGGCGCGAGCAGTTAGACATTCCCAGTGATGCTGTTATATATCTTGTGGCTCAGAAGGGGTATAAACGTCACCTCGATAATGTGCGGCTACAGATGAGGATTATAAAAGAAGTGCCAAATAGCTACCTCCTCATTAAGGGTGTAGCTGATGAAGAATCCTCAAGAACCTTCTTTGAAAAAGTTGCTGAAGAAGTGGGCGTGGGTTGCGATCGCCTGCGATTTTTGCCAATAGTCGCTTCAGAGGAAGTTCACCGAGCCAATCTGGGTATTGCTGACGTAATCTTGGATACCTATCCTTACAACGGAGCCACGACGACTCTAGAAACTCTCTGGATGGGTATTCCCTTGGTGACACGAGTGGGGGAGCAATTTGCGGCTCGTAATAGCTACACTATGATGATGAATGTGGGTGTGACCGAAGGTATCGCTTGGAGCGACGAAGAATATTTAGAGTGGGGTGTGCGGCTGGGTAAGGATGAAACCTTGCGGCAGAAAGTTGCTTGGAAACTAAAAGCATCACGGCAAACCGCACCGCTTTGGAATGCTAAGCAATTTACTCGTGAGATGGAAAAAGCTTACCAACAGATGTGGGCAAAGTATGTTGAAGCCGGGCAATAATCGTAACGAATCGCACCTGTTGCAAAAGCATCCCCGCCTGGGATTTGCAGCACCATCAATTAGCTATACCTCAATAGCCTGAGTGATAGTTGTCGGTTCGGGAATCGGCAGACCCTCTTCTCGCAGCCCTTCCAGGTGAAACTCAATAGCTTCTCGGATCATCTGCTCTACTTCTTCCAGGGTCGCACCAGTAGACACACAACCAGGTAAATCAGGAACATAGGCAGAGTAATTGCCCTGAGCCTTTTCAATCACTACTGCGTACCGCATCGCTGTTCTCCTTATATTTGTGCCTGCTTCCAAATGCTATTTAGAGTTCCAGGGGCTAGTTCGTCAGACATTTTACCTTGATATGATTGAGCTAGACGTTATCTGAATAAGCATCTGCCTCGCAGCGATATGTTTACTCAGTCACTGAGTTCGAGGGCTAGACATTATGTACGGATACAGATGCGAGTATTGCGAAGGAACAGTTCAGCCCCGCACCGTCAAGCGCGAGGCATTCAAGCATAAAGATGGGTTTGTCATTCTTGAAGATGTGACGATTGGGGTTTGTGATACGTGTGGCAACCGATACTACTCAGCCGACATTCTTCATGCTGTACATGCTGTTGCGACGGGAGCAAAGTCACCTGAGAGAACCGAACAGATTCCAGTCACTCACTTATCATGATGAGCACCGAGTTTATTCTGTAGAGTCAGCACAGCCAATGCGGCAAACAACTTATGAGCGCGATCGCGCGGCTGTTGCACCCGCCGCCATTGCCGAGGTGATCGCACCCAACGTGTAATCATAGGGTCAAAGCCACTTGGGATGAATTTCTCACCTTTGCTGATGATCCAACCCTGATTAGTGGTAGGTTCTACTACGATCGGGGCGCAGCGACCTAAATCCCTTACAGGAGAAGCTTCAAGATCACCTTCATCGGCAAGTAGAGGTGAAGCGGGTCGTCTTTGAGCGGTGTAAAGCCGTACTTCTCATAGAAGCGCTTCGCTCGTTCATCCTTGGCAACGACTTCAACAGCATAGACCGCGATCTCCTTCTCAATTCGAGTTGCCCGCCGCAGTGCGTCGATCAAAAGGTCCTCCCCAATTCCTTTCCCCTGATGAGCAACAGAGACGGCAAGCCGTCCTAGATGAACCACGGGTACAGGATGGTGAGGGAGATTAGCAGGGACGACCGAGAAGGCAACCGAGCCGCTTGCAAGCGTATAATATCCGAGGATATCGGGGGACTCGATCTCCGGGACTGCGGCAAAGGTTCTCCCGGTTCTTTCAAGGGTGTGCTTTGCGGCAAAGCGTTTAAGGTAATTGTTGAGGGCCTCAACCCCACAATCAAATGATTCTCGGCTATGATGTTTTGAGAGAAGTATAATCTCCATTCGCCTTGTTTACTTTTTCTCGCGCCGCGCTCGATACCGCTTGGCGGCTTGAACAAGCGCCGGAACAGGGGAGGCATCCTCCTCAAGGAGTGAAAGGAAAAGCTCCTGGTCCCGCTGGGAGAGTACAGTCACTTGATGTGACCGGATGACTTCACGAGCTGACGAGAGAAGCGTTGCCTTAATGAAGCTTGAGGTTGTCATCCCCGAAAGGATGGCTGCTTCTTCAATTAGGCTTTTCTCCTCTGGCTTACAGCGGAAATCAACCCGCGCCTCTTGTCGTGATAAAGATTCCATACTATTACTCATCTAAAGAACCATTATAGTATTTGTACGGCAAAAGGCCACACATACTTGAGATGACGATATGGTTAACCCCTCCCCTACCTTGCAAACCATCGCCACTGACACTTGGGTCAAAGCCACTTGGGATGAATTTCTCACCTTTGCTGATGATCCAACCCTGATTAGCGGTAGGTTCTACTATGAGGGGGGCGAAATGAGGATTGAAATGGCAGCATTAGGGCCAGCCCACGGTCGCGATAACTCTATTGTCTCTACGGCGATCGTTCTGTTTGCTGCGCTCAACAATATCAGAATCATTGAGTTTACTAACTGTAGCTTTAAAAGAACTGGAATACGCGAATGTCAACCGGACATCGCTTTCTATATTGGCTCCGACTTCCAATTTCCACCCCGAAGTAATTCCTCCGTCGATCTCGATCAGATCGAGCCACCGACTTTAGTAATCGAGATGGGATCATCTTCCCTCAGTGATGACTTGGGACGCAAGCAACTCCTCTACAGACGGTTAGGCGTTCAGGAATACTGGGTCGTCGATGTCAACACTGGAAAAATTACTGCTTTGTGTCTTACTCAAGAACAGAGCGGGCAAATTCAAGCATCCCAGGTGTTACCCGGCTTAGCAATCTTGCTAGTCGAAACAGCACTCGTGCGATCGCAGACTGAAGATGATGGAGCAATTACCAGCTGGTTACTCAACCTCCTGAACCAATCGTGAAAGCATCAGAGTAGAAATATTATTGACCTTCCTGGACTACACGGCGATAAAATGCCTCCAGCGCTTCTACACAAGTTTTGTCATCGTAGAGATAGGAATGGCGCTGTACCATCCGCTCAACAATGCTGTCTCTCCACTCCCGATCAAGACCTAATCTGACCGCAATTTCAATATATTCAGCTTCATTTTTAGCAATTGTGTCCGTCACACCTAGCATCTTCAAAATTCCATAGGAATGACGACCGCGCATAAATTCACCAGGGCAGGTAACGATGGGCAAATTGCAGGCAACTGCCTCTAATGTTGTATTACCGCCAGACCAAGTGAAAGTGTCTAAAAAGACATCTGAAACTAAGTTAAGATTAAAATAAGCATCTGCATTTTGTCGAGGCAATATTACACAGTAGTCTTCACTGTTTAAGCAATAGTTAGCAAAAGCGCATTGGAGACGTTGCCGAAATATCTGAGTAATATGGGCACTTTGATGAGATATAAAAGCAAATTGAGCTTGGGGAACCCTTTGAGCAATTGCAGCAAAAACATAGTCATACTGCGGTAAGTATTTAAACAGAGATTGACAAGATAGATAGACTACGGTTTCGTCTTGAAGCTCAAATTCAGAACGAAATTTTTTAGGTTCAGGAATAATTGGTTTCGCATAGGAAACTCCAATATTAGGCAAACAAACCAATTGCTCTGAATAGTGTGATTGGGCATTTTCTGGCTCCATCAGCTCGCTAGATAGGAAGTAATCGATTGTCGGTAAGCCTGAAGTAATTGGATGTGCCCAGGTCGCGCACTGTACTGGTGCAAGGTGGAGACCTGCTATTTGCGTAATTTTTGGATGCATGCCAATATCTATAAAAACCAGCACATGCAGTTGATCAGAAATAATCTGTTTACAAACTGCCTCTAGATCGTCTGGAATATGATTAAACGTATCACTGTAAGTCCAAAATTGTTGGGTAAAAAAGTCCACTTTTGGCTCAATGTAGTAGCAATACACCTCGAATTCGTGGCGGTTGCAATTTCGTATCCAGCCAAGCATTAATTTACCGACTGTATGCCATTGCATACAGCTAGAAATATAACCAATACGAATTTTACCATTTTTACTGAGAGGCGGTGTAGACAGTGGCTTTGCCCATTGGGGATAGTTAGCAGCCATCACTTGGTGTACAAACTGCCCATACCGCATTTGTAGTTCTAAATCATTTTTACCTTGATACTGTAGAAAAAAGTTTGTCAGGCTACCTACACCTAATAAAGCGCTATTTTTATCTTCAGGAGTATTTAGAGATGTCTGCTGAATTAATTCCTCTAAACCTTGGGTAAACCGGCATCTGTAAAACTCAATTTCTTGTTCAGTTTCATAAATAATTGGCAGCAGGCGTTGCTTTTCCAGCTTCAACATTAAACTATCTGGTAGCAACTGTGATGCCTCACTAGCAACCGCGATCGCTTCCTGGGTACGACCGAATTCTTGTAATGCTAACGCTAAGAAAAAGTAAAGATTGGCAGCTTTGGGATAAAGTTTTATTCCTTCTTGGTAGGTGTTTATAGTTTCTTCATATTGATTCAAGCGTTGGTAACAGTTAGTCAAAGCAATGTAAAAAGGTAAATCACCTGATTTACTTTCTAGAAACTGCTGATAATGGTTAATTGCTTCTTGATATTGTCCTCTATAATAATAAGCATAGCCATAGTTAAGGGCAGCCTGCTCTGGCTCATTCTTGGCAGCGAAGGCTACTCCTAAGTTATCAAAAATATCAGGGTGATTGGGTTTTAAATCTAGAGCTTTTTTATAAGTTTTAACTGCATCATCAATTTGATGCCGTTCCATCAAAACATTTCCCAAGTTAAGATAGCTACCAAAATGCTTGGGATTGGCAGCGCTCGCTTTTCGATAAATTGATTCAGCTTGCTCAAGCTCTCCAGATGCCAAAAAAATATTACCCAAGTTGTTGTAAGCATTAATCGACTGCGGCTCAAGAGCGATCGCCTGTTGATAAGCCTTAATGGCTTGGGGAATATTACCAATTTTTTCCAGCACTAAACCTATACTGTAATGCTGTATTGCTTTTAATGGTTCAAGCTCCAAAGACCTGAACAGCAGATCTAGCGCGTGTTGATATCGGTTTGTTGTGTAATACAGCATTCCCAGGTTGAGCAATACGTCTGCCTGATTTTTATCCCACTGTAATAGTTCTTTATACTTCTTCTCTGCTTCTTCATTGCACCAAGAATACTGTAATGCTAGCGCTTCTCTACGCAGTTTATCTAATGTATATTTCTTATTGTCAAACTCAAATTGCCAGTTGTAGATAGCTTGTATAAGTACCTCATTACGCCGTTCTTTAATATCTGAAAAAGCATAGTTATAGTCTCTTTTGATGTCCCAACTAAAAACCTGGATACCATTCCAAAATGTATAGTGTTCATTTTCTGGGGTAGGCAAATCTAGCAGCATTTGAAATTGAGGATGAGCAGCGATGAAATCCCAATTTGCTTGCTGTACTGCACTTACGTTACTATTACCCACAATGATTAGCGCTTGAGCTGCAAGCAAAGGTTTGACTAAAAGTAATCCCAATATCTGTGATCTATAGTCATGAGCACCATTATAAAAATACACCCCTATTTTTTCTTCGGTTTCAATTTCTCGGATTTCAAATAAAAATTCCTCAAAATCTTGATTAGATATAAATACTTGTTCTTCTAAACTAAAAGCAGATAAATGTTCAATCAATTTCTCAAACTTTTGTCCATCAGGCTCAAATTTAGAAAAATTGTCTACTGCATATGCCATTTGACCTGGATGGTCAAAAAGTGATCCAATTAAATTCGCACCCTGAAAGCATCCAACCTCACAGTAAATCTCATCAGGCTCCATGCAATCTACAGCGAAGTTAAGCAATTGCATCACGTTTGCCGTGGTCATACCTCTGGCTTGCTCAAACACCTGCTGAAACTGATTAGATTTGGGACTCACTGACTCTTGGCCCCAGTTATCATACAATTCAGGGAGCTGCTCAGTAAATCTTTGATAGTCCATCTTTAAAGCCTTATTTTTAATAAAAGCAGGTTCTAGATTCCCCGATAAAGAACGTGCAACATAATTTCGGAAGGTATCTGTTCTTAAGAAAGATTAGCTAGCTTTGAAAATTATTGCGTCTCTTACGGTTTAAGTTTTTTCAATTATGACTTGATAGTATTTGTAAATTACTCTAAACTTGTCACTAAAACTAATCATAAAAGCATCTATACCAATCCTAGTATTCCAGGCGGGATTTTGAGGAAAAATGAAGGGATAGTCATCAAAAATAATGAAACCGCCAACTTTTACAAGTTGCCATACCAGTACTGCATCTTGGAGAACATCACTTGCTATGTGTGAGCCGTCAATGTAGACAATATCGTAGGAATTTAAGGGAAGAGAGCGCATTACTTCGTGTGAGTTACCCACAATTTTTTTTACCTTATCTGGCACTCCTGTTCTAACGATATTCAAATCAAATCGACCTTCAAGAGATTGTATGTAGCTATGGTCGTATCTATGCTCAACGCTTCCTTCAAAAGTGTCTATACAGGTAATTGTGTTATGTTCGTGAGTCATAATATTGTCGAGTAACCAACAAGTGGATCTTCCTTCCCAACTACCTATTTCTAGTACATTGAGTGTAGGAATTTTAATAAAGCGCTTTAAATGCTGTTCCCAAATCGGAACATTCCCACTAAACCAATCTTGAGTGAAATGATATCCTTTCAATATGAGCTGGTTTTCATAGCGTGTTAGAGAAAGTTGGTAGCGTGCCTCAGGAAAGTCAGGTCTTATCTCTAGTGCTTTTTGGTAACTACTCATCGCTTCAGCCAACTTACCCTGCTCCCGCAGAGTCATACCACTATTAAAGTAAACTATTTCTGAGGGCCTAGTTAGATCCCAAATTCCCGGTTTTAATTGAGCCGCTTGCTTATTGCTGAAGCTGTCTAATTCACAAGATGGAATTGTTTCTGCTTTTAGCTGGGTGATCGCCTGTTGATTTTCGTTTTCCAATACAATCCGAGCTTGGATGCGAGGCAACAGAGCTTCCCACTGCATTTCACCCAATTGTCCAACCAGGGAAATTTCTGGGCCATCGGCGACATCCAAATCTTCTTCTAAGAGAAGATTCATGACAACATCAGATAGAAAGAAATTTGCCTCATCCTCAGATAAATTTCCGGTGTTTATCAGTAATGTCATTTTATTTTTATCAGGATGCTTCACCAACTTGGTGACGACACTTGCTATATTCTGGTAAAGTAGGTCTTCTAGCTGGCCCCAGTCTGGAAAAATAATTATATTAATATCTCTTAACTTGAGCCGGTCTGTGAGAGTGATCGCCTGATGCTTTCGGAATAGTTCTTGGAAGAGTACTCCCATTTGAGCAGAATACAATCGACTGTCCAGAAATATAGGGTTAGCCTGCATTCTTTGCTGAATTTGAGCGCTCTTTTGTTTACGTAATTCAGGCTCACTGCCGAGTGTGATCGCTAGTTTTATGTAAGATCCTTCACTGTCTGCAACCAAATCAGGCACGTCGAGTTCTTGTAAGAGAGCTGCTCCCATTGAAGAGCGGAAAGTAACTCCTTGTTTTGATACTATAGGCAAGCCAATCTCTAAAGGCTCAATCAGTGAAGTTGTTCCTGAAAAAGGATAAGAATCGAGATATACATCTGTAATCTTTAAGTATTCTTTAATGTCATCACGATTAGGGATAGGGTCGGGATCTAAGATGAGCAACCTATCTTTTTCAACTCCATAATTTGAAAAGGTTGTAATCATCCGCTTGATAAACGGCTCCTTCGCATAAGTGCTTGACCAGTTTGGACCATATGGGAAAAGCATTAAAACTGAATTTGGAATTGAAGCAATTATTTTTGCCCAAGTATCACTTAGCTCAGGTAGGATTTTAAACATATTAGCTACCGAGACAAAAACTACAGCTTCTTTAGATATATCCAGACTCTCGCGATCAACTTTTATGGTTGTAGTGTTTTGCTCTGACCCATAGCTAAAGCAATGGGCCGGTCCGTCAAGTTTCAAGAGTTTCTCTTGATAATGCTGTTCTGCATCTTCATATGGATCAGTTAAATTACCGGATATGTAGTAATCGATACTCTGTATCCCTGTCGTCACAATTGAGGCAACACTGGTAGCTTGAACCCTTGCAAGTCTGAGTAGCGATAGTAGACAGATCTGGTTAGAAACAGCTGTAACGTTTGTGGCAATGAACAAGATATCAAGGTCATCAGCACGGATGAAGTTTACTTGGTCTATCAAATTATTTGGAAGCAGCTTAAATGAGTTAGCGCAACTTTGACAATATTGCTCCAGTCTATGTCCACTACTAGTCAAAGAGTACAATATGACTTCAAAATCTCTGCTGATATACTCATAAACGGGAAGTGAGGCAAATGTTTCTGCTGTAGGCGTGAAATGTGCTGCAAGGATGCCTAGCCGAATTTTTTTTCTAGTTACAGGTCTATCTCCAAATTCATAATCGACTTCATAGCCATTCAGTTTCAGTACCCACTCTAGAATCTCTGCACGCTTGACATATATGTCTTTAAGATTTGTGTCATTAAAGTACAGCGGAATAAAATTAGCAATTTGGCTAAACTCAGTTGCCACACTACGCCAGACAGCTGAGTCAGGATTACTGAAGATGGACGTGTGCAAGTAATCCATACAGCGCTGCATGTAGCGATAGTAATTATCTGCCTCTCCAACCTCTTGAAATAAACGGGGAGAATCAAGCATGTATTTCAGATAGTCGTTAAGCAGCCACTGGGGAATACGAGCAAAGTCATACTGCAACGGCAACTGGTCAGCACGGCAATACAACATTACCACTAACAAATAGTTGTTTGCCTTCGGATCAGCAAATCCTTTTAAAATATGCGCTGATAGCTCATCTATAAAAGTTTGTTCAGTATCTATCAAAGGTTTATCCTTAATACCACTTTTTATTAGCGATTGATGAGCCGTACCTAAGTTACCTAAATACGCACTTTCAAGTTCAACTGCTGCTAAGTTGAGCCACTGGTTAGCAAGCTGCGTTCGAGCTTTTCGGAGCTCTTCATCACTAGACGACAGGTGCATTTCTGGAAAGCATCTCAGTTCGCCCACAGCGAGGGTGTCTTGTAAGAATTTGGTATAATCTTCATCGGTGACTAGCACTCTTATAGGCACGTCTACCTGGGGAATAAATTCATTTTGGACAAATGCTCTTAGCTGCTGATGCCAGCCGTATCGCTCTACTGCATACAATAGTGATCGAGCAGTTTTAACACACTGTCCGTGTTGCAGAAGAGCCCCACGTATAGAGCTCAGGTAGAAGTTAAAGTCTATTAAAACTTCTTGGTGAAATCGGTGGCGTGCTTTGGAAAATCCTAGTGTGAAAGTAGTGTAAACACATTCAATAAGTTGCTTTGGAGGCGAATCCATCATCTCTAAAACTTGCTCCGACGGATATCGCCAATATTCAAAGTCATGTACTACTGAGGCAAACATTGATTGTGATGCAAGCAACAACTGTATCATCGGTAGCGGCTTTGCCCAATCTGTAAGTACGGTCTGCGTTATTCCACTTGAGCAACCAATAAAAAGGGTGCAATACCTGGTTAATTCTGCATTTTCCCGCAAACTAAGCACACTACCATCGATAATTCGCACATCCCCCGCCAAAATTTTAACATTTGATGAAAGAATTATCCTGCAATCTGGCATACGAGCTAGCAGTCCTTGAGCAACATCCAAAGCATAATCAGGCGTAACAAAAGACTGATTACTCTGGGGCGCGCATTCAAATAAAATGACGTGACTGTGTTTGAGCAAGTTGTGCTGCTCAGCAAAATTACGAACTTTCTCAACTTCATTATCTCGCAGTCGCAAAATATTCTGTATCGGAACAGTGATAGGTTTTGGATAAGCACGAAAAATAGATGGTCGAATAGTCCCGTCGTAATTTTGATAGTTCGGGTAGATCTGTGTCAAAAATACTTCATCGAATTTACCTCGAATAGCGGCAGCCTGCGCCTCCTGTTCAAACTGACACCAGCCTGCTGCCCATTGATTCCTATTCCCCAAAGGAATTTCCCAAATTTCATCAACAAATGGGTTACCTTCGACCATGCTTCGGCAGAGTGATGAAACTGCCCATGTCAAATGGCAACCTGGATAATCATGCTTTATTTGTCGAGCAATTGTTGTTGCATAAAGACAATCACCGTTTGAGATAAGCTGCCCAAGCAGAATTCGTCTACCGAAATCAATTATAGACTGGGGCTGATTTGTTGAAACTTCAGTATGAAATTCTTCCTGTACATTTGGTAGCTCGTAAGTGAAAAACCCTGACCAAAAACGTTCGGCTTGCAATCGTGGTATTTCAGCGTCAAGGGATGTTGCACTACCCTGAAGAACAACAATTTGGTCAATATATAAATTATTTCGTAGTATAGCCTCACTTTCTTGAGAAGCAAACCATGTAATAAAGCAGTTCGGAGCGCTATTCTTCAATTCTTGCGCTCTTGAGATATAGCTCCAGATTTCGTCTGTATATTGAAAAATAGCAAAACCATAATGTTTATGCATGGGTAAGTAGGGGCAATAAGCTGGGGTAACTGAGCGATTTATCATCTAAAATGATATAATAAAATCAGTATAAATACAAAGCAAACTATTGACAAATACGGCGTTGCAAAGTCAGTTTTTTCCCTCTGCGCCTGTATATTCGCCACCTTGATACACAATAATCGGCAGCTCTAAATCATGCCATAAATACATGCAGGTTTCAGTACACTCCAGAGTTATTTTCACACCAGTAAAATTTCCTCTTACAGCTTGAATGACTGCTCTTGTCAGAACTACATCGCCATTGTGAAAACTGTTATGAATGAATAAGTGTAAGTGGGTCATCAATCCTCCTAGAGTGTGCTGTTTGATGCTTATGGTTATATTTGATGACTTCAATATTGGGCAGAGGGAATATCATACCAACGCCGCTGTTCAATGCTTCTTGCTCACGCTTGAGAAATTCTTCTTTGAAGTGCCATGGCAAGGCTAGGTAATAATCCGGCTTCATAGCCCTTGATTTTTCTTCGCTTACAATCGGAATATCTGTGCCTAGAGTATAAGCACCGTGCTTATCGGAATTTCTGTCAGCAGCAACATCTATAATACGATGATCAATTCCACACCATTGCAAAATGGTATTACCTTTAGTTGATGCACCATAGACATGAATCCTCTTGCCTTCCTTTTTCAGGCTCTTCAGCAAAAAAGTCAGCTCTTCTTTATGCACATTGATATGCTCTTGAAAATTTTTGTACGGCTTATCAGTATCAAGTTCCAGATCAAATTCTTTCTGACGTAACAGATTGGTGCGTTGCAAAGCCTCATTTTTTTTGAAGACAAAGTTATCAACATGCGTCGCATAACAGCGAATGCTACCGCCGTTGATGTCATTTAGTACAGCATCGACTATCTTCAGTTCAGCTTTTTTAAGAACATACTCCAGCACTGCAAAACTATAATATTCCAAGTGCTCATGACAAATAGTGTCATATGAGTTCATTTTCAACATTGATGGCATATATGACATCTCAAAAATCCACACTCCACTGTCAGCAAGCACTTTCTTTATTTCTTTGCTGAAACTTACGGGCTCTTCAAGATCATAAAACATCGCGATTGATGTAATAATATCGAACTTTTCGCCTTTCAACGCTTTGGTGAGTTCTTTTGAGGGAAAAATATCTTGTATTGCAGTAATATCTCCTTCAATCTCCTGAGCTACGTCAGATGGATCAACTCCAAACTTGATAAATTCTTTAGGATAGCACTTCAGCAAGGTGCCATCATTACAACCAATATCCAAGACACTTGCCTTGTCTTTGCCAATCAGCGATGCTCCATCTTCGGCAATTCCCTGCAAGTGACTTCGCATCGTCTGGTTCGTGCCGGAACGATACCAGTATGCGGAATACAATATTTCCGGTGGAACAGTGTACTCCATCTGCAACAAACCGCATGCTTTTTCATCTCGCATCGGGTCACAACGCACAAGCGAAGTTGGAATTTTTCTGCTCGGCGGTTCCTCTTTGCCTCGTTTTATAAATGAACCCTGTAGATGTTGCTCACCTAAATTAATGACGTTTGTGAGAGCTGAAGAACCACACGCCCGACAGGTTTTACGATGTACTAAATGCATTCTATTACCTCTAAATAAATTTGGTTATTTTTTAGGATAGTTGATAGTCTCTACAAGAGCTAGATAATTATTATCAATTTCATTAATACATTGGTTTCGCTCCAAGTTCAAAACTGCAAGCTGTTTTACGACTTGATCTTTTTCGCTTAGTGGGACTTTTTCAAATTCATATACTTTTTCTTGTTCGTGCCATAATTTGCAATTAACCTCTGCCAGTTGTGAAAAGACTTCGCCTATAGTGCCTGCTACATCAGGTACAGCATTCAATTCTTGCTTATAGACTTTATTTGAGGCAAAAGTAAGACGTTCGATAGGTATTTCACCTGATACAGCGGCACTAACAAAATCGTTAATTTCAGCCTGAAGCTGCTTTTCTTGAACAGCAAGACTTTTGAGTTTGTTTTCGTCTTTGCAATGCCACTGTTTCAGTTTTACAATTGTCAACTTGTCGCAGAGAGAACCAAGGGTTTCAGCCATATACTTTCATCAAAATTTCTAATCAAAACTTTTTTAAATAATAATTTTTTCTAAAATAGAGTAGCTATTCCACGTCCGTCAATACGTAGAGTGTAAGCAACAATGAGGCTCACAATGACCTAGTCCAAGTACCGATATGTCATAAATAATCTTCATCAACTTTTCCAAGAGTTAGCACTAATGCAATTTGAGCAACAAATAAAATAATCTGAGCCATAAGGTTCCACTAACTCCATACACCATTCCAGCATCTGTGGTATTCCGTATGCCTTGTTGACTTTCTTAACCTATCCAAAGTAATTGGTGGGATTGCGGTAATTAGCAAAGAAGTACATCTGATCACCCAGATGCCAGCTAAGTTTAATTTGCTAAAGAACTGGCTGTCCTCGATTCCGACCATTGGCTTAGTCTTAACGGGTGTTTCCTCTTGTAGGCGGGTGCTTAACCTATCGACTAGGATGACAACTCGCATATCAATTCATCCTTATCCTTCAGCGATCGCCCCCACCAACCCGCTGTTTCACCTGAGCTAACAGCATTTTGTAGTCTTGCCGATTAGGACTCAGCTGGACTAGCTTCTCCAAAGGAGCGATCGCACCCCGCCCATCCTTAAGCTGAAGCCGCGCAGTTACCAACCCTTCCAGTGCTACCCGGTTATCTGGCTCCCGGTGTAAAACCAGGTAGTACCCTCGTTCCTGTGCTTGCAGTTGTGATTCTCTAGACGTGGCTGCTGTCGTGGCGTCATTTCTAGGTTGTTTAAGGGCACTATTTATGGCTCCAATGGCTCCATAAGCGGTAGAACCGAAGAAGGCAACGATAGACACTAAAGTCACAATCCGCTGTAAATGCTTTCGGGACATAACGTTTTCTCAACTCTGGACTTACTTCCTGGGCACAAAATCGGGGCTATTTCTAGGCTACCCACTTCCTCTCACTTAGCGATCGCCCCGAATCAGGTTTCTTTGGAGTAGGCGGAACATCCCAGGATGCGCCTACTCCAAACAGGGTTGTACCAATAGCAAATACCCTTACACCACAAAACTACAAAAAATATTTAACCCTACCTCTGCTAGTAGTCCAACCGAAATTTTACTGAGAACTTTGGCCAATTTCCGATTTAACGTTGCTGAACATCAGTGAATGTACGGTTGTAGGATTGAGTGCTTCATGTCTTGGACAATGATTTTGCTGTTAGGGTAAAGCTTCATCAGCTTCTCCACAGGAGCGATCGCCCCTTTTACTGAATTCCGCAGGTTTCAATCTGTGGTCGAGCCGTAGATTACAACCAAGTGCTTGTGCGCGTGCGACCACACAGTCCAAAGAAAATCCCACCAATCGTTGATGAAGTAGTTCAACCAAGTCGTGTCCCATTCATAAATAAGTCGAAGCGACAGTTTCCTAGTAAGTCCTCGACACTCAGGCGCTTACCCATACCTGTGCCGACAAATGCCTGAGCTATAGCAAGGCGCGACCATTCTTCCACCAAGGAGGCATCCACCTCTAGCTCAGGATTTTGTGAGGTAAAAACATAGAAGGCATACTCTAATTCGCCATTCCAGGACTCATAGGTATCAGTCAATGTCTTCAGTTCAGGTAGCAGCGAGATTTGGTGCATGCAGTTAATTGTTGCTAAGTAATAGCCCTTTTAGATTGGTGAGCTGACTATACTAAGCTGTAGAGGTCTTAAGCAGTAGCTAAAAACCACATTCCACACCTCCAAAGAGCAATAAAGCCTCCCCCAACCCCTGGTTGACTAACAAAACTAATATCGAACAGGAATTTGGTAAATCAATCAAATTTAGTGATTGGCTTCATGTTGTTTTTGGTTCGGTATACCTGTCGCCGTAAGGCCACAGATCTTCATGAGATTTATCGGTTACAATAAAGCAACGGTTGACCAATAACTCAATCCGTTCAGCTGAGGTAATACTTTCGCGTGCAGGGTTTGGGGAGCCATAACTCTTGGCTGGGAAAAAAACATCGTCTTCACTGTCTACATTGTAATACAATGCTGAATCATCTTCGTAATCTCGTCTAAATTCGGTACACCACTGAGAGTTACTCCCCCATCCATGGGAAAGGTCACTCACAGGACGATTTTGACGCATAAAGGTGAAGTAGAGGGTCGAATTTTCAGCAATTTCTTTTTTTATGTAATTGGTTCCACCACGAACCTTTACGCCAGCACGGCAAAAGATCATCTTTCCCAACATGAAACCCGGCCAGATAATCTCCACAAGCGAAATCGGCTCTGATGGCTCTGGAGACTGCAGTACCTCTACGATTTCGTGGAAGAAAGGGTGAAAAGTAGCCTCTTCAATAAGCCGCATGCCCAATAATATCAAATATTCGCTCCGCTCCTCAAATCGGATACTAGGGGGTAAATGCGCTTCTCCTCTATTATTTACCCATCTAAACCGAACCTCGTACAGCATATGAGAACCTGTTTGGAAGGGTAGTAAAAGAATATCGCTTACACGTGACAGGGCATAGAGAGCCAATAAATCTTCTAATATGTCCTTTCGATGCCAATTTTTCGTCTCTACATTCCTATATTTGTTCAAACGACTCATTGCTTCATCTGCTCTATCTTGCCAGGGTATCAGCACCTGGTGATAGGGATCTTCTCCTTGATAATTGAGCAGGTTACAATATAAGTCCCGGAAATTAGGAGTAGTCATCTTGTAGTGATTGCACGCTTGTAATGCCAATGCTTGCATATAAGCCGCAGTTTGGCCAATTTCCGATTTAACGCTGCTGAACTTCAGTAAATTTACGGTGGTAGAGGTTCAGAGTATGCTACCAACATAATTTGGCTATACCCGTAATCTTCGGCTGTAGCAATAGCCTCATTAATACGTGTAGGCATCGCCACCACAGACGCCGGGAGTCTTGGTAATCCCGGATGAACCGTTACTCAGGGTTTTGGTGAGGAATTGGATAACTTCAGCTTTCTCAGTCGGAGTTAAGGCGAGCAGTTGATTTTCTAATTCTTGTCGGGTCATTGCAACAGTCGCCTTTTTACTCAAGACATACTTTGATTTGAAGGTAGGACAAAAAAACATCTGTGCTTAACAACTTGCGATCGCTACGTCAAACAGCACTCATAAATGGGCATTATGGAGTGGAACCTTCCTGACGGAACTCGAACGACTTTCACACGGAGCGATTAAGCGATTATGGCTAAAGCGCGAGTTTTGGTGTCCAAAGCAGCTTTTCTCAGTCAACTTGGTAATGCGGCTGTTGCCCCCCAAAGCTTTCCCTTGATTGCAGAAATTGTGTCGCCCACAGATTACATGGAAGAGATATTTGCGAAAGTGCAGGAATACTTGCAATCTGGTTGTGAGGAAGGTAAGGATTCAGGTCGAGGGCTTGACAGGGAACCATTCTTTGGTAGTCTAACTGC